>CAYQXH010000043.1:0-17309 GCA_964421325.1 uncultured Propionibacteriaceae bacterium
GTGCGCTGTAGGGGCAACCGGGGTTTGGGTTTTTTGGACAGTACCCGTTAACCCTTACGCCTCGTTCCCGGTGGGGATTACGACCTGCTACCGAATTGGGCCTCACCAACCGCCAGGGCTTCGGCCCGATCTCCGAAGTGGCAGGCCGCGACATGGTCGTCGGCGTAGCCGAGCAGGGCCGGGACCTCCTCGCGGCAACGCGCCCGGTCGCTCTCACCGAGCGCCGCGTACTTGAAGCAGCGGGTGCGGAACTTGCAGCCGGACGGCGGGTCGGCCGGGCTGGGCAGGTCGCCGGACAGCACGATCCGCTGCCGGGACCGCTCCGTGTTCGGGTCCGGGATCGGGATCGCAGAGAGCAGGGCCTGCGTGTAGGGGTGGACGGGGGCCGAGTAGACCTCGTCCACCTGGCCCATCTCCACGATCGAGCCCAGGTACATCACGGCGATCCGGTCGGCGATGTGCCGGATCACGGCCAGGTCGTGGGCGACGAACAGGTAGGACAGGCCGAGCTTGGCCTGCAGGTCGTCGAGCAGGTTGATCACGCCGGCCTGGATGGAGACGTCGAGCGCGGAGACCGGCTCGTCCAGCACCATCACCTTCGGCTCCAGCGACAGGGCCCGGGCGATGCCGATGCGCTGCCGCTGCCCGCCGGAGAACTGCTGCGGGTACCGGCTGGCGTGGTCCGGCTCCAGCCCGACCAGGCGCAGCAGGTCGGCCACCCGCTTCTCGATCTCGGCCTTGGGGACGCCGTGGACACCCATCGGCTCGGCGATGATGTCGAAGATCGGCATCCGCGGGTCAAGGGAGGCCATCGGGTCCTGGAACACCACCTGCAGGTTCCGGCGCAGCGCCTTCTTCTGCCTGCGATTGAGCGCGGAGGTGTCCTTGCCGAGCACCGCGATCGTGCCGGCGGTCGGCTTGCCGAGGTTCAGGATCTCCAGCAGCGTCGTGGTCTTGCCGCAGCCCGATTCCCCGACCAGGCCGAGCGTCTCGCCCTCTCTGATGTCCAGGTCGATGCCGTCGACGGCGTGCACGGTACCGATGCGGCGGCGGTAGATCGCGCCCTTCATCAGCGGGTAGTGCCGCTTCAGGCCGTGCAGTTCCAGCACCGGCGGCCGCTCGTCGCGCGGGATCCGGGCCAGCTCCGAGGTCGCCAGCACCGGAGCGGGGAAGATGTCGCTGTGCCGCAGCTCCTGGCGGATGATCTCCGCGGTGCGGACGCAGGCAGCGACATGCTGCGGATCGTCGGTGGGCACCAGCTCGGGCTCGGCGCCCATGCAGGCGTCGATGACCATCGGGCACCGCGGCGCGAACGGGCAGCCCGGCGGCAGGTCCACCACAGACGGCGGGTTGCCCTCCAGCACCGGCAGCGCCCCGTGGGCGGCCTGGTCGAGCCGGGGTACCGTGCCCAGCAGCCCGATCGTGTACGGCATCCGGGGCCGGTAGAAGATGTCGTCGACGGTGCCCTGCTCGACCGGCCGTCCGGCGTACATCACGACGACCCGCTCTGACATGCCGGCGACGATCCCCAGGTCGTGGGTGATCAGGATGATCGCAGCCCCGGTCTCCCGCTGGGCGGTCTTCAGCACGTCCAGCACCTGCGCCTGGATGGTGACGTCGAGGGCCGTGGTGGGCTCGTCTGCGATGATCACGTCCGGGTCGTTGGCGATCGCCATCGCGATCATGACGCGCTGGCGCATGCCGCCGGAGAACTCGAACGGGAACGACTTCACCCGCACCTGCGGGTTCGGGATGCCGACCAGGTCGAGCAGTTCGATCGCCCGCGCCCAGGCCTTGGCCTTGGGAATGTCGTAGTGGGCCTGGATCGTCTCAACGATCTGGTCACCGACCGTGTACACCGGCGTGAGCGCCGACAACGGATCCTGGAAGACCATCGCCAGGTCACGGCCGCGCAGGTTCGACATGTCGGCGTCGCTCTGGCCGAGCAGTTCGGTGTCGTGCAGCTTGATCGAGCCGGTGATCCGGGTCGTGTTCGGGTGCAGGCCCATGATGGCCAGCGACGTGACCGACTTGCCCGAGCCGGACTCGCCGACGATGGCCATCGTCTCGCCTGCGGTCAGGTCGAAACTGAGCCCGCGGACGGCCCGGACCTGCCCGGCCTCGCTCGGGAACGTGACATGGAGGTCCCGGACGGAGAGGACGGTGTCGCCGGCCTTGGTGCGCCGGTCCTTGACCTGGGTCTGGATGCTCACTTCGGGCCCCCCTCGGAGTTGTTCGGAGGAGCGCAGCGGAGGAGAAGAACTTCGTGGGGTGAACTCATGCGTGGCCTCCGGAGGCTGAGCTGGGATCGAGCGCGTCCCGCAGGCCGTCGCCGACCGCGTTGACGCACATGACCAGGAAGACCAGCACGGTCGCCGGGCCGAGGAAGATCCACGGGTAGGTGGTGGCCATGCGGGCGCCTTCGCCGATCAGCGTGCCCAGCGAGGTGTCCGGGGGCTGGACGCCGAACCCGAAGTAGGAAAGGCCGGTCTCGGCGAGGATCGCGTAGCCGACCCCGAGGGTGGCGTCGATGATCAGTAGCGAGGAGGCGTTGGGCAGGATGTGCCGGACGATGATCCGGAACGACGACAACCCCATGAACTTTGCGGCCAGGACGTACTCCCGCTCCCGGATCGAGAGCGTGAGCGACCGGACGACGCGGGCCGACAGCGGCCAGGCGAACACGGCCAGCAGCACGGCGAGGATGATCCAGGCCGCGTCACCCTCGGGTGCCCCGCGGGAGGCCACGGCGATCAGGAAGAAGCTGGGGATGACCAGCAGCAGGTCGACGATCCACAGCGCGAACTTCTCCCACCAGCCGCCGATGTAGGCGGCGGAGGCGCCGACAAGGGCTGCGATGGTCGTCGACATGAGGGCGACCATGAAGCCGATCAGCAGTGACTTGCCAAGGCCGCGGGCGGTGAGCGCAAGCACGTCGCGGCCCGCCCTCGTGGTGCCGAGGATGTGCGCATCACTCGGCGGCGCGAGGAAGCTCGAGGTGTCGATGTCGTCGAACTTCCAGTAGAGCATCGACGGCCCGAACACGGCCAGGAACACCAGGAACAGGATGCCGAGGGCGCCCACGACGGCAGTCTTGTTGCGCAGGAACCGTCGCCAGATCAGCCGGCCGCGGCTGAGCCGCTTGGCGTCCTTGACGACCTCCACCTCGGTCTCGACCTTGACCGCTGCCTCACTCATTGGAGCCTCACCCTCGGGTCGAGAATCGCGACCATGATGTCGGACAGCACCGCTCCGACCAGGACGCAGACCCCGGCGAAGGCCGTGACGGCCACCACGCCCATGACGTCGCGGTTGGTGATGGTGTCGATGCCGTACTGGCCGATGCCCGGGAAGTTGAAGATGCGCTCGGTGAACGTTGCGCCGACGAACATGGTGGCGACGCTGAACGCAACGTAGGTGCCGGTGGGGATCAGCGCCGTCCGGAGGGCGTGCTTCATCACGGCCTTCCGCTCCGGCAGGCCCTTGGCCCGCGCCGTCCGGACGTAGTCGGCACCGAGGGAGTCGAGCATCAGGTTGCGCTGGATCCGGCTCATCGAAGCAGCGCCGAGGATGATCAGCACCAGCGTCGGTAACAGCAGGTGCTGGGCCCGGTCGACCAGGTCGGCGAACGGGTAGTCCCCGACGTCCCCGGTCTCCCCGATGAACTCGAAGGTGCGGGTGCGGCTGACGTTGTTGTAGGAGGTGGCCCCGATCTGGGCCAGGTGACCGATGACGAAGGCAGGGGTGGAGATGATCAGCAGCGAGATCGCCGTGACCACACGGTCGCTCACCTTGTACTGCCGGGTGGCCGTCCAGGCGCCGAAGGCGACACCGATCACGATGCCGGCGAGGGTGCCGACCACCAGCAGCCGCAGGCTCACCCACATGCGGGTGCTGATCTGCTCCGCGACGCTGACGCCCAGCGGGGAGTAGCCCCAATTCCCCTGGAGTACCCCGGTGAGCCAGATCCAGTAGCGCTCGAGGATCGGCACGTTCTCGCTGAGGTTGTACTTCAGCAGCATGTTCTCGACGATGACCGGGTCGATCGGCGGCTGCCGTAGCTGGAACAGGGCTTGGGGATTCAGCTGCGTGGCGGCCAGCACGAAGGTCAGGGAGACCGCCACATACAGCAGGACGACGTAGTTCAGCAGGCGTCGGCCGATGTAGCGAAGCATGGATGGAAACGTACCTCAGCGGTCGATCTCGCCAAAACCGGCGGGGCGTCCGCTCAGCGCAGGTTCACCACCACCGAGTCCAGGACCAGGTCGTTGAGGGCCCGCCGCTCGGCCCCGATGACCACCGTCGGCAGGACGAGGCAGATCATGGTTGTCCTTGCCAGGGCCCGGATCCAGCCCAGCGGCCGGCCGTCCAGCCGGCGGACGCCGATGCGCGCCAGCAACTGGCCGAAGGTGCTGCCGGTGAGGGCGGTGAGCACTGCGCTCTGGACGAAGAAGACCGCGAGGATCATCCACGCCCGCCAGCCGCCCTCCCGGAGCACGCCGGGACCGAACAGGAAGCTGGCGACGATCATCGATGCGCCCCAGTCGAGGACAAGGGCAGCGATCCGCGCCCACCAGGACGCCAGCGAGCCGCGTCCGGTCTCGGGCAGGCCGATGCTCGAGCCGGGATACTCGGCTGCCTCGTTCGGGACGGTCACGAGCCGAGCTTAGGCCGAACCGCTCCTCGATCCCGTCGAGACCTGCGACGACACCTGCAACCCGCCGGGGTTGGGGACAACGGGTCAGCTCGTAACTCCGCTGAAACAAAGGCGCAACGCGGGGGTTACCGCTGGTCCCTAGCGTAAGCAGAGTTCAATCCCCTGACGTGTGGAGGAAAGATGTTCCAAGGCGCCGACGACCTGTTGGCCTTCATCAAGGACGAGGGTGTCGAGACCGTCGACGTCCGCTTCTGCGATCTTCCTGGTGTGATGCAGCACTTCACTGTGCCCGCCCAGTCGTTCGGCCCCGAGGTCTTCGAGGACGGGCTCTCGTTCGACGGTTCGTCGATCCGGGGCTTCCAGAAGATTCACGAGTCCGACATGACCCTCATGCCCGACGCGACCACCGCGTACCTCGACCCCTTCCGGAAGTCGAAGACGCTCGTGGTCAGCTTCTTCGTGCATGACCCGCTCACCAAGGAGCCCTACAGCCGCGACCCGCGGAACATTGCGCGGAAGGCGGAGAACTACCTCGCCTCCACCGGCATCGGCGACAAGGCGTTCATGGGCCCCGAAGCCGAGTTCTACGTGTTCGACTCGGTGCGCTTCGAGACCAAGCAGAACGCCGGCTACTACTACATCGACTCCGAGGCCGGCGCCTGGAACAGCGGTTCGGAGAACGACGGCGACGGCCGCGGCAACCGTGGCTACAAGGTCAAGTACAAAGGTGGCTACTTCCCGGTGGCCCCGGTCGACCACTTCGGCGACCTGCGCGACGACATGGTGCGCCACCTGATCGACGTCGGCCTGACCATCGAGCGTGCGCACCATGAGGTGGGCACCGCCGGCCAGGGCGAGATCGCGACCAAGTTCGACTCGCTGCTCGCAGCCGCCGACAACCTGATGAAGTACAAGTACGTCATCAAGAACACGGCGTGGGCGGCCGGCAAGACCGCCACCTTCATGCCGAAGCCGATCTTCGGTGACAACGGTTCGGGCATGCACGTGCACCAGTCGATCTGGAAGAACGGCGAGCCGCTGTTCTACGACGAGGCCGGCTACGCGGGCCTGTCCGACATCGCCCGCTGGTACATCGGTGGCCTGCTGCACCACGCCCCGTCGCTGCTCGCCTTCACCAACCCGACGGTGAACAGCTACCACCGCCTGGTGCCCGGCTTCGAGGCTCCGGTCAACCTGGTCTACAGCAGCCGCAACCGCTCGGCGTCCATCCGGATCCCGATCACCGGCAGCAACCCCAAGGCCAAGCGCATGGAGTTCCGCTGCCCCGACCCGTCGGCCAACCCGTACCTGGCGTTCGCCGCCATGCTGCTGGCCGGCCTCGACGGCATCCAGAACAAGATCGAGCCGCCCGCTCCGGTCGACAAGGACCTCTACGAGCTGCCGCCGGAGGAGCACGCCAACATCCCCACCGTCCCCGGTTCGCTGGATGCGGTGCTGAACGCGCTCGAGGCCGACCACGAGTTCCTGCTCGCCGGCGACGTGTTCACCGCTGACCTCATCGAGACCTGGATCGAGATGAAGCGCGCCGACATCGACGCCATTCGGCTCCGTCCGCACCCGCATGAGTTCGAGATGTATTACGACATGTGATCTGACGATCTCTGGAGAGGGCCCCGGTCAGCCGGGGCCCTTTCGCTTTCCCCACCGGGCCGCGCTCAGGCCTCGGGCTCGCGGGACAGGACCACGCCGGTCTCGGCCAGACGGCTGGCCACCTCCCGGAGCTTGACGTTCAGGTGTTGGGAGGAGTTGCGCAGCACGTCGAAGGCGTCCTCCGGGGTGATCCGCAGCCGTTCCATCAGGATGCCCTTGGCCTGGCCGATCACGTCCCGGGACAGCAGGGCCTCCTGCAGGTGCTGGCCGAAGCCCTCGAGAGTCGTCCGCTCGCCGACTGCGCGGGCGGCGACGGAAGCGTGCGCAGCCAGGATGAAGCCGATCTCCTGGGCCGCGTCGTCGAACGAGTCCGGGACGGAGCCGTAGGTGTTCAGCGAGCCACCGTCGACGACGTCGTCGCGGCCGACCCCGAGGTGGTAGGAGACCGCGGACTGCACGCCGGACTCGGTCGGCTGCGCAGCCAGGACCGGCCAGCGCTCGTCCGGGAACGACTCGGCGTAGACCTGCGGCAACTGGAGCGCGTCCAGGCCCGGGCCCTCGTCCGCCTCGTACTGGGCCTCGTCCACAGCGACGGCGCTCGCATCGGTCGAGGCAGCGGTCCGGTACTTGCCGTTCTCGAGGATGGTGACGCTCGCCACGTCGCAGCCGGTCACGGTCGCTACCGCCACCTCTGCGATCCGCTGCAGGACCTCGTCGAAGGTCTCCGAGTCGTACAGCTCCTCGGCGATGCCGGCGAAGGCCAGGGCCAACGGGGTGGGACCGGCGTCGGCCAGGCGCTGCTTGGTGGCCTTGTCCCGGTCGACGGTTGCGCGTTGCCGCTCCCGCCCGAGGATGGTCCGGCCGGCGCGCGCCAGTCGCCGTCCGACGAGGGTCTCGGCCGGATCCGCAGCGGGAGCCGGCGCTTCGCCGGGAAGATCCAGCTCTGCAGCCCGTTCCTTCAGGCGCCGCTCCCAGGCCTCGAGTTCGGCCTCCCGGACGTCCGCAGCCCGTTCCCTGGTGTCGGCGTCGGAGCTGCGCCCGTCGGCGACATCGTCTCGGGAGTCAGCAACGAACTCGCGCTTGTCCGCGTCCCAGGCCTCTTCGTTCATCCCAGCCGACATGGCCGGCTCCGTTCGCTAGAAGCGGGATTGCACGTCCTGAACGATACCCCCACCCCATCGAGGGCCAGCCTTGGCGCCGAGGGCCAGCGCTCCAGGGGTGGCTCTCGACGTAAGGCTGGCCCTCGGAGGTTGTGGGGGCCGGGGGGACGGGAGGGGGCGGACGGGAGGCGGACGGGAGGGGGCGGACGGGGGCGGGACGCGGGAGCGCCTCCGGTGATAGCGTCGATTTCACCGACCTATGAGGGTGAGGCCGTGATGCCTGCTTTCTCGCTTCCAGGGTGTGAACTCGGCGTGGCCACTGCTGCCACCCAGATCGAGGGCGGTGAGCTGGACACCAACTGGCACCGCTGGGCCGAGGCCGGCCGGATCCTGGACGGGTCCTCCCCGGCGCGGGCCACCGATCACTGGAACCGGGTGCCCGAGGACATCGCCCTGCTCAGCGAACTGGGCATCCGGCACTACCGGATGGGCCTGGAGTGGGCCCGGCTGGAACCGGCGCGCGGCAGGTTCGACCCCGAAGCCATCGCCCACTACCGCGACGAGCTGACCAGGCTCCGCGAGGCCGGCATCAAGCCGCTGGTCACGCTGCACCACTTCAACCTCCCGGGCTGGTTCGTCGACGACGGCGGCTGGCTGGCCTCGGACGCGCTGACCACGTTCCTGCGGTTCGTCGAGCTGGCCGTGCGCGAGTTCGGGGACCTGGCCGACGAGTGGATCACGATCAACGAACCGAACATCTACGCCACCAAGGGCTACCTTTACGCCGAGTGGCCGCCCGGGGAGCGCTCCTACCCGAGGATGCTGCGCGTGATGCAGGTTCTCGTGGCGGCACACCTCGCCGCCTACGTCCGGATCCACCAGCTGCAGCCCGACGCGATGGTGTCAGTGGCCCACCACCTGCGGATCTTCGAGCCGGCGAAACCCCGCAACCCAGCTCACGGGATCGCCGCGGTCACGTCCCGCTACCTGTTCCAGAGCGCAGTGGTCCGGGCCATGGCCACCGGCCGGGTCTCGCCGCCGCTGCTGGCAGCCAAGGGGTATCCCCCCGGCCGCTACTGCGACTTCCACGCCATCAACTACTACTCGCGCAGCACCGTCCGCGGGTTCGCCGACGGCGTGGCCACCGACGTGGACGTCAACGACCTGGGTTGGGAGATCTACCCGGCCGGGCTGATCCAGCTGGCAGCTGCGCTTGACGCCCGCTACCCGGGCATCCCGATCTACATCACCGAGAACGGCACCTGTGACGCCGCCGACGGCTTCCGCTCGCGCTTCGTGTACGACCACCTCGCCCAGATCGCGGCGTCCCGCCTGCCCATCGTCCGCTACTACCACTGGTGCTTCACCGACAACTGGGAGTGGGCGGAGGGCGAGGCGGCCAGGTTCGGCCTGGTGCACGTCGACTACGAAACCCAGCAGCGCACCATCCACGACTCCGGCCGGTTCTACGCCGACATCATCGCCAACCGCGGAGTCACCGAAGCCGCCTACGACCGCTACGTCGCCGACCAGCAGTACCCGAACAACTCCCTCGGCGGGCGGCCATGAGCGAGGCCCGTCCGGCAGCCACCGGCCAGCCGGCGCAGGCCGACCTCGACCGGCGCAACCGCTGGACCTTCGGGCTCGGCACCACCGGCCGCGACATGGTCTACACCCTGGTCAGCATCTACCTGGTCTTCTTCCTCAGCGACGTGTTGAAACCGCCCCGGGACGAGTTCCTCTGGGCGAGCTCGCTGATCCTTGTCGCCAGGCTCTTCGACGCGGTCGCCGACATCGTGATGGGCGGCATCGTCGACAACACCAGGACGCGTTGGGGCCACTACAAGCCGTGGATAGCCGTCGGCGTGGTCGCGTCCGCGATCTTCACCGTCCTGCTGTTCACCGACCTGGGGCTGACCGGGGCTGCCTTCGTCATCGGTTTCGCGCTGGTCTACCTGCTGTGGAGCCTCTCCTGGACGGCGAACGACATCCCCTACTGGTCGCTGCTGCCGGCGCTGACCCTGGACCAGCGGCAGCGCGAACGCTTCGGGTCGCTCGCGAAGATCTTCGCCACGATCGGCCTGTTCGCTGTCGTGGTCGCGGTGATCCCGGTGACCAAGGCGCTCGCCGGCACGGTCGGCGAGGTCCAGGCGTGGACCTGGTTCGCGATCGCTGTCGTGGTGATCATGCTCGCCAGCCAGTCGGTGACCCTGTTCGGGGTGAAGGAACCCGACATCGTGGTCGACCAGGAGCGAACCAGCATGCGTGAACTGGCGCAAGTGGTGTTCCGCAACGACCAGCTGCTGTGGACGGCCGTGGCGATGGTGCTGTTCATGACCGGCTACCTCACCACCACGACCTTCGGCACGTACTACTTCAAGTACGTCTACGGGGACGAGAGCATGTACTCACCGTTCGGCGCGGTGCTGGTGGCCAGCCAGCTGCTCGGGTATGCCATCTTCCCCGCGCTGTCCAGGCGGTTCTCGAGGCGGACCCTCTACACGGCGGCCACCGCTCTGATCCTGGCCGGCTACGTCATCTTCTTCTTCAGCCCGATGCAGATCTGGTTCATCGCGATCGCCGGGCTGCTGCTGTTCATCGGCGACTCCTTCATCACCTTGCTGATGCTGGTCTTCCTCACCGACACCATCGAGTACGGCCAGTGGAAGCTCGGCCGCCGCAACGGCGCGGTCACCTTCGCCCTGCAGCCGTTCATCAACAAGGTCGGGGCCGCCCTCTCGACCCAGATCGTCGCCGTCGCCGTCGTGATCGCCGGGGTGAACCCGGACCGTCCAGCCGACACCAGCGCAGCCGGCCTGCTCACCATCAAGCTCGGCATGCTGGTGCTGCCCCCGGTGCTGATCCTGGCCAGCTACCTGATCTACCGGGCCAAGTACCGCATCGACAAGGACTTCTACGCCCGGATCGTCGCCGACCTGCGCGAGCGCGGAGACCTGCGTCCGGCACCCTGACCCCCTCCTCTCGCCGAGACCCAGCCTTCTCGCCGAGAGCCAGCCACCAGGGGGTGGCCCTCGGCGTCTGGGGTGGCCCTCGGTGGGTCGGTCGGTGAGCGGAGTCGGTCGGGACGGGCCGGACGTGGCTCGGGCGGCGGGCCTATGGCCGGGCGGTGTCCGCCCGCCAGGTGAGGTGGGTGACGTGCGGCGTGGTCCGGCTCGACACCGGGGTCAGGCGCACGTCCGGGGCGTTGTCGAAGATGCGGATCCCCTCGCCGAGCGTGAACGGGACGACGTGCAGGCGCAGCTCGTCGAGCAGGCCGAGGGCAAGGTAGGTATCGATGGTGGACGGGCCGCCGGCGATCGAGACGTTCCTCGTCCCGGCGGCGGAGCGGGCGCGTTCGAGGGCTGCGACCGGTCCGTCGGTCACGAAGCTGAAGGTGGTGCCGCCGTCCATGACCAGGTCGGCCCGGGGACGGTGCGCGAGCACGAAGACCGGCCCGTGATACGGCGGCTCGGGCCCCCACCAGCCCTGCCAGTCAAGATCCCAGTCGCCGCGATCTGCGCCGAACATGTTCCGCCCCATGATGAAAGCTCCGGCGTCGACAATGGCGTCCACCTCGGCCCGGTTCTCCTCGGCATGCTCGAACATCCAGGTGTGCAGTCGTTCCCCGATGTGCGGGCCGAAGGGGTGCTCCCGGCTCTGGTCATGACCGGTGGCGACCCCGTCGAGGGAGACGGCCAGGTCGGCGAAGACGAGCGACATCGATTCCTCCTCAGGGTTCCAACCAGGCTCCAGCCTGCATCGACGCCACCCCTGAAGTCGAGGGCCAGCCTTACCGTCGAGGGTCACCGCCTGGGGGGTGGTCATCGACGGCAAGGCTGGCCCTCGGTGCGTTGGGGGAAGTTGGGGCGCTGATTCCCTATGGTGTCGCTGTGACTGATCCGAAGAGCCAGGTGGTGGCCGTCATGGGACGCGGTGTCGTGCCGCGCGACACTCCCCTGCTGATCGCCGACGACCTCGGGTTCACCCGTGGCGACGGCTGCTTCGACGCGGCTCGCGTCGTGATGGTGGACGGCTCGCCGAAGGTCGACCACCTGGACCGGCACCTGTCCAGGTTCGCCCGGTCGGCGGCCGCACTGGAACTGCCGGCTCCAGCGGAGGCGGACTGGCGGGAGCTGATCGCGGCCGGGCTCGCCGAGTGGGCCGGGCCCGGGGAGGCCGTCCTGAAGCTGGTACTCACCCGTGGACCCGAGCACTCCCCCACCGGCGTCACCGCCCTGCTCACCATCACGGCTGCGGCGGACGCGTCCGCCGCCCGCCGGGGGGTCACGGCGGCGACCCTGCCTCGGGGCTTCACCAGCACGGCCTTCGCGGACGCGCCCTGGCTGCTCGGCGGGGTGAAGACCCTCTCCTACGCCGTGAACGTCGCGGCCAAGCGGGAGGCCGCCCGCCGCGGGGTGGACGAGATCGTGTTCACCTCCAGCGACGGGTACCTGCTGGAAGGTCCGACAGCTGGGCTGCTGGTCGCGGCCGACGACCAGCTGTGGACCACACCGGTCGGCGCCACCGGGGTGCTGGCCAGCGTGACCATCGACGTGATCATGGACGCCGCACGCGCCCAGGGCGTCGGCGCCACCGAGGCGCTGTTCCGGCCCGGGGACCTGCCCGGAACGGACGGGGCCTGGCTGGTCTCAGCCGTCCGCGGGGTGCTGCCGGTGCTTGAGCTTGACGGCGTGAAGCTGCCCCACGACCCGGAACTGACCGCCCATCTGGCAGCCACCGCCGGCTTCTGAGACCTGACCCGCCGAGCCCGGCCGGGCTCGGCCGGCGATCACGCGGCCGGAGTCGCCACCAGCACGCGGTTGCCCCAGGGGTCCTCAACGCTGAGCGACGCCGCCGCCGGTCCCGATTCGACCGCCACCGCGAGGCCGCGTCCGGTGAGCCGCTGCCCTGCGTCCAGCACATCGCCGACGGTCGGTACCTCGATGGCGACCTGGCCGAGGCCGAGGCCCGGTGCCCGCAGGCCGACCCCGGCGGTGCCCCACGTGTTCATCGCCATGTGGTGGTGGTAGCCGCCGGCAGAGACGAACAGGGCCCCCGGCAGCTCCGCCGTGACCTCGAAGCCGAGGGTGTTCACGTAGAAGTCCTTCGCCTGGGCCGTCTGGCCGACCTTGAGGTGCACGTGGCCGACCACCTGCGCCCCGGTACCGGCCAGAGCCGGACGGCGATCCGGCGCAGTCTCCAGCAGTTCCTTGGCCGTGTCGGTGAGGTGCTCGGAGAGGAAGGCGTTGGGGTCTAGCCAGAGGGTGTCCATCAGCACGTGGTCGCCGTTCCAGCCCCACTGGTCGCGGGGCCGGTCGACGTACAGCTCGACGCCGTTGCCCTCCGGGTCGTCCAGGTAGAACGCCTGCGAGACCAGGTGGTCGCCGCTGCCGGTGTACAGCTCGGGAGTGCTCATCGCCACCGAGGCCAGCACGGTGGCGAGCATCCCTGCGTCCGGGTGCAGCAGGGCGGTGTGGAACAGGCCGGCACTGCGTCGCTCCCCCTTCGGCAGGTCCGGACGGTGTCGCAGCACGACCAGTTCCTGGCCGGCGCGGCCAAGGCTCACCGAGCCAGCGGCCTGGCCGATCGGCTCCAGCAGCAGCACGTCGCTGTAGAACCTGGTCATCAGGTCGAGGTCGGCGACGTCCAGCGCCACCCTGGACATCCGGGTCTCGGCGGGAAGCAGTTCGGTCGGCATGGTTCCTCCTGTTAGTTGACCATTCAACCACATCTGGCGCCGGGATGTTCCTTGGCCGATCCACAGGGTTCATCGAGGCCAGCCACAGCCGGCCGGAGTTCAGTGGTTCCCAGGAGCAACCACGGCAACCCGGGAGGCAGATGAGAGCAGACCAACCACGTTTCCCCGCCAGCGCGGCGGCCCCGTCCAGTTCCCACGACGGGGCCGCTTTCGCGTCCGCAAGCCCTAGCCTGAACCCATGCCCAGCCCGCACGGGAAGCCCTGATCGTGGAGGTGGTACTCCTCGGCACCGGCGCCGCCGATGGCATCCCCAACCCGTTCTGTCGCTGCGCGACGTGCACCGACCACCGGGAGCGCGGCGAGCTCCGCACCCCCACCTCGGTGCTGGTCGACGGCCGCCTGCTGATCGACCCGGGACCGGAAGCCCCCCGCCAGGTGACCCGCCTCGGCCGCGACCTCACCGGCCTGGTGAGCGTGCTCGCCGGGCACGCCCACAGCGACCACCTCGACCCGGCCATCCTGATGCACCGGAGCTGGGTGACCGACGCGCCGCTGCAGGTGGTGGGCCCGGCTCCGGTGGTGGCCTGGAGCCGGCAATGGCTGGACGGTGACCAGACCGCGATCACCTTCACCACCGTCACCGCCGGGGACACGCTCCAGGTGGCCGGCTACGGCGTGAGCGTGCTGGCAGCCAACCATGAGGCCTTCGGCGAGGCCTGCTGCTACCTGATCGAGGACGGCTCTTCCGCCCTGTTGTATGCCACCGACACCGGCGTGCTTCCCGAAGCCACGCTGGCAGCGCTGGTCGGCAAGCGGGCCGACCTGGTGCTGCTGGAGGAGACCTTCGGACCCCGGACGGACAAGGGCGACCGGCACCTGCACCTGGCCACCTTCGCCAGCACGCTGCAGCACCTGCGAGCGATCGGCTTCGTCGACGAGGGCACCCGGGTCGTGGCCGTCCACCTCGCCCACGACAATCCCCCGCTGGCCCGGTTGCGGGCCGAGCTCGCCGAGCTGGGCGCCGAGGCCCTTCCCGACGGCGCAGTGATCGTCCTCGACTGACCGCGGCTCATAACCAGCCCTCCCGGAAACGGGACAAACCTGCCGCCGGCCCGCCGAAGCCGGCCCGAAAGCCGCTTCCGTGCGATCTGGTGGCAGGTTTGTCCCAATCCGTCCGTCGCCCGGACCGCGGTGGGCCGGGCGACGGGCGAGGCGGGGCTGCTCAGGCGGTGGCCAGGCGCCGGCGAACCGGACGCTCCAGCCGGGCAGCCGCCGCCAGCTCCAGACGGGCGGTGGTGCGCAGCACTGCGGCCGCGATGGACCGGGTGCGGCCCGGCCGGACGGCTGCCTCCACCTGGGGCGCGTCCGGGAACGCCGAGGTGTTCTCGGCTTCGGCCGTCTGCAGCATCGGGGCATAGCTCAGGTATGCGGACATGGTTATCTCCTGTTGGTTGGGTGCGGCCTGAGTTGCTCAGGCCACTGGGCGGGTGCTGCGTCGCACGATCAACTCGTGCGGCAGGACGATCCGGCGGTTCCTGCGGTCCGGATCGAGTAACAGTTCGGCGGCAAGGCGTCCCTTGTCCCGGACGGGTTGGTGAATCGTGGTGAGTCCGGCTGCCGCGGCTTCGGGAACATCGTCGAAACCGGCGACCGAGATCTCCTCCCCCGGGGTGACGCCACGCTGGCGGCACGCCTCGAGGAAGCCGAGGGCCATGACGTCGCTGACTGCCACGACGGCAGTCGGGCGGTCACGGCGATCCAGCACGAGAGTGCCGGCGGCCTGCCCGGATGCCTTGGAGTTGGAGCCGGCCGGGATGATCGTGACGTCGAGTCCGGCGAGCCCTTCGACCAGGCCCTTGACCCGAAGGTCCCCGGCGAAGCCGAACCGCTGGTTCGCGTCCAGGAGGGCTGCGAACTCGGCCGGGCGGTGCTCGACCAGGGTCTTCTGGCCGGGGTAGGTGGCTTCGACCAGCAGGAAGATCCGGCGGTGCCCGAGTCGGCGCAGGTGGCCGGCGAGGTCCATGGCCGCGGCCTGGTCGTCGATCACGACGTAGTCGCCTTCGCCCTTCTCGCCGACCTGGTGGGCGATCGTGCAGTAGACCGACGGCAGCCCACGTTCCCTTGCCCGCACCATGGCCGGCTGGTTGCCGCAGAGACCGGCGATCCCGTCCACGGCAGCGTCCTGGATCGCGTTCAGCGCTTCGGCGTCGCCGGCCGGCACGCTCAGCAGCATGATGCTGGCCCGACGGGCTTCCATCACCTCGCTGAACGCCGCCAGCCACGCGACGCAGAACGGATCGGAGAACGCGTAGGACAGGCGCTCCTCGAAGACCACCGCAAAGGTGTTGGTGCGGCCGGAGCGGAGCTGCCGGGCGATCGCGTCCGGGCCCGTGTAGCCCATCTTCACCGCCCGCTCGAGAACCCGGTGCCGCAGCTCCGGCGACAGCTGGTCGGGGCGGTTGAAGGCGTTCGAGACGGTCATCACCGAGACCCCCATCACCTTGGCGATGTCCTGCTGGGTGACCCTGGCCATCTGTTCCACCTCCTCAGCGGTTGCTCTACATCCATGGTTATCTTTATCGTTAAAGAATGCAACCGGCTGAGCGTCTGTATCGTTAAAGACGCGGACTGCTCCTGCAGCCACCTGACATACTGCGGCGATGACCAGCAAGGTTGCCCACACCACCGTCGACTGCGTCGACGCCTACACGCTCTCCACCTGGTGGAAGCAGGTCCTCGAGTACACCGACATCCCGGACGACCCGAACGAACCGGGCCACGAGGAGTGCATGATCATCCCGCCCGGCGACGGGCCCCGCCTGCTCTTCATTGAGGTACCAGAGCCCAAGTCGGTCAAGAACCGCATGCACCTCGACCTGACGCCCACCGACCGCACCCGGGACGCAGAGGTCGAGCGGCTGCTGGCACTCGGAGCGGGCCTGGTCGCGGATCATCGCGGCATCCACGGGCCCGGAACCGGCTGGGTGGTGCTCGCCGACCCTGAGGGCAACGAGTTCTGCATCCTGCGATCGGACGCCGAGCGAGCCGGCTGACTCGTTGAGGCGATCCGGTTCCGACGTCCAGCCCCGCAACCGGGGCAAGGCTGAACGGAAAAGGAACCGTCCCCAACACCGGCCAAGGCTGAACGGAAAAGGAACCGTCCCCAATACCCGCCGGGGTCAGAGGGGGAGCAGGCGGAAGATCGGGCCGGGGAGGTGCTTGAGCGCGATCATCACGAAGCGGAACGGTGCCGGCACCCAGATCAGCTTCTGGCCCCTGCGGGCGGCGTCGACGACCTGGGCTGCCAGCTCCTCCTTGTCGACGGTCAGCGGGGCTTCCTTCACGTGCGCAGACATCCGGGTGCGCACCTGGCCGGGGCGCACCACCAGCACCTTCGGTCCGAACGGCGCCAGCGCCTCACCGAGCAGCCGGTAGAACCCGTCCAGGCCGGCCTTGGTTGAGCCGTAGACGAAGTTCGAGCGGCGCACCAGCTCACCGGCGACGGTGGACATCGCGATGATCTGGCCGTAGCCCTGCGCCTTCATCCGCTGGCCCAGCAGGACGCCGACGCTGACCGCCCCGGTGTAGTTCACCTGCGCAGCCCGGACGGCCTTCGCCTGGTCCTGCCACAACTCCTCGGGGTCGCCGAGGAGCCCGAAGGCGACGATGGCCACGTCGATGTCGGCGATCCGCCAGGCCGCGTCGATCACGCCCGGGTGGGAATCGAAGTCGACGGCGTCGAAGTCGATCACGTCCACCCCGGACGCCCCGGCAGCCTTGAGCGCCTCGACGGTTGCGCCGGCAAGCTCGTCGCCGGGCTGCATGCCCAGCACGACCCGCAGCGGCTGCTTGGCCAGGTACTCCTTGACGATGGCCAGCCCGATCTCGGACGTGCCGCCGAGCAGCAGCACGGTCTGGGGGTTGCCGGTGGCGTCGATCACTAGTTCTCCTTCAAGAGCTCAGAGCAGTTCCAGCCGGCGGGCCAGATCCGAGGCGAACACCCCGCCGGGATCGATCCGGCGCCGGGTGGCGATCCAGTCATCGATGCGGGGGTACATGGCGTGGAAGTCGGCAGCGGTGGTGCGGGAGTCCTTGGCCGTGTACAGCCGGCCGCCGAACTCCAGGACGCGGGCGTCCAGGCCGTGCAGGAACTCGTGCAGGCCGGCCTTGATCGGGAAGTCCACGCAGACGTTCCAGCCGGCCATCGGGTAGCTCAGCGGCGCGGCGTTGCCCTCCCCGAACA
>CAYQXH010000044.1:0-17104 GCA_964421325.1 uncultured Propionibacteriaceae bacterium
TCGTGCACACCGATTCCGGCCGCTCGGTTGCCGAGGACATCGGCGACGACCTCGAGCTGGTGCTGGAGGCCGCCCAGCTGATCATCAACCTCCAGCTCGGGTCGACCTCGATGCTGCAGCGCAAGTTGCGGGTCGGTTTCGCGAAGGCCGGACGGCTGATGGACATCCTCGAGACCAGGGGAGTGGTCGGCCCGTCGGAGGGCTCCAAGCCGCGTGAGGTACTGGTCAAGCCCGATGACCTTGATGAGGTACTGGCGGCGCTGCGCGCTGGCTGAGGTAGCGTGGCCCGGGTGAGTTCACCTGCGGTCAGCGCAACACCGGTGCACGTGATCAGCCTCGGCTGCGCCCGGAACGAGGTGGATTCGGAGGAGCTGGCCGGTCGGCTGGCGGCCGGCGGATTCACCCTCGTGGACGACCCGGACGCCGCGGCTGCCATCGTCGTGAACACCTGTGGCTTCATCGACGCTGCCAAGAAGGACTCCATCGACACCCTCCTCGACGCCTCCGACCACAAGGGCAACGGCGTCACGAAGGCTGTGGTCGCGGTCGGCTGCCTCGCCGAACGCTACGGCTCGGAGTTGGCCCGGTCCCTGCCCGAAGCGGACGCGGTCCTCGGCTTCGACGACTACCCCGACATCGCCGGACGCCTCGACTGGATCCTCGCCGGCGGGCACCACGACGCCCACACCCCGCGGGACCGGCGCGGCCTGCTGCCGGTGACCCCGGTGGCCAGGCAGGCGCACGCAGCCGGCCTCTCGGTGCCCGGCCACGGCGACCTGCCCACCGGGCTGGCCCCGGCCAGCGGACCAAGGGTGATGCGCCACCGGTTGGGCCGGGGGGCGACAGCTCCGCTCAAGATCGCCTCCGGCTGCGACCGGCGATGCGCCTTCTGCGCCATCCCGGCCTTCCGTGGCTCCTACCTCTCCCGTCCGGTCGCCGAGGTCGTTGCCGAGGCCCGCTGGCTCGTCGACAACGGCGTGCGCGAAGTGGTCCTGGTCAGCGAGAACTCCAGCGCCTACGGCAAGGACCTCGGCACCAACCTGGAGACCCTGCTCGCCGGGCTGGCCCGCGTGGACGGCCTCGACTGGATCCGGGTCTCCTACCTGCAGCCGGCGGAGGTCCGCCCGACCCTGCTGGAGGCGATGCTGGCCACGGAGCGGGTGCTGCCCTACTTCGACCTGCCGTTCCAGCACGCTTCCGCATCGGTGCTGCGGCGGATGCGGCGGTTCGGGGACGCCGACTCCTTCCTCGAACTGCTGGACCGGATCCGCGCGGTCCGTCCGGAAGCCGGGGTCCGCAGCAACGTGATCGTCGGTTTCCCCGGTGAGACCGAGGCGGACGTCTCGGTGTTGTCCGACTTCCTCGCCGCGGCCGGGCTGGATGCCGTCGGGGTCTTCGGGTACTCCGACGAGGAGGGCACAGAGGGAGCGACGCTGAGCGGCAAGCACCCCGACGACCTGATCGCCGAGCGGGTCGACCGGCTGGCAACGATCGCGGACGAGGTCTCGGCCCAACGCGCCGGCCAGCGGGTGGGGGAGCGCGTGCAGGTGCTGGTCGAGGGAGCCGGTGACGAGGGCCACCAGGGCCGGTCGGCCCACCAGGGTCCCGAGACCGACGGCAGCACCACCGTCGCGGGCGCACCGGCCAATCTCGCGCCTGGCACCCTGGTCTGGGGTAAGGTCACGGCGTCGGACGGCGTGGATCTCGTCGTGGAGCTGGAGGGGCAATGACGCAGCAGCCAACCGGGGCGGTCGCACGTGTGCCCTACTGGCTGCCGAATGCGCTGACGATCCTGCGCCTCGTCCTCGTGCCGGTCTTCCTCGTGCTGCTGTTCGCGCACCCGCAGGACTTCGGCTGGCGCCTCGGCGCCACCCTGGCCTTCGGGGTTGCCATCCTCACCGACTTCTTCGACGGCCGGCTGGCCCGGCGCTACAACCTGATCAGCGACTTCGGGAAGATCTGGGACCCGATCGCTGACAAGGCCCTCACCGGGGCGGCCTTCATCTCGCTGAGCATCCTCGGCGAACTGCCGTGGTGGGTCACCATCGTGATCCTGGTTCGGGAGTGGGGCATCACGTGGATGCGGGTGGTCATGCTGAAGTACGAGGTGATGGCCGCAGCAGCCGGTGGGAAGCTGAAGACGCTCCTGCAGGCCTTCGCGCTGTTGATGTTCCTTCCCTACCCGATGCCACCCCTCTTCGACCTGTTGCCGTTCTGGTTCGTGTTGTCGTGGCTGGTGATGGGCGCGGCCTTCGTGCTCACCGTCGTCACCGGGGCGATGTATGTCCGGGACGCGTGGCGGCTGCGCGCCGCAGCGATCAAGGCCAGGAATGAGCAGCCCTGAGCGGCTCGCAGCCCTGGTGGTGACCGGGCTCACCGCCCGGGCCCAGACGCTGGCGACCGCCGAGTCGCTCACCGGTGGCCTGATCGGTGCTGCCATCACAGCTGTCCCGGGCGCTTCGGCCAGTTACCTCGGGGGAGTGGTGGCCTACGCCACCGGGATGAAGCACGTCCTCGCCGGCGTCTCCGCCGACCTGCTCACCGAAGTCGGCCCGGTCTCGGCACTGACCGCGGCGGCTCTGGCCACCGGGATCCGGACGGCGACCGGTGCCGACTGGTCCCTTGCGGCCACCGGGGTGGCGGGCCCCGACCCGCAGGACGGTCACGAACCCGGCGAGGTCTGGCTCGGCCTGGCCGGGCCGGGCGTCCCGGCAACAGCGGTCCGCCACGACTTCACCGGCGATCGGCGGGCCATCCGGGAGGCCACCGTGCTGGCTGCGCTGGAGCTGCTGGCGGAGGCCCTGGACCTCAGGTGATGGTTGAGGGAACAATGCAGTACCAGCGTGGCGTTGAAGCAGCGTCGATCCGGTACTAGTTGGGACGGGTAGAGTCGAACCATGATCCAGGAAGTGCGTGAGCGCCCGCTGCTGATGCGCGAGCTCCTCGGTGAGTCCCTCCGGGAGTTGCGCACGTCCTCGAGCCTCACGCTGCGCGAGGTCTCCGGCCGCGCCCGGGTCAGCCTCGGCTACCTCTCCGAGATCGAACGTGGCCAGAAGGAAGCATCCTCGGAGCTGCTGAACGCGGTCTGCGGGGCGCTCGACGTGCCGCTGTCGGTCGTGCTGCGTCAGGTCTCGGACAAGGTGGACGCGTACTCCGGCGTCACCCAGCTGCCGGTTCGCAGCCATCGCATCGCCGCGGCCTGAGCCCGGGATGCGCGAAGCCGACCTTCGGGCCCGCCTTGACCGGCACCTCGGCTCCGGCTACTCCCTGATGTGGTCCGACACGGTCGTCCTCGGCGCCCTCGGGCAGCTGACGGTCAGCCAGGCGCTGGCCGGCGGGGTGCCCTGCAAGCAGATCTGGCTCGCCGCCTGGGAGGCCCTGGAACTGCCGGTGCGCGAACGCTGAGCCGTCCGGTGTGTCGCTGTCATTTCGAACACCTGTTCGCCTAGGCTGTGGAACAACACCGCCGAGGCAGCGGGTTCTCCACATCCTGCCACCGGCTGACTGATTGTCAGAGGCGCTGCCTAGGGTGATGGTCGAGACGAAGTTCCAGCATGGAAAGGACGCAGCTGATGGCGATAGCTGACCGGGAGAAGGCGCTCGCTGCGGCGTTGGCGCAGATCGAGAAGCAACACGGCAAGGGTTCGGTGATGCGGCTCGGCGACGAGATCCGGCTGCCGATGGAAGTGATCCCCACCGGGTCGATCGCCCTTGACGTCGCGCTCGGCATCGGCGGCCTGCCGCGCGGCCGGGTGGTCGAGATCTACGGGCCGGAATCGAGCGGCAAGACCACGGTCGCGCTCCACGCCATCGCGAACGCCCAGGCAGGTGGCGGCATCTGTGCCTTCATCGACGCCGAACATGCCCTCGATCCCGACTATGCGGCCAAGCTCGGCGTCGACACCGACTCCCTGCTCGTCAGCCAGCCGGACAACGGCGAGCAGGCCCTCGAGATCGCCGACACCCTGGTGCGGTCCGGCGCGCTGGCGCTGGTCGTCATCGACTCGGTGGCAGCGCTCACGCCGCGCGCCGAGATCGAGGGCGAGATGGGTGACAGCCACGTCGGGCTGCAGGCCCGGCTGATGAGCCAGGCGCTCCGCAAGATGACCGGGGCGCTGTCCACGTCCAACACGACGGCGATCTTCATCAACCAGCTGCGCGAGAAGATCGGGGTGATGTTCGGTTCGCCCGAGACCACCACCGGCGGCCGGGCGCTGAAGTTCTACTCATCGATCCGGCTCGACGTCCGACGGATCGAGACCCTGAAGGACGGTGCCGAGATGGTGGGCAACCGCACCCGGGTGAAGGTCGTGAAGAACAAGGTCGCGCCGCCGTTCAAGCAGGCCGAGTTCGACATCATCTACGGCCAGGGGATCAGCCGTGAGGGCAGCCTGATCGACATGGGGGTGGAGAACGGCATCGTCCGCAAGGCCGGCGCCTGGTTCACCTATGAGGCCGACCAGCTGGGTCAGGGCAAGGAGAACGCCCGCACTTACCTGAAGAACAACCCGAAGATGGCCGACGAGATCGAGAAGCGGATCCTCACCAAGCTGGGGATCGGGGCTGCCGGCGAGACCGTGCCCGACGGCATCGATCCGGTCACCGGCGAGGTCGAGTTCTGAGCTGATGTCCCGACGAACGCGGGCGGCAGAACCCGGCGAGGAGGCGGCCGACCAGGTCGATGCCGACCCGATCGCTGTCGCGCGGGAGATAGCCCTGCGCCTGCTCACTGTGCGAGCGCGGACCCGGGTGGAACTCGCGCGGGCCCTCGCCCGCAAGCAGGTGCCGGAGGCCGCGGCCGGGGTCGTCCTGGATCGCCTGGAGGAAGTCGGGCTGATCGACGATGCGGTGTTCGCGCGGGACTGGCTGGCGGCCGGCGGCCGGCGGCAGAAGAGCCGCCGCGTGCTGCTGGGTGAACTGGCGGAGAAGGGTGTCGATCGTGAGGTGATCGATGCCGCGGCGGCCGAGCTGGAAGCCGAACGGGACTACGACGTCGCGCGGGCTTTCGCGGAGCGGAAGGCGCGCGGTCTGGCCGGCCTTGACCCGGCAGCGCGGTATCGGCGACTGGCCGGTGCTCTCGCCCGACGGGGCTTCCCCGCCTCGGTTGTGGCGCAGGTCACCAGGGAGGTGCTCGCCGAGCTCGGCGAGCCCGAGGAGTTCAGCTGATGCCGTCCATGGTGGGAGCTTGCGGAATCGTCTCGACGGGCCATAACCTGCCCCTTGGGTGCGCCCGCGGACCCAGAACTTGAGCGATTTGACGATTACCTGGGGACTGAGACCCCGCTGATAACTGCCCGGCCCGGCCGGGCTGCCTTGGCATCGCCATGACGGCGCTGCCATGTTCGCTTGGGTAGTGGCTCCTCGGCGTCCCCTGCACCCGCTCAAGGAGGACGCCATGGACGCCACGGTCATGTTGGGAATCGCACTCGGCGTCCTCTCGCTGGTCACCATCGCGGTGGTCGTGCTGCTGGTCATGCTGTTGCGCGGGCAGTCCAAGGCGCCGGCCCGACCCCAGCCCCGGCGCGGGACCCAACCCGATCGACGCGACCGAGGTGGCCATCGCCCAGTTCCGGGGGCAGCCAGCGGCACCATCCCGGCCGGCATCGAGGAGGAACTCCGCTCGCGCCGCCAGGCGGCCGACCGCCGCGAGGAGTTGCTCGCCGAACGCGAGGACCGGCTCAACCACTACCTCACCGAGCTGCACAATCGGGAGTCGCACCTGGACCGGATCGCAGCCGGCCTCGACCGCCGGGAGGCGCTGCTCGACGAAGCCGAGGCCCGGCGGGTGGAAGCCCTGGCCGCGGTCGCCGGGCTCTCCCCGGAGGACGCCCGGGCCGAACTGATGGGCCACGTCGAGAGGGAAGCCCGCCTACACGCCGCCCAGCTCACCCGTGAGATCGAGTCGGAGGCCAGGCACACCGCCGACGCCCGGGCTCGGGCGATCATCGTGACGAGTATCCAGCGGCTGGCCGCCGAGCAGACCACCGAGTCGGTCGTGGCAGCGGTACCGCTGCCCGGCGACGAGATGAAGGGCCGGATCATCGGCCGCGAGGGTCGTAACATCCGAGCCTTCGAGCAGATCACCGGCGTCAACGTGCTGATCGACGACACCCCGGAGAGCGTGCTGCTGTCCTGCTTCGATCCGGTCCGGAGGGAGACGGCGAGGATCACCCTCACCGAGCTCGTTGCCGATGGCCGGATCCATCCAGCCCGCATCGAAGAGGTACACGAGCGGAGCAAGCGCCGGGTCGAGGAGCTGTGCATCCGTGCGGCCGAGGATGCCCTGATCGAGATGGGGATCACCGACCTCGCCCCCGGGCTGCTGCCCGTGCTCGGCGCCCTCCAGTACCGCACCTCCTACGGCCAGAACGTGCTCAAGCACCTGATCGAGTGCGGCCACATCGCCGCGATGCTGGCCGGCGAACTGGGCCTGGACGTCGACATCTGCCGGCGGGCCGCCTTCCTGCACGACATCGGCAAGGCGCTCACCCACGAGGCCGAGGGTTCCCATGCGAAGGTGGGTGCCGACCTCGCCCGGCGCCACGGCGAGCACCCCGACATCGTCCACGCGATCGAGGCCCACCACAACGAGGTCGAGCCCCGCACGATCGAGGCGGTCCTCACCCAGGCTGCGGATGCGATCAGCGGCAGCCGGCCGGGTGCCCGCCGGGAGAGCCTGGAGATGTACGTCAAGCGCCTGCAGCGGCTGGAGGACATCGCCAAGGAGCACGAGGGCGTGGACAAGGTCTTCGCCATGCAGGCGGGGCGGGAGATCCGGGTGATGGTCGTCCCGGAACTGGTCAGCGACGCCGAGGCGCAGGTGATCGCCCGCGAGATCGCCAAGCGGGTGGAGGAGGAGCTGACCTACCCCGGCAACATCAAGGTGACGGTGGTCCGGGAGTCCCGCGCGATCGCCCTGGCCAAGTGACTGTCCTCGCACTTCGTTTCTCACTGATCGTCAAGACTTCTTCCTTCGCGGTCGCTGGCGCGACCGCGGTGGTCGGCGGCTAGGTAAAGTGGTCCGCTATGCGCACCTACGAGGTGGTCACCTACGGGTGCCAGATGAACGTGCACGACTCGGAGCGGATCTCCGGGGTGCTCGCTGAGGCCGGCTATGTGCCGGCCGAGACCGGCACCCAGGCGGACGTGGTCGTCTTCAACACCTGTGCGGTACGCGAGAACGCCGACAACCGCCTCTACGGCAACCTCGGCCATCTGGCCCCGGTGAAGGCCGCACACCCCGGGATGCAGATCGCGGTCGGCGGCTGCATGGCGCAGAAGGACCGCCAGGTCGTCGTCGACCGTGCCCCGTGGGTCGATGTGGTCTTCGGCACCAACAACCTGGGCTCGCTGCCGGTGCTGCTGGAACGGGCCCGGGTGCAGGAGGAGGCCCAGGTCGAGATCCTGGAGTCCCTGGAGCGGTTCCCGTCCACGCTGCCGACGCGGCGCGACTCCGCCTACGCAGCCTGGGTGTCGATCAGCGTCGGCTGCAACAACACCTGCACGTTCTGCATCGTGCCGGCACTGCGCGGCAAGGAGTCGGACCGCCGGCCAGGGGACGTCCTCGCCGAGATCCGGGCCCTGGTCGACGAGGGCGTCCAGGAGATCACCCTGCTCGGCCAGAACGTGAACACCTACGGCGTCGAGTTCGGCGACCGGGGGGCCTTTGCGAAACTGCTGCGGGCCTGCGGCGGGATCGAAGGGCTGGAGCGGGTGAGGTTCACCTCGCCGCACCCGGCAGCCTTCACCGACGACGTGATCGCTGCGATGGCAGAGACGCCGAACGTGATGCCGTCGCTGCACATGCCGCTGCAGTCGGGCTCGGACCGCGTGCTCAAGGCCATGCGGCGCTCCTACCGCAGCGACAAGTTCCTCGGCATCCTCGACCGGGTGCGGGCGGCCATGCCGCACGCTGCCATCACCACCGACATCATCGTCGGCTTCCCCGGGGAGACCGAGGAAGATTTCGCGGCCACGCTGGACGTCGTCCGCGCCGCCCGCTTCGCTGCAGCCTTCACCTTCCAGTACTCGATCCGGCCGGGAACCCCGGCTGCCACCATGCCCGACCAGGTGCCGCGGCCGGTGGTGCAGGAGCGCTACGAGCGGCTGGTGGACCTGGTCGGCGAGATCGCCTGGGCGGAGAACCAGAAGCTCGTTGGGCAGTCGGTGGAGGTTCTGTTCGCAGCCGGCGAGGGGCGCAAGGACGCAGCCACGCACCGGATGTCCGGGCGGGCGCGGGACAACCGGCTGGTGCACGTGGCTGTGCCGACCGAGCCGGAACTGCAACCGCGACCCGGCGACCTGGCCGAGGTTGCGATCAGCTATGCCGCCCCCCACCACCTCAATGCCGACGGCGGGCTGATCAACCTGCGCCGGACCCGCGGCGGGGACGCCTGGGCTGCTCGGCAGCAACCTGCCGGGCCGGCTTCGACCGTCCTTGGCATCCCCCGGCTCGCCCGGGCCCAGTGATCCCGGCCTCGCCGGCTGTGGCCGGCGGGAGACAGGCCGAGGGGCCGGCCAGCAGGCCGACCCCTCGGGTTCGTCGTAGTGCAGGACGACGGTCCTGCGCCAGATCAGTGGCTCAGATCACTGGGCTGTGTCAGCAGCTCCACCCAGTCGGTCCTTGAGGAACGCCTGGGCCTGGTCCACCTGGGCCGCATGCTGGCCGCCGGTCTTGTCGTCAATCAGGTCCCCGACCTTGTCGATTCCCTGGTTGAGCTCAGCTTCGTGGCCGGCCACGGCACCTTTGATCTGTTCGACGATGTCCATGCGACCTCCTTTCTGCTCCGGGGCCGAGGCGGTCTCGGCGTCTGGTCCATTGTGTGCTCCGTCAGCGACCCTGCCAAGCGCCGGACCAGATTCACTTGACACAATGGCAGCCGTGACGATTCCGGTGCTGGCGATCAACGGACCGACGGCCAGCGGCAAGACCGCAGCGGCGGTCGGGGTGGCCCGGTCCCTGGCTGCAGCCGGCATCCGGGCTGAGGTGGTCAACGCCGACTCGATGCTGGTCTACCGGGGCATGGACATCGGCACGGCCAAGCCGATCGAGGCTGAGCGCCGCGGCATCCCGCACCACCTGATCGACATCATGGATGTCACCGAGTCCGCGAGCGTCGCGGACTTCCAGGCCCTCGCCCGCCGGACGATCGAGGACTGCCGGGCGAGGGGAGTCGTACCAGTGCTGGCCGGGGGCTCGGCGTTGTACGTGCACGCCATCCTCGACGACTTCAGGTTTCCCGGGACCGACCCGGAGGTCAGGGCACGACTGGAGGCAGAACTCGAGGTGGTGGGTGCGGCGGCCCTGCACGAGCGGCTGGCCGGCCTGGATCCAGCGGCCGCGGCCGGCATCCTGCCCGGCAACGCGCGCCGCACGGTCCGGGCACTGGAGGTGATCGAGCTGACCGGCACCTTCAGCTCGACCCTGCCGGAGTGGCGGTACGCACTGCCGGACGTGGTCCAGGTCGGGCTGGAGCTCCCGCGCGAGGTGCTGGATGAGCGGATCGAGCGACGGGTGCACCAGATGTGGGCCGACGGTCTGGTGGCCGAGGTGCGGCAGCTCGTCGACCGCGGCCTGCGCAGCGGGCGGACGGCGTGGCGCGCACTGGGCTACCGGCAGGTGCTCGCCTTCCTCGACGGCGAGCTCTCCGAGGACGAGGCCAGGCGGGCGACGATCCTCGGGACCCGACGGTTCGCCCGCAAGCAGCTGGGCTGGTTCCGTCGCGACCCGCGGATCACCTGGCTGCCGGCCGAGGCCGCAAGCACCGAGCAGGTGGCGGGGGTGGTGCGAGGTATGGTGCAGGTCGGACGGTAGGAGGAACGGCATGCGACTCGACTTCGCAAAGGGCCACGGAACCCGGAACGACTTCGTGATCTTCGCCGACCCGGACAACCTGGTGGACCTGAAGCCGGCCCAGGTGGCCTACCTGTGCGACCGCCGCGGCGGGATCGGCGGTGACGGCCTGCTGCGTGCCGTGCGGGCGAACCTGGTGCCGGAATGGTCCGGGCCCGGAGACGGCTGGTTCATGGACTACCGCAACGCCGACGGTTCGATCGCGGAGATGTGCGGCAACGGCCTGCGGGTCTTCCTCCGCTACCTCGCCGAGGAGGGCCTGGTCGATGGCGAGACGGTCAGCGTCGGCACCCGGGCCGGCCTCCGCACCGGCCGGTTCCTCACCGACGGCCGGATCGCAGTGACCATGGGTCCGGCGACCTTCGGGAACGAGGTCGAGGTTGCGGTCGGCAAGCTGACCTGGCCGGCCCGCTCCGTCGACGTCGGCAACCCGCACGCCGTGGTGGTGCTTGAGGATGCCGACCTGCTCGACGGGCTGGACCTGACCGCTGCGCCGTCCTGGCGACCCACCGAAGCCTTCCCGCACGGGGTGAACACCGAGTTCGTGGTCCGGACGGCCCCTGGGCACCTGAGGTTGCGGGTGCACGAGCGTGGGGTCGGCGAGACCGAAGCCTGCGGGACCGGGGTCGTGGCTGCCGCCGCGGCCATCGGTGACGCCGGCCAGTTCACCGTTGAGGTGAAGGGTGGCACCCTCGAAGTGGACCTGACCGGCCCGGAGGCCGTCCTGATCGGTCCAGCCGTGGTCGTGGCCCGCGGCACCTGCCTACTGCCGAACTGAGCTGAGATGACTGAACCCTTCCTCGAAGAACCCGATCCCGAGATCCTCGACCCCGACGGCGACCAGCAGGACCTGGCCGACCGGTTGTCGCTGCGTCGGGTGGCCGGCATGTCCACCCAGCTCGCCGACATCTCCGAGGTGGAGTACCGCGAGCTGCAGCTGGAGCGCGTGGTACTGGTGAGCGTCTGGACGAGCGGGAGCGAGGCCGAGGTGGACAACGCCCTCGCAGAGCTCAAGCTGCTCGCCGAGACGGCGGGCTCCGAGGTGCTGGACGCCCTGGTGCAGCGGCGCAAGGCCCCGGACCCGGCAACCTTCATCGGCAGGGGCAAGGTGGACGAGGTGCGGCAGGTGGTGATCGCAACCGGTGCCGACACGGTGATCTGCGACGGAGAGCTCGAACCCGCCCAGCTCCGCAACCTCGAGGACCGGGTCGGGGTCAAGGTGATCGACCGGACCGCGCTGATCCTGGACATCTTCGCCCAGCATGCCAAGAGCTCGGAGGGCAAGGCCCAGGTCGAGCTCGCCCAGTTGCAGTACCTGCGCCAGCGCCTGCGCGGCTGGGGCGGCAACCTCTCGCGCCAGGTGGGTGGCCGGGCGGCGGCGGGCGCCGGGATCGGCGGACGCGGTCCCGGTGAGACCAAGATCGAGACCGACCGCCGCCGGATCAAGACCCGGATCGCCATCCTGCGTCGCAAGCTGCGGGAGCTCGATTCGGTGCGGGAGACGAAGCGGTCCCAGCGCACCCGCAACCAGGTGCCAAGCGCGGCGATCGTCGGCTACACCAACGCCGGGAAGAGTTCGCTGCTGAACCGGCTCACCGGAGCCGGGGTGCTGGTGGAGGACGCCCTGTTCGCCACCCTCGACCCGACCACCCGGCGGTCCCAGACCGAGGACGGCCGCGTGTTCACCCTCACCGACACCGTGGGCTTCATCCGGCACCTGCCTCACGACCTGGTGGAGGCCTTCCGGTCCACGCTGGAGGAATCCGTGCTGGCCGACCTGCTGCTGCACGTCGTCGACGCCTCCGACCCCGACCCGTTCGGCCAGGTGACGGCCGTTCGGACGGTGCTTGCAGAGATCGGAGCTGCCGAGGTCCCCGAGCAGCTGGTGATCAACAAGATCGACGCCGCCGACCCGGACATGCTGCTGGCGTTGCGCGGCAGGTTCCCCGAAGCCGTCTTCGTCTCCGCGCGTACCGGCGCCGGCATGGACGAGCTGCGTGCGCGCGTCGAGGAACGCCTGCCCCGGCCAGAGCTGGAGGTCCGGGCACTGGTTCCCTACGACCGCGGCGACCTGATCAACCGGATCCACACCACCGGCGAGTTCGTCTCCAGCGAGCACACCGGTCACGGCACCCTGGTCGTGGCAAGGGTGAACGCCGAACTGGCCGGGGAGCTCGCCAGATACTCCACCGATGCCGGCGACGCCTGAGCTGACCGGGCGCATCCTGGCAGCAGCCATCGCTGCGATCGGTGGCGAGGAGCGTCCCGGGCAGGCCCGGATGGCTGCTGAGGTCACCCGGACGATCGAGAGTGGCGAGCACCTGCTGGTGCAGGCCGGCACCGGCACGGGCAAGTCGCTGGGCTACCTGGCGCCGGCGCTGGCCGCGCTGAGCGAGCACCCGGAAGCCCGCGTGGTGATCGCCACGGCCACCCTCGCCCTGCAGGCCCAGCTGGCGACCAAGGACATCCCGGCTGCCGTTGCAGCCTGCGAGCAGGTGACCGGCAAGGTGATCGGGCACGCCGTGGTGAAGGGCCGCAGCAACTATGCCTGCCTGCTCCGGGTCCGGGACGGGTCCGGTGCCGAGCAGGCAGCCCTGCTGCCCGACCCGTCAGCCGCGACCGCTGCCGGTGCCGAGGTCGTGGCACTGCGCGAGTGGGCGGAGCAGCAGGCGCGGGACGCCGGCCTGGCCGACCGGGACGACGCCCCCAGCCACGGGCCGCAGGCCTGGGCGCAGGTGTCGGTGCCGGTGCGCGAGTGCCTGGGCGCCCAGCGCTGCCCCTACGGCTCCGACTGCTTCGTCGAGGAGTCCCGAGAGCGGGCGCGGCACAGCCAGTTGGTGGTCACCAACCACGCCCTGCTGGCGATCGACGCGCTGCACGGGGGCACGGCCCTGCCCGAGTACGACGCCGTGGTGATCGACGAGGCCCACGAACTGGTCACCCGGGTGACCGGGGCAGCCAGTGTCGAGCTCAGCCCGCAGCAGGTCGAGCGGGTGGCGCGGCGGTGCCTCACCTGGCTCACCGATGAAACCGGGCTCGAGCTGCTGAACGCGGCCGACACGCTGCAGCTCGGCCTCGACGACGCCGAGCTCGGCCGGGTGCTCGACCCCGGGGCAGGCATCGTCGCAGCCTTCCAGGCGGTGCGGGATGCGGCCAGGCATGCCGTGTCCGGACTCGGCGGCGAGGAGGAGCCCGAGCGGCGGCAGGCCCAGGCAGCGGCTCAGGAGGTGTTCGACATCGCCGAGCGGATGGCGAAGCTTGCCGAGGCCGACGTGGTCTGGGTGGCGGACCGGGAACGCTTCGGGCGGCAGGCGCACTGTGCCCCGCTGTCCGTCGCCGGCCTGTTGCGGACCCGGATCCTCGACGAGCACCCGGCGGTGCTCACCTCGGCGACCCTGCGCGTCGGCGGGGACTTCGATGCGGTGGCCGCCTCGATCGGGCTGAAGGGTGCCGACCCCGGCCCCTGGCGCGGGATCGATGTCGGCTCGCCCTTCGACTACCGCCGCCAGGGCATCCTCTACGTCGCGCGCCACCTGCCGCCACCCAGCCGGGAGGGGATCACGCCGGAGGTCCTGGCCGAGATCGCTGAACTGGTCTGGGCGGCCGGCGGTCGGACGCTGGGGCTGTTCGCGTCCCAGCGGGCAGCGGAGGCGGCCGCCATCCACTGCCGCATCCAGGTACCCGGCCGAGCCATCCTCTGCCAGGGTGACGCCCAGTTGTCCGAGCTGACCCGGGAGTTCGTCGCCGACCCGGAGGCGAGCCTGTTCGGCACGCTGTCGCTGTGGCAGGGGATCGACGTGCCCGGTGACACCTGCCGGCTGGTGATCATCGACAAGATCCCGTTTCCGCGTCCGGACGACCCGCTGATGCAGGCCCGCCAGCGGGCGGTGGCCGAGGCCGGTGGAAACGGGTTCATGGCGGTCGCTGCCACCCACGCCGGGCTGCTGCTGGCCCAGGGGTCCGGTCGCCTGATCCGCACCCTGACCGACCGCGGTCTGGTGGCCGTGCTGGACCCTCGACTGGTCACCGCCCGCTACGGGACATTCCTGAAGGCTTCGATGCCGGACTTCTGGATGACCACTGACCGGGAGACCGCGATCGGCGCGCTACGTCGGCTGGGGGAGTGACTCAGTCGGTCGGGACGTTCTGGATGGCGGCCTCGTAGCCACCGTCGGCCGGCAGCTCTGCCGGGGCGTAGCAGAGTCGCACCACTCCGGCAGGGAACACCGCGGAGCTCAGCAGCTTCAGCGGCCGCAGTCCCATGGACCCGTCGAAGAGGCGTTCCCCCCGGTTCGCCGCCACCGGGTGCACGAAGAGTCGCAGTTCATCCAGTTCCCCGGCGATCAGGAGCTGGCGGAGGATCGAGATCGAGCCGGCAACGAGAACCTTCTCGACGCCCGGCTCGGCGCGGAGCGCGGCAACGGTGGCCAGCAGGTCGGGGGTCGCCGCCACGTTGCGCCAGCCGAGGTCGGCCGTGCCACGGGTGGCTACGACCTTGCGGGTGTCGCCGAGCTGTCTGGCGAACTCGGCATCCTCGCCACCGGCGGCCTCGCGATCGGGCCAGGCACCGGCGAAGCTGTCGTAGGTGACCCGGCCGAGGAGCAACACGTCCACTCCCGTGTAGTCCTCACCGACCGCCTCGCCCATGGCATCGTCGAAGTAGGGGAAGTGCCAGGCCGGGTCGATCTCGGCGACGCCGTCGAGGGAGATGAAGAGGGTGGCGACGATGGTGGTCACGGCTACCGCCTTTTCACGAGTCGAGGAGTTGCTGGAACCGTTCGGAGGAGTCCTCCGGGAGCTCCACCAGCTTGGTCCGGCTGGTGGCGCCGGACACCAACGTAACTTCCCGCACCGGTTTGCCCAATGCCTTCGCCAGGGCTTTCAGTGCTGCCGCCGTGGCTCGACCGTCCACGGCCGGTGCCTGGACCGCCACGACCAGGGTGGCGTCGCCGTAGCGTCCGCCCACCCTGGTTCGGCCGGCGCCGGGCTTGACCCGGATCTGCGCGCGGATGGCTAGACCCTTCGCAGTACCGCCACGACCTTGCCGAGGATCGACGCCTCGTTGCCGTCGATCGGCTCGTAGGCCGGGTTGTGCGGCAGCAGCCAGATCTGGCCGGGGGTGCGCTTGAAGGTCTTCACGGTCGCCTCCTCGCCGATCAGCGCAGCGACGATGTCGCCGTTCACCGCGTCCGGCTGCTGGCGGATGACGACATAGTCACCGTCGCAGATGGCTGCCTCGACCATGGAGTCCCCGCGAACCTCGAGCAGGAACAGGTTGCCTTCGCCGACCAGCTGCCTCGGCAGCGCGAACACGTCCTCGATCGCCTGCTCGGCGAGGATCGGGCCACCGGCTGCGATCCGGCCGAGGATCGGCACGTCCACCGATGGTGCGGCGACGACGGGCAGCTCGGACTCGGCGGGCTGGGCCGATTCCTCGGCGCTCGACATGGACTCGGGCAGCCGCACCTCCAGCGCGCGGGGCCGGTGGGGATCGCGGAAGAGGAACCCCTTGGCCTGGAGCACCTTCAGCTGGTGGGCGGCGGAAGAGGAAGAGGCCAGCCCGACCCGGTCGGCGATCTCCCGGATGCTCGGCGGATAGCCGCGGGCCACCAGGGCGTCGCGGATCACTTCGAGGATGCGGCGCTGCCTTGCGGTCAGGCCCTCGGCGTCCGCCGGACCGTCGGGCAACTGGCTGACGTTGGTGCCCAGCTGGGCTGCGATGTCCTCCTTGCGCGGGCGGCCGCGCCTGCGGGTTACCGGTTCTTGCTTGCTTGGCATGACAGCAAGCTAGTCCCACCACCGGCCCGAATCAAACACATGTTCGACGTGTCGCGGAGTTCCGGCAGAACTGTCAGTGGCGGCTGTGAAGCTGTCTCCATGGCCGACACGCTGACGAACAGTTGTTCGAATCCGCTTGATCCGGCCGGGAATCTGGAGTAGACAGGTATCGAACACCTGTTCGAGAACGAAGGAGATGGGTATGAGCGCCCTTCTGGTGGACGAACTGTACGCGCCGCTCTCGCCGCGGCAGGGGGCAGAAGGCTGGCGGCATGTCGAGCGCCCGCAGCAGGCCCGGCCGCACCTGGCTGCAGTACCGGTGGCCGAGCCCGGCCGGCCCCGTCCGGCGGCTCCGACCCGGCAAGGTGCTGCTGGGGCGGCGCCCTTGCGGCTGACCGATCGAGGCATCGCCGTGATCCTCGGTTTCCTCCTCGCCCTGGTGGCCGCTGCAGCGGTGGTGCTGGTGGTCGGCTTCCTTGGTGTGAGCAATGAGCCGTTCCAGGACGGCGGGCAGTTGCCGACCCTGGTCACCACGCTGGGCTGATCCTGCTTCCGCACGCCGGCCGGTCGCCTCATGGCCCGGCCGGCGTGCGCAATTCAACCCTACGGACGACACGCGCAACGGTTGGCCTTGCGGGACGCCCCCAGCCTGCGTAACCTCTACATGTAGTAGTTACAGCGTTGTCGTTCCTCCACAGATAGTGTTAGTGATCCACACACTGTCCACAGTCGAATCCACCGCACCGTCCGCGAAGGGAGCCTGGAACGTGCACTGCCCATTCTGCCGTCACACCGACACCAGGGTCCTGGACAGCCGCGTGGCCGAGGACGGAACGAGCATCAGGCGGCGTCGGCAGTGCCCGACGTGCGAGCGGCGGTTCACCACCCTCGAGCAGATGCAGCTGGTCGTGGTGAAGCGCTCCGGAGTGGTCGAGCCCTTCTCCAGGGAGAAGGTCATCACCGGTGTCGCCAAGGCCTGCAAGGGGCGCCCGGTCTCCGAGGCCGACCTCGCCCGGCTGGGCCAGCGGGTCGAAGAGACCCTGCGGGCCAGCGGACAGGCCGAGATCCCGGCGGACGAGGTGGGCCTGGCGATCCTCGGCCCGCTCAGCGAGCTCGACTCCGTCGCCTATCTCCGCTTCGCCTCGGTCTACAAGCACTACGACTCGGTCGAGGACTTCGAGTCCGAGATCGAGAACCTGCGCCGCGTTGCGCTCGTCACGAACTGATTCACCCCCTCCTCCCAGATAGCGAAAGGCAGTCCAACCATGACCGAGACCGCGAAGGCAACCGCCCGTGGTGGCCGGAAGTCCCAGGGACTGAAGATCAACCGGGTCTTCACCACAGCGGGCGTGCACCCCTACGACGAGGTCACCTGGGAACTGCGGGACGTTGTGCAGACCAACTGGAAGACCAATGAGGTCGTCTTCGAGCAGCGGGCGGTCGAATTCCCGGCCTTCTGGAGCCTGAACGCCT
>CAYQXH010000045.1:0-16605 GCA_964421325.1 uncultured Propionibacteriaceae bacterium
GGTGTCGGCGGTGACGCCTTGGGCGGTGTGGATGGTGGTGGCGTAGCCGAGTTCGACGGATTCGGCGACGTAGTCGGCGGGCAGGGTGAGCCGGTTGTGGTTGCGTAGGTGCTGGACGTCGATCGAGCCGTCGGGGTGGACGTGGGTGACGGTCCAGCGGTCGCCGTTGCGGACCCAGGCCAGCTGGCCGCTGGTGAGGGTGCGGTTGTTGCGGCGGGTCAGGACCGTGTCGCCGGCGGAGGCGTGGTTGCCGTCGGCCAGGGCGGTTTCGGGGCCGGGCCGGTGGTGTCCGAGGCGGGCGTGGCGGGCGGCGTTGTTGAGTTGGGCGACGTGTTCGCGGGTGGGGGCGAGCATGATCGCGTCCAGTCCGGCGTTGCGGTCGGCTTGCCAGGCGGCGAGCACATGTTGGGTGGCGGTTTCGGGGTCGATGAGGTGTATCCGGTTGTGGTCGAGGTAGTAGCCGAGGGCTCCGATGTCGCCGGAGCGCAGCGCGAGGGACGCGTGGGCTTCGGCGGGGTCGCTGTATCGGAGGACTTCGTCGAGGTGGAGGGCGCCGTGGGTGGTGGTGATGTCGCGCAGGACGCCGCCGGCTCCGATGGCACCGAGTTGTTGGTCGTCGCCGATGAGCCGGATGGAGGCGCCTTGGTCGAGGCACCAGCCGACCAGGTAGTCCAGGGTGAGGGTGTCGGCCATGCCGGCTTCGTCGATGACCACCAGCGTGTCGGGGCCGACCTGGTTGGTGAGTGGTTCGCGGTGGTTGATGGCCCACACCATCTTGGCCAGGTTCTCCGCGACAGCGGTCTGGCCGAGTTGGAGTCGGAGTTGTTCGGCTGCGGCGGCGGAGGGGGCGAGGCCGAGGATGGTGCCGCCGCTGTTGGTCCAGGCACAGGCGAGGGTGCGCATGGCGGTGGTCTTCCCGGTCCCGGCGGGGGCGATCGCGAGCTGCAACCGGAGCCCGGAGCCGGCCATGGCGGCGACCAGGGCCTGTTGGCCGTCGTTCAACGGTTGCCGGTTGGCCATGGATTGGAGGATGGCGAGTTGGATCGAGTTGGGGTCGGCGGTCCGGCCGCCGTGGCGTCCAGCCGCGTCGACGATGCGGGCTTCGGCGCGCAGGATCCGCATCGAGGTGTACCGGGTGGCGGAGGGTTGTTCGTAGGCGGGGGTGCCGTCGGGCCGCAGGAGCAGGTCTGGTTCGACGGGCATGGTGCGGGTGGTGCGGATCGGCACCGACACCGCTTCGGACAGGGCCTCGGCGGTGACCTGTTCGACCACGGCCGCGAGTTGGTGGTGGGCGATGTTGGCGGCGGTGGCCTGCCGGAACGCTTCGGAGCGGACGTTCCACGGGGTCCACGACGACTTCTCCGACTCCACAATCGCAACCACGCTCCGGGCGGTGCGGGCGATCCAGCGCCGATCCGGCACCGTGACCGGGACAGCCTGCTGGTGGGTGACCGCGTGCAGCATTCGCTGGATGCCGCCGGGGCCGAGCAGGCTGGTGGCTTCGGGGGCCCAGGTGGCGCGTTGGTCGTGTTCGCTGCGCGGTGCGTGTTTGTCCGGCCGGGTGTCCAGGGTCGCCCGCTGCGCCAGCTCGAGCCGTTCGTCCGGGGTGGGCAGCCGGCCGTACTCGGCTTCGAACTCGGTCACGAGCTCGCCGGTCTTGCCGACCACCTGACCACGGCGGGTCGACCAGCGTTGCGCCAGGGCCGGGTTGATGCCGGCGATCTCGTACACGGGTCGTTTCCCGTCCCGTCCGGCCGGTACCAGCACCAGGCCGAGATCCCGCAGCCGGCCGACCAGGCTGGCGGTGTACGCCTCGGACAGGGTGACCTTGGCCGCGTACAGCACGGTGGCGTCGATCGCCATCCACTCCCCGGCCTCGGTTTGGACCTTGTTCGCCACCGCCACGTGGGTGTGCAGGTCCGGGTCGCCGGCCCGGGATTCGCGGTGGACGAACCGGGCTGCGACCAGGCCGCGGACCGGCAGGTGCCGCACCCCGGCGTGGCCCTTGCGGGTGAACAGGACGTTGGCCTCCAGGTAGGTGAGGGCGTCGGTGACCGCCGCATCATGCACCGCCCTGATCGTCGCGGCGAACGGCCGGTCTGCGACTGCCCATAGAGTGGAGACGGTCTTGGGTGGGGTGAGGGTGATGTCGAACCCGGCGACCGCCACCCGCGGGTGCGAGGTGTTCTTCGCGATCACATCCCGCACCTGACGCGCTTCGGGCACCAAGCCCGGATGGGCGGCGGTGAACCACTCGGTCGCCAGGGCGGTCCGCTGGCCGGCGAGCACCCCTTTCGGCGGCGGCACCGGGGCCGGCACCCCGTGCGCGACTCGCCAGGCGGTGAGTCGGTTGGCCAGTTCGGTTTCGAACGCGGTGGGGGTGTGGTCGAAGACGGAGTAGGCGCGGCCGAGCTTGTTTCCCGTGGTCGGGTCGAGTCCGTGGCCGAACAGTCGCCGCATCTGTTCGGCGGTCACCGGATCACCCTCGGCCAAACCGACGCCGGCCAGGCCGGTGCCCCACCAGGAGCCGGGCTCCTCACCCTTGGCCAGGTAGTAGGCGTCCAGGCGCTGGTAGCCCTTGCTGGTCGCATCGAGCACCGCCACATGCCGGGTCAGGTACTCATAGCCGACGATCGCGGAGATCTTCTGCAGACCAATCGCCACCGCCCTCACCTCCTCCTCTCGCCTCGCCGACGCCCCTCCGGGACACCGCCCGGGCCGATCCCCTTACAGCCCACTAAGCCGAGGGGGACCCCCCGTCCCGGACAGCCCGGCCCGGTCTTTCGCGACTTTTCAGCCACGAGGCCGGTGATCGTCTTGCACTGCCTTAAGCCGCCAGCACGGGCCGATCCGGACACCCCGAGCCCGACTTCCTTCACCGTCACCCCCACCGGGCTGTGCGGGCACACCATCAGGGCACCACAGCAACCTCCCCCCACCGGGCACCGCCGCAGGCGCCAGGAAGACCCCTCTGCCGGGTGAAATCCCTTGTCGTAGGCACCTCCCCCCACCTCCCCCCGATGACCGCCGGCCGGGTGTCCCGATCGCCACCGATCCCAGGACGCGGGTGAAACCCCTAGTCAGCAAGACCTCCCCCAACCTCCCCCCGAAAGGTGATGCGGGTTCCGGTGAGGGCGGCTTCGCCACGGGTGAGCCGGGCCGAGCACGACCCATGCGACCGAGGTGTGTACACTGGGTTACACATTCGTCTGGCAGGGGTGGGAGATGGCGACAACGGTGGGTATCCGGCAGTTCCGCGCCGAACTGGCCGACTTCATCGATTCCGACGAGCCGGTCGCGATCACCCGGCACGGCCGGACCGTCGGCTACTTCATCCCGACCCGCACCGAACAGGCCGCCGAGATCGCCGCCCTCCGGGCCGCGGCCGCCGCGCTGGACGAACTTCTCGCGCAGAAGGGCATCGACCCCGAACAGCTGGTGGCCGACTACGCCGCAGCCCGCCAGGCCGGACACAAGTAGCCGCAGCCGATGCCCGGCAGACGGCGTTCGATCGTGCTCGACGCCAACATCCTGATCCGGCTCGTCCTGGGCCAGCGGGTCCGCCAACTGGTTCTCGACCATGCCGGCACGGTCGCGTTCTTCACCCCTGAGGTCGCTTACGCCGACGCGCGCACCTACCTGCCGGGGATCCTCTCCCGGCGCGGTATCGACCCCGCCCCGGCGTTGGTCCTACTCGCGGGGTTCGAGCCGCTCGTCCACAGCGTCGACGCCGACGCCTACAGCCCGGCCCGCGCGGATGCGTTGGCGCGGATTGAGCACCGCGACCCCGACGACTGGCCCATCCTGGCCACGGCCATCACCCTCAACTGCCCCATCTGGACAGAAGACCAGGACTTCTTCGGCACCGGCATCCCCACCTGGACCACCGACCTCGTCCAGCTCTACCTCGGCACCACCACGTAGCGAGCACCCCGAAACGTCGACACACCCGGTGCAAACAGGGTCGGGCCCTCTTGCCGGCCCTTGCGGCCCGCACGGGGCAACGAACTTCTGCGAACACGCCATGGGAAGCGCGCGCGTCTGTTATGAATAGGCAATCTTGCTCACACGTGAATGCATTTCCCAGGCCGATCGATCCGATGGCGTTCTTCAGGGTGTCCAGCGAACGGCGCCACCGGAGCAGGCCGCGGTGTTGACGGCATCGCCGTCTAGACAGGCTGCATCCACGAGGTCACGGTTTCCAACCGGTTCGCTCAACGTGAGAGTCACTTGAACGGGCTCATTGCGCTGACAGCTTCCAAAGCCCTTCTTCGGCTCCACACTGGATCGAATGATGACCATCGTGTCTGACATGGACACGGACGGGGCGAGCACAACGCCCGTCTTGCCTCCGGCGCAGCCTAGGCGGGTAACGCTCAGAGTAAGGGTCTTGGACGCCGCGCTGACCTCGTCGGGCGCAGCCAGCGTCCAGGTTGCGGTATCGCCCAGTCGCGCCGGCATCGTCGCGCTGGACTCAGGGCTGGGGCTCGGCACGGCTGCAACAACGTCCCTTCGGTCGAGCCATGACCAGGCAGCCAGACCGACACTGGCGACCAAGACTACAGATGCAGCCAAGGCCAGCAACCGGCGGGCCGTTCCGGACCTGAGCCTCACCCGGTGGCCATCAGATGCCATGGAAACAAGGTCATCGGGATCTAGCGGCTGCACCGGAATCCTCATTGAATCGACCTGACGCATTGCATCCCGGATCTCCTGTTCGAACTCACGCTTCATTATCGGTCTCCTTCCCACCTCGTTCGTAACGCGGTAATCGCCCGATGAACGTGCGATCGAGCCGTTGCCTCGCGGCATCCAAGTACTTCGGCAATGTCGGCGAAGCTGAGATCCCGATAGAACCGCATCACCAGTGCCGCTCGCTGTACGGGGGGGAGTTCCCCGCACCACCGCAACAGCTGGCGTGTTTGCACGACGCCGATCGCCGGGTCGGGATTGACCGGCACCTCATCGAGGGTCGACACGTCGGCGACCGGCAGGGTTCTTCGACCTCGCATTACCGCCAAACATGCGTTAACGACACACCGGGACACGTAGGCGTCGAGACCGCTACCGGGCGGAAGCCGCGACCACCGGGGATACACCGACACGAACGCGTCCTGAACCGAGTCCCGGGCGTCCTCCCAGTCCCGGGTGATTAGCCAGGCCAGCCGCAGCAACCCACTGGAACGGGCCCGGACGTAGCTGTCGAACGGAACCACATCGTCAGCCTCCACCGCCGCTCCCGCCCGTGCCTCGCGCAACACACCCATACCAGGAAGAAGTGTCCAGCGAGCGGTTTCGTTGCAGGGCGTCGCATGGGAGCTTTCTCATGGCCACGGATAATCCGGCCGGAGTCAGCCCCCAGAGCAGAGGCTCTTGCTCTGTCAGGAGCCTCACTGTCGAGCAGTGGTCTGGCACAGCGTGACTCGCGCCCTGCTCGAAATCGCGCTCAGGAAATTTCGCCGTCGAGCCACGCCGGGTTCTCAACGTGCGGTACGGTGCACACGCTTGGTCTATCCGGGTTACCGATCGGTGCGCCAGGCCCATTCACCCCAAGGAGATTCTATGTCCATTACGAGGAAGAGCTCGGCGATCTCGCCATAACGCAGCGCGCACCAGCCACCGAGCAGGACGGCCAGCCTTAACCGGCTCTTCACAATCCACGGTGTAGGTGGGGCCTGAATCCGCCGGTCTCGAGCAGCGATCTGGTGATGTAGTTGGTGAGGTTCCGGAAGCCGAGGGCGGAGCCTCGGAGGTGTTCGAGTCGGCCATTGATCGCTTCGGTTGGGCCGTTGGACGTGCCGGCCGGTCGAAGTAGGCGAGCACGTCAACGGCCCGTTGGTTCGGGGTTCGGCCGAGCGAGCGGAGTTCGACGAGCGCGGCGGGCACGCCGCCGCTGAGGGTGGCGATGAGCTTGCTCATCAGGTCGCGGCCGCGGGCGGGGTCGGGTTCGCGGTAGGCGGTGATCATCGGCTGGTAGGCAGCCCAGGTGACCTCGACGGCGGCGTGGTGGTCGTCGGCGAACAGGGTGTCGAGTCGGGTCTTCTGTTTGTCGGTGAGCAGGCTCGAACCGGTGTGCAGGGTGCGCCGGGCCGAGTACAGCGGGTCACCGGCCCGGCCGCGGTGGCCGTGGAGGTCTTGCTGGATGCGGCGGCGGCACCGGTCCAGGGCGTCGCCGGCGAGCCTCACGACGTGGAAGGGGTCCATCACCGCGACGGCATCGGGCAACTCTTCGGCCGTGGCGGTCTTGAACCCGGTGAAGCCGTCCATCGCGACCACCTCCACCCGGTCGCGCCACGCCTGGTCACGCTCAGCCAGCCAGGTGGCGAACACTTGCTTGGAGCGGCCCTCGACCATGTCGAGCAGCCGTGCCGGGCCCTTGCCCGTGCGGGGACCGGTCAGATCGATGATCACGGTCACGTACTTGTCGCCGCGGCGGGTGTGGCGCCACACGTGCTCATCCACCCCGATCGTGGTGACCCCGTCGAACCGATGAGGGTTGTTGATCAGGACCGGCTTGCCCTCGGCGAGCACCGCGGCGTTCGCCGTATTCCACGACACCTCCAGGCCCTCGGCGATCCGGGCCACGGTGAGGTGCTGCACCACGATCCCTTCCAACGCCCATCGCAACCCACGCCGCGACAGCCTGGCCTTCGGCTCCGCGGCCCGGCTGGTGTCCTGGCGCCACATGCGCGCGGTTGGCGCACCGGTACCGCCTGATGATCATCTCCAGCACCGTCGGCCGCCACCCGAGCGGTTCGTGAGCGAGCCGACGCACCACGGTGTCACGCAGCAGACCGTGCTGGCCGCACCGGTGACACCAGTCGTCAGGCTCCACAACCCGGCAAGCAATCACCGCTCGTTCCGGCTCGATTTCGTTGCCCGACCGCGACCAGCCCCAACTCGTCGAGCCGGCAGAAGGTGGTCAGGTCAGGGGTCGCGAAGGTAGCGTCAGGCACGTCGAGGTCTTCCAGATGGTTGGCGTGAGAACCTCCATCTTCGGAAGACCTCGACCCCTACCCGGGCACGGACGCGCCGGCCACGATCACACCGCTCCTACACCCCTGATTGTGATGAGCCCCTTAACCGCTTGGGCATGTTCTCGGCGATCGCGGCCAGCTCGGCGGGAGTCGCCGGCGTAATCTTCTTGCCTGCCCGGCGCACTGAAAGCGCCCCGGATCTGATCCTGGATGTCGCCGGCCAGCTCGCTGGCGAGGCCCGGGGGATGCCGGCTGGGGACTTCGAGCACTTGCCTGGCCGCGGTGCTCGAGCGGTCGATCAGCGTGGTAGCACGAACAGATGCGCGCACGTGCTGACCTAGAAGCTGGGGTGCACGAATGATGCACGAGGGGGGCGGAGATGTCCGCGCTTCTACGTGTCACTCCTAGTCACGAGGTCTGCGTCAGAAGCTCCCCCGCCTGGACTCGAACCAGGAACCTACGGATTAACAGTCCGACGCTCTGCCAATTGAGCTACAGGGGATCGCGCTCGGCGCGAGTCGGTACGTTACCAGAACTTCAGCCAAGGTCGTATTCGGCGCGTAGCCGTTCGAGCTCGCGGACGACCAGCGGGTCGCCGGCCACCTGCCCCGCCCGGACCCCCTTGCCGGGGGAGGTTCGCCAGATCAACGGAGCTGTCGGTTCACCCAGGTCGCGACGCGCGGTGATGACGGCTGTGCCGGTGCCGGTGAGGTCGACCACCTGAAGGCAGGCGATGCTGGCGGTGACCCGCTCGTTGAACAGGTCGGGCAACAGGCCCGGAGTGATGAGTTCGACCTCGTGGGCATCCCCGGCGACGTTGGTCCAGCGCAACTGGCGCGTTGCCGGGTCCCAACTGCCGCGCTCCACCTCGTGCCAGAACTCCTGGCGCCAGTCGCCATCGGCCCGGTAGGCCAGCCGGTCGACCAGGCCGACCACCTGGCCGTCACCGCCCCGCCCGATCGCGAGCGGCCGCGGGCGCCGACCGACCAGGGCGGTCAGGGCGGCGTCGGTCTCGGGTTCGAGCTTGGTGCGTCCGAAGATTCCCATGGCTCCAGTGTGGCGGACCCGCCCAGGTTGCCGGCGGACCGCCCTTCCGGAAGCTCGCTCCGTGAGTCGTCCGGGCCCGCCCGGTTCAGGCACCGTCCCCGGCTGCGAAGGCCAGCTTGCGCACGGCCGGAAGGTCGGGCGCCGCCCAGTTCAGCCACATCAGCCGGTCCCGCTGGAACCAGCCCAGCTCGTCATGGTCGGTGCTCGAGTGGGGCACCTCGCCGACCGGACGCACGAAGTAGCAGCTGAGCGTGATCGTGGTGCCGTCGGAGACGGTGGTGCTTCGGTCCAGGAGTTCGCCGACCTCGATCTCCACCCCGAGCTCCTCGAGCACCTCTCGCTCCAGGGCCGCAGCCGGCGCCTCGCCGTCCTCGAGCTTGCCGCCGGGGAACTCCCAGAACCCGCCGGCTTCGAGGCTCTCGTTCCGGCGGCACGCCAGAACGCGCTCGCCGTCGGTGAAGACGGCGGCAACGACCTCCATCAGGACCCCCTCCTGCTGATGGGCCATTATCTGCCAGCAACCTGTCAACGCCCTGTGCGCCCAGTCCCCGGGCTCAGGCTGCGGCCTTTCGCAGCGCGGCAAGGGTGGCCTCGACGTCGCCGTCCGTGGTGGACCAGTTGCACAACGCCACCCGCAGCACTGCCCGGCCGTGCCACTTGGAGCCGGTGGTCCAGGCGGTGCCGTCGGCGAGCATCCGCTGCACCACCTCCCTGGTGTGCTCGTCGCTGCCGAAGCTGGCGCACACCTGGCTGAACACCACGTCGTTGAGGACCTCACCGCCCGGGATCTTCGAGATCCCGTCTGCGAACATCCGAGCGTGGCGGTAGAACCGCTCCACCAGGTCGGCGACGCCGCTGCGGCCGAGCGTCGCCAGCGCAGCCCAGACCGTGGTCGCCCGGGCGCGCCGCGACATCTCCGGCACCCGGTCGAACGGCTCGCCGGCGGAGTCCTGGATCAGGTAGTCGCCGTGCATCCCCATGGAAGCCCGCATCGCGGCATCGTCCTTCACGATCGCGATGCCGCAGTCGTAGGGCACGTTCAGCGTCTTGTGGGCGTCGGTGGCCCAGGAGTCGGCGAACTCGAACCCTGCTGTCAGGTGGCGTAGCTCCGGCGAGGCCGCGGCGAACAGTCCGAAGGCACCGTCCACGTGCACCCAGGCGCCTGCGTCGTGGGCGACCGGCACCGCTTCGGCGAAGTCGTCGAACGCGCCGGAATGGACGTTGCCGGCCTGCAGCACGACGACGGTCGGGCGGCCCTCGCCCTTCGACAGCGCTTCGGCGAGCGCGGGCACCCGGATGCGCCCCTGCTCGTCGGCTGCGACCTCCTCGGGGTGGCCAAGCCCGAGGAACCGCAGCACCTTGTCGATCGAGTCGTGCCGTTCGGCACCCACCAGCACCCGAACGCCGGGGGACCCGACCAGGCCCAGTTCCTTCGCGTTCCAGCCGGCCCGGCGCAGCACCGTGTCGCGGGCGGTCGCCAGGCAGGTGAAGTTCGACATCGTCGCGCCGGTGGCCATGCCAACGCCGCAGTCGGCCGGCAGCCCGAGCAGGTCCAGCAGCCAGCGGTCGGCCACCTCCTCCACGGCGATCGTCGCCGGCGTCACCGCCCGCAGGGCGCTGTTCTGGTCCCAGGCGCTGGTGAGCCAGTCCGCGGCCAGGGCCGCGGGCAGGGTGCCGCCCATCACCATGCCGTACCAGCGTCCGGACGGTATGGCGGTCAGGCCCGGCTCGGCTGCTGCGCCGAGCAGCTCGATCACTTCCCGCGCCGGACGCGGGTGGTCGGGCAGGTCGCCCAGCGCTGCAGCGACCTCGTCGGTGGTCGCGGTCGGCGGCACCCGACGGGTGGGCAGCGAGTCCAGCCACTCCACGGCCAGCCGGTGGGCTGCGTCAAGGGCTTCGTGCATTTCCGGCATCTGCTCTCCTCAGCGAGACAACCCCTCATTATCGGCAGCAGCCCGAGCGGGCCGCCGCCCTACTTCTACGTAGCTCACTCCCAGGTGACGGCGTCGGCGGGCTGGTCGGCCCGCCAGCCCTTCCACACCGGGTGCCGCAGCCGCCCGGTCGGGGTCACTTCGGTGTAGAACACCTCACCGACCAGGGTCGGTTCCACCCAGTGGGCATCACGGGCGTCCTCCGCCGGGACATCCGCCAGGGGCGAGTCCGGACGGGCCAGGGGTGCCAGCAACCGCTCGGCCCGGGCCAGCCCGGCGTCGGAGAACCCGGAGCCGACGCGGCCGACGTAACGGACCTGGTCACCGTCGGGGATGCCGAGCAGCAGGGCACCTATCGTGCCGTCGCGGTTGCCCTTGCCGGGGCGCCAGCCGCCGACCACGACCGACTGGCTGCGGCGGTGCTTGATCTTCAGCCAGGTGCGGCCGCGGCGCCCCGGTTCGTACACCGAGCCGCGCCGTTTGGCGACCACTCCCTCGAGGCGGAGCGCCTCGCTGAACTCCATCGCCGCTGCCAGGTCGCCCTCGAAGACCGGTGGCACCTGAACCCTGGAGCCGGCCGGTGGCTGCAACTCCTCCAGGAGCCGGCGGCGCTCCTCGTAGGGGCGATTCACCAGGGATTGGCCGTCGCGGCTGAGCAGGTCGAACAGCATCAGTTGGGCCGGTGCCTGCCGGGCCACTGCAGCGATGTCGGCTGCCCGGGTGAGGTTGATCCTCGGCTGCAGCAGGCCGAAGTTCGGGGCGCCGCCCCCGTCCAGGACCACGATCTCGCCGTCGAGCACGGCTTGACGGCACTGCAGCGCTGCCAGGTCCGGGACCAGATCGGGGTAGCGGGCGGTCTCGTCCCGGCCCCGGCGGCTCAGCAGCCGCACCTGGCCAGCCTCGAGGTAGGCGATGATCCGCACGCCGTCCCACTTCATCTCGAAGTGCCAGTCGTCCGGGTTGGTCACCTCAACGGCGGCGGAGAGCGTGGCGAGCATCGGCTCGATCGCCGGGGCGGGGTGGTCCGGCGCTGGCCCTTCCGGGACGGTCCCGTCCGCTTCGGTGGTCTCTGCGGGCTGGGCCGCCGGCTTGGCGGGTTCCAGCGCCATCCGGTGGATCAGCCAGTCCTTGCCGGTGTGGATCAGGGCGAACTTCGCCGGGGCTCCGCCCAGCCCGCCGTCGGGCCGGCCGTGCAGGGTGGCGATCACCTCCTTGCCGTCCCGCCACTTCTCCAGCTCGTAGCTGCCGGCGTCCCAGATGCGCACCGTCCCGCCGCCGTACTCCCCGGCGGGGATGGTGCCCTCGAAAGATCCGTAGTCGAGCGGATGGTCCTCGGTCGGGACGGCCAGGTGGTTGCTCCTCGGGTCGGTCGGCGGCCCCTTCGGCACGGCCCAGCTGACCAGCACGCCACCGTGCTCCAGCCGGAAGTCGTAGTGCAACCGGCGGGCGTGGTGCTCCTGGATCACGAACGAGTTGCCTGACGAGGGCGCCGGAGGCCCAGCCGGGACCGGCTCGGGAGTCTTGTTCGCGTCCCGCATGCTGCGGTACTTGGCGAGCTTGTCCGGTTGCGCGGGCTCGGCGACAGCAAGAAAGGGGACAGTCCCCTTTCTTGTCGTGTTCTCGGGGACCGCAAGAAAGGGGACTGTCCCCTTTTGTGCCACCCCGGCAAGGGGGGCGAGCAGGTCGCCCAGGTCCGCCAGGCGGGACAGCAGCTCGCCGAGTTCGAGCTGGCGAAGGCCGGGGTCGGCCAGCTCTTCCCAGGTCCGTGGGGCAGCGACCGTCGGTCGGGTCCGGCCCCGCAGGGAGTAGGGCGTGATGGTGGTCTTGTTGCCGTTGTTCTGGCTCCAGTCGAGGAAGACCTTGCCGCCACGGTCGGACTTCCGCATCACCGACGTCACGCGGTCGGGATGCTCGGCCTGCATCGCCTGCGCCAGTTCCCTGGCCAGGTCGCTGGCCTGCGCCGGGCTGAGTGACCCGTCCAGGTGCGCGTACAGGTGGATGCCCTTGCTGCCAGACGTCACCGGGAACGGCTGCAGGCCGGCGCCCTCCAGCACCTCGCGCACCCAGCCGGCCACCTCGGCCGTCTCGGCCAGCGTCACGCCCTCGCCCGGGTCGAGGTCGAGCACGAGACGGTCCGGGGGCAGGGGAGTGCCGTCCTCGGCGAAGCGCCATTGCGGGACGTGCAGTTCGAGGGCGGCGAGCTGGGCCAGCCACACCAGCGTCGCGATGTCGTCTGCCACCGGGTAGTCGTTGGTGCCGTCGGAATGCTGGATCGCGTAGCGCCGCACCCAGTCGGGCGTGCCCTTGGGCAGGTTCTTGGCGAAGAACACGTTCACGTGCTCACCGTCCAGGCCGACCCCGTCCGGCCAGCGCTTCCGGGTGATCGGACGCTGCCGCAGGTGCGGGAGCAGGGTGCTGCCGACCTCGGCGTAATAGGCGATCACCTCGCCCTTGGTGGTTCCGGTGGCCGGGTAGAGCACCTTGTCGAGGTTGGTCAGCGCCAGCACACGCCCATCGACTGTCACCTGCTGACTGCCCGGAGCCGCCATGGCGCACATCCTGACACACCCCACCGGCCCTGCCGAGGGCGAACCCTGCGCATTCCCACCCGCCCGGGTCTGGCTGACCCGCCACGGCTGCTGGACGATTGGTCCATGCTCCAGTTGCGCATGGCCATCCCGACCGATCTGACCGACGACGTCGTCATCGTCCTCTCCACCGAGACCACGGTGAGCAGCATCGCCGTGGTCCGCGGTGCGTCCATCGAACCGCGCGGCGACCTGGTCTACGCCGACGTGGCCAGGGAACAGGCCAACGCCGTGATCAGCCGGCTGCGGTCGCTCGGTGTGGCCCAGGAGGGCACCATGCACATCGAGCAGGTCGACACCTGGCTCTCCAAGGCCGCCCTCGATGCTGCCGAGCGCGCCCCCGGCAGCGGTGCGGACGCAGTCGTCTGGCCCGAAGTCGGCGCCCGGGCCTACGCCGAATCCGAACTCAACGGCACCTACCTGATCTTCATGATCCTGGCCACCCTGATCGCCGGGATCGCGATCGTGCTCGACTCCCAGGTGCTGGTGATCGGGGCGATGGTGCTCGGACCGGAGTTCGGCCCGATCGCCGCCCTCGGGCTGGCCCTCGTGTTGCGCCGCCGCGCCCTGTTCGGCTTCGCGTTGCGCACCCTGCTGGTCGGGTTCGCCGTCTCGATCGCAGTGGCCACCCTGGCCGCCCTCGTCGTCCGCTTCGCCGGCTGGGTGCAGCCGTCGACCATCGTCGCGGCCCGCCCGGGCACCGGCTTCATCTACCACCCCGACGGCTGGTCGTTCGCCGTGGCAGTGATGGCGGCGATCGCCGGGGTGCTGTCGCTGACCTCAGGGCGGATGGGTGGCCTCTCGGGGGTGTTCATCTCGGTGACCACGGTGCCGGCGGCCGGCAACATCGCCCTCGGGCTGGCCTACTGGTTGCCCGAGGAGATCATCGGCAGCGCTGCCCAGCTGGGCATCAACCTGGTCGCGATGATGCTTGCCGGCTGGGTCACCCTGCTCGTCCAGCAGCAGCTCGTCGGCCGGCTGCCGGTGAACCCGTTCCAGCGGGACCTGTACCAGCGGCGACGGAACGAGATGCTGCGGCGTCCCTAGTCGACAGCGGCGCCGAGCGCCTCACCGATCGCCTCGTGCAGCACCAGCCCGGCGAGCCGGTCATAGCTGGTCGGCTGCTTGTTGATGAGCACCAGGTGTTCGCCGGCGAAGGCATCCACCAGGCCGGCTGCCGGGTAGACCACCAGTGACGTCCCGCCGACGATGAGCGTGTCGGCTGCGGTGAGGTGGCGGACGGCCGCCGTCATGACGGCCGGGTCGAGGGCCTCCTCGTAGAGCACCACGTCCGGCTTGATCACACCGCCGCAATCGCAGCGGGGGATCCCGGCGCTGCCGGTGATCTTGGCCAGCCCGAACCTGCTGCCGCAGTCCTGGCAGGAGTTGCGGTGCACGCTGCCGTGCAACTCCAGCACGTTGCTTGATCCGGCCGCCTGGTGCAGACCGTCGATGTTCTGGGTGATCACGGCGGTCAGCCTGCCGGCAGCCTCCAGCCGGGCGAGGGCCAGGTGGGCTGCGTTCGGCCGGGCGTCCGGATAGAGCAGGTGGCTGCGGTAGTAGTCGTAGAACAGCTCGGTCCTGCGGACGAAGAAGCTGTGGCTGAGCACGTCCTCGGGGGCATAGCTGGTCCCGGTGTCCCGGCTGTACAGCCCACCGCCGGAACGGAAGTCGGGGATTCCGCTCTCGGTGGAGACGCCGGCCCCGCCGAAGAACACGATCCGCCGGCTGTCCTCGATGATCTCGCGCAGCCCGTTCCCCATGCCCGGACCCTACGCCCGAAGCTCGCCGCTCGTGGTGCACCGAACACGGTGCCGGACGTGCGCGTCGACGGGAATAGGATCCCGGCCATGGAACCCCGCGCCGGGATCGCCGACCGGCTCACTGCAATGATCCGCATCCCAACCGTCTCCGCTGAGAAGCCGACCCGCGGCACGCTCCCGTTCACCGACTTCATCGCCCTGCTCGCCGAGCTGTACCCGCTCGTGCACGAGCGGCTGGCCGCCGAACGGATCGAGGAGTTCGGGCTGGTCTACACCTGGTCGCCGGCCGGGCCGACGGACGCCGACCCGGTGGTGCTGATGGCGCACTACGACGTGGTGCCGGTCGCCGGGCAGGAGTCCGCCTGGGCAGTGCCGCCGTTCGATGGCCGCAGCGTCGGCGGCGAGGTCTGGGGTCGGGGGGCACTCGACGACAAGGGTGCGCTGTGCGCCCTGCTGGACGCGGTGGAGAACCTGCTGGCTGAAGGCTGGACGCCGCGGCGGACCGTCCTGCTCTGCCTCGGACCCGACGAGGAGACCCACGGAGCCACCGGCCGCGCGATCGCCGACACGCTGCACACCCGCGGCGTGGTCCCGTGGCTGGTGCTGGACGAGGGCGGTGCGATCACCGACATCCCGTTCCCGGGAGTCGACGGGCACTTCGCGATGGTTGGCCTCGCCGAGAAGGGCGTGATGTCGGTGGAGCTGTCGGCCACCGGTACCGGCGGTCACGCCTCCGCGCCGACCGAACTCACCGCCGTGGGGCGGGTCGCGCGGGCAGTGGCCCGGGTGAACCGCAACCCCTTCGACGTCCGGCTGCCCCGGACGGTGGCCGACATGCTCACCGCCCTTGCCGGGCACGCCGAACCGCGTCTGGCGCCGGTCTACCGGCTCGCCGCCAGGGCCCCCTGGGCGACCGCCCGGCTGCTGCTGGCCGCCGGTGGTGCCGAGGGGGCGGCGATGGTCAGGACCAGCCTCGCCCCGACCATGCTCTCCGGCGGCAGCAGCGCGAACGTGCTGCCGTCCAGCGCCAAAGCCGTCCTGAACATCCGGGTCAACGTCGGCGAGACCACAACCGGGGTGCTGGCGCGGCTGCGCCGGGTGATCGCCGACACCAAGCTCACCGTCCGACTGGTAGAGGGCGACGAGCCGACCGCGGAGTCGCCGTCCGACAATGCCCAGTTCGCGCTGATCGCAGCAGCCGTCGCCGCGAGCTACCCGGGCGTGGCCACGATCCCGTACCTGACCATGGCGGCCACCGACGCCCGGCACTGGCACCGGTTCGCCCCGGCGGTGTACCGGTTCGCGCCGCTGGTGATCACCGGCGCCCAGCGCGGCCAGGTCCACGGCGTCGACGAACGGGTGGCCATCGACAGCCTGGAGCGTGCCGAACGCTGCTACCGGGCACTGCTGATGCGACTGCCGGCATGAGTACCGGCCTCACCGATCCGGCCCGGATCCGTTTCGGCGGGCTGAGCGTGGTGGTCGGATTCCTGGTCTTCGTCGAGTTCACCAGCGGCATCATCCAGGGCTTCTACACCCCACTGCTCACCGACATCGCCAGGCGCCTCAACGTGCCGGACGCGGACGTCAACTGGCTCGAGGGCGGCCAGATGATGGCCGCGGCGATCATCATCCCCGCGTTCGCGAAGCTCGGGGACATGATCGGTCACCGCCGGATGCTGCTGATCTCCACCGCCATCACGGCCGTGGCCAGTTGCGCCCTGCCGATCACCGACAACTTCTGGCTGTTCCTGCTGGCCTGGTCGCTGCAGGGCTTCTACATCGTCTGGCTGCCGCTGGAGACGGCGCTGATCTACCACCGCGCCCGGCAGAGCGGGCACCCGGCCGCGCTCACCCGGCGGGCAGCCGGCGCGCTGGTCGCCGCGCTCGAGGTCGGGGTGATCGCCGGGGCGCTGACCGCGGGCCAGCTCGGCGGGCCGCTGGAGGTGGTGCTGTGGCTGCCGGCCGTCGCAGTGACGGTCTGCTTCTTCGTGATCCTGTTCGGGGTGAAGGAATCACCCGACCTCAGCGGCGGCCGGTTCGACACCGTCGGCATGGTGCTGGTCGCCGTCGCCCTGCTCGGCCTCACCGGCGGGTTGTTCCTGCTCCGGGTCAACGGCCCCGCCAGCCCGGTGGCATGGACGGCCATGGTCGCCGGGCTGGCCCTGTTCGTGCCGTTCGTGCGCTGGGAGCTGCGCCAGGCCGATCCGGTGATCGACGTGCGGATGTTCGCCAACCCGTCGTTGTGGCCGGTGTTCCTCACCGCCGGGCTGTTCGGGGTCAGCGTCCTTGGGGCCCA
>CAYQXH010000046.1:0-16455 GCA_964421325.1 uncultured Propionibacteriaceae bacterium
GGCGTTCGCACGGTGTGCCAGTAGGAGCGCCACCCGCCGGCCAGCGTGCTGGTCTCGGGGGCGTGCGGGGCGGGACGCGATCGGCGCAGGGCAACGATGACGGCGCCGAGGGCGGCCAGTTCCTCGTCGGTCGGGTCGCCGGCGACGATGTGGACGAGTTGCTCGGGCTGGGCGCCGTTCACAGCGGGATGTTCCCGTGCTTCTTTGGCGGCAGCTGCATCCGCTTGGTGCGCAGCAGGCGAAGCACCCGGATCACCTGGGCGCGGGTCTCGTGCGGGTAGATCACCTTGTCCACGTACCCGCGTTCGGCTGCGACGTACGGGTTGGCCAGCTGGTCGTTGTACTCGTCGATCAGCTCGGTGCGCCGGGCGGCCGGGTCGTCGGCGTCGGCCAGCTCCCGCTTGTACAGGATGTTCACCGCGCCCTCGGCGCCCATCACGGCGATCTGCGCGGTCGGCCAGGCGAAGTTGACGTCTGCGCCGAGTGGCTTGGAGCCCATCACGCAGTAGGCGCCGCCGTACGCCTTGCGGGTGATGATGGTCACCAGCGGGACGGTGGCCTCTGCGTAGGCGTAGATGAGCTTGGCGCCGCGGCGGATGATGCCGTCCCACTCCTGGTCGGTGCCGGGAAGGAAGCCGGGCACGTCCTCGAAGGTGAGGATCGGGATGTTGAACGCGTCGCAGGTGCGGACGAAGCGGGCGGCCTTCTCGGAGGCCTTGATGTCGAGGCAGCCGGCGAACACCATCGGCTGGTTGGCGATGACGCCGATCGCGCGGCCCTCGACCCGCCCGAAGCCGCAGATGATGTTCTGGGCGTACAGGCTGTGCACCTCGAGGAACTCGTCGTCGTCGAGGACGCGCTTGATCACCTCGTGCATGTCGTAGGGCTGGTTCGGCGAGTCGGGGATCAACGTGTCCAGCACCAGGTCGTGCTCGGTGATGGTGAGGTCGGCCTCCTCCTCGTCGAAGACCGGCGGGTCCTCGAGATTGTTCTGCGGCAGGTAGGTGATCAGCTGCCGCACGTACTCGATCGCGTCGATCTCGTCCGCCGCCAGGTAGTGGGAGTTGCCCGACTTGGTGGAGTGGGTACGCCCGCCGCCCAGCTCCTCCATGGTCACGTCCTCGCCGGTGACCGCCTTGATCACGGCCGGGCCGGTGATGAACATCTGCGACGTCTGGTCGACCATGATCACGAAGTCGGTGAGGGCCGGGGAGTACACGTGGCCGCCGGCGGCGGCGCCCATGATCAGCGAGATCTGCGGGATGACACCGGAGGCGAGGACGTTGCGCCGGAAGATCTGGGAGTAGAGGTCGAGGGAGACGACGCCCTCCTGGATCCGCGCCCCGCCGCCCTCGTTGATGCCGATGATCGGGCAGCCCGTCTTGATCGCGAAGTCGAGGATCTTGACGATCTTCTCCCCGTACACCTCGCCGAGGGCGCCACCGAAGATCGTCACGTCCTGGCTGAACACGCAGACCGGGCGGCCGTGGATGGCCCCGACCCCGGTGATCACGCCGTCGGTGTAGGGCCGCTTCTCCTCCATGCCGAACGACTGCGAGCGGTGCCGGGAGAACTCGTCGAACTCGGTGAAGGAGCCCTCGTCGAGCAGGCTGAGGACCCGCTCGCGCGCCGTCATCTTCCCCTGGGCGTGCACCTTCTCCACCGATGCCGCCGGCGAGGGGTTCTTGGCCTGCTCCATGCGGGCGGAGAGTTGGGCGATCTTGCCACGCGTCGTGTGGATGTCCAGGTCCATGAGCAGACATTAGCGGGCGCCCCCCGATCAGTCCTCCGGATCGCCTACCGACTACGGTTCACGATCCAGCAGCCTCGACCCATAGAGTCGGGCCGTGGATCCGAGCGTCAGCGCCGAATGGCTGCACCAGCGGCTCGTCCGGCCGGGCTCGGTGTGGACGGGGGTCAGCACCGTCGCCAGCACCGGCTCGACCAATGCCGACCTCGCTGCTGCAGCCCGCGGCGGTGCAGCCTCGGGCCGGGTGCTCGTCTCGGACCACCAGAGCGCCGGCCGCGGCCGGTTCGCCCGGGTCTGGGAGGCCCCACCGGGCACCTCGCTGGCGATCTCGGTGCTGCTGCGTCCGCCCATTGCAGTGCCGCCGGTCCGCTGGCTCTGGCTGCCGCTGCTGGCCGGGCTCGCCGTCGCCGACGGGATCGGGGCGGCCACGGGTGTTGCTGCCGAACTCAAGTGGCCCAACGACGTCCTGATCCAGGGGCGAAAGGTATGTGGAATCCTCTCCGAACGGGTGGACTCGGCCGCCGGGCCGGCGGTGATCATCGGCATGGGGATCAACACGACGCTGAGCGCCGATCAGTTGCCGGTGCCGACAGCCACTTCCCTCGCCCTGGCCGGCGCCGGGGTGGACCCGGCAGAGGTCGCTGCGGCCGTCCTCGACTCGCTGGCCGGGTGGTACCTGCGCTGGCTCGGCGGCCTGGACCTCAGGTCCGACTACTCGGCCCGCTGCTCCTCGGTCGGCCGCTCCGTCCGGGTGCAACTGTCGGCGACCGAATCGGTGCAGGGCGAGGCGACCGGGGTCGACACCGAGGGCTGCCTGCAGGTCGAGGTGGACGGCCGGGTCCGGGCCTTCGCTGCGGGTGACGTGGCGCACCTCCGCTGAGCGTGGATGTGGGAACATACCGGCATGGGATTGCCTCCGGAGTTGCTGGGTAGCGGCGAGACAGAAGTGCTGCACCTGCGCACGCACGCCAAGGCGCTGGTCGTGCCCGGCGTGGTGCTTGTCCTGGTCGCCATCGCGATCGGCACTGCATCCGCCCTGCCGGCCAACCTGCAGCCCTGGCTGACCTGGGTGACGGTGGTGCTGGGCGTGGCCGCCCTGGTGTTCTGGGTGCTGGTGCCGTTCCTGCGCTGGTTCTCGACCACCTACACGTTCACCAACCGCCGGATCATCACCCGGCGGGGCATCATCAACAAGAGCGGCCACGACCTGCCGCTCACCCGGATCGTCAACGTCGCCTACAACCGCAGCCTGTCGGACCGGATCTTCGGCTGCGGCACGCTGGAGCTGACCACGGCTGCCGACGAGCCGGTGACGCTGGAGGACATTCCCGACGTCGAGCGGGTGCACGTGATGATGACCGAGCTGCTGTTCGGCGGGGACCAGCCACGCAGCCTGCCCAAGGTGAAGGACGAGTGACCCGGGAGTCCACCGGGCCTGACACCAAGCTTGGGTTGCGCACCCAGCTGCTTCGATTCGTCGTCACCGGCGGACTGTCCGCCGTCGTCGACTTCGGCCTGCTGGTGGTGCTGATGAACCTTGCCGGCCTCGACCACACCACTGCAAAGGCGCTCTCCTTCGTCGCGGGCACCACAACGGCATACCTGATCAACCGGCGGTGGACGTTCCGGGCCGAGCCGTCGAGGCGGCGGTTCGCAGCGGTGGTCCTGCTCTACGGGCTCACCTTCGTCCTGCAGGTGGGACTGTTCGCAGTCCTGTTCCCCTGGCTCCTCACGCTCTCCGGCAGCCAGATCGTCGCCCAGGTGGTTGGCTTCGTGATCGCCCAGGGCGTGGCAACCACCGTGAACTTCATCGTCCAGCGCGGCCTGATCTTCCGCTGAATCGGGGACGGTTCCATTTCCGTTCACCCGTCGGGATCGGGGACGGTTCCTTTTCCGTTCACCTCACCGGACGGTGACCGTCCCTGAGGTTCGGTTCAGTGAACGGTAAAGGAACCGTCCCCGGTGTTCAGAGGACCGTCATCTGCTGGGGCTCGACGAGCACGCCGCTGGCCGTTGGCAGGTCGGACGGCATCACCCGGTAGACCCGCTTGCCGGCGGCTTCGGCGATGAAGTTCGTCGGCACGCCGTCCTCGTAGTGGACGCCGGCGCCGTCGTCGGCACCGTAGCCACCGGGCAGGGCTCCGGTCGCCACGGCGTCGGTGTAGGCGGGGGCGCGTTCGGCCTCGCCGTCGAAGTGCGGGCAGAAGCTGCCGGGGACCAGGCCCAACCCGCCGCGCCAGGGCCGGAAGTCGCCGAAGGAGTCGGTGATGCAGCCCTCGTACCAGCAGGATCCACCGGCGGAGACGCCGGCGAGCACCACATCGCCGGCCGAGTAACGGGCCTGCAGCGCGCGGTCGACGTGGTGCGCCTGCCACAGCGCCAGCAGGTTCACGGTGTGGCCCCCGCCGACCACGAGGAGGTCGGCGTCGGCGAGCCGCCCGACCGAGCCGGCCGAGCCGCCCTCCCAGAGGGTGAGCACCATCGTGCGAACGCCGAGGGTGCCGTAGGCGAGCAGGAACCGGTTGATGTACTGCGGGTCGTCGGCGGACGCCGTGGGCGCGAAGCAGACCAGCGGGGACGACTTCCCGGTCAGCTCGACCAGGTAGCGATCCAGGTTTGTCGGGGCGCCGAACGGCGACATCGAGAAGCCGCCACCACCCATGGCGACGATGTGCGCAGTCATGTGCCCATCTTGGCAGAAGCCCCCAGCCTCCGACGGTCGTACGGGCATCGGTAAGCTCGCCGCCGTGAGCACTCCCGCATCGACCATCGGCGTGATCGGCGGTGGTCAACTCGCGCGGATGATGCACGCGGCCTCGATCGGGCTCGGCCTGCGGCTGCGGCTCCTCGCCGAAGCCCCCGACTCCTCAGCCGCCCAGGTGGTGCGCGAGGTGACCGTGGGCGACTACACCGATCCGGCGACGGTTGCTGGCTTCGCTGCCGGCTGCGACGTGGTCACCTTCGATCACGAGCACGTGCCGACGCAGATCCTGCACGACCTCCAGGAAGCCGGCATCGCCGTGCGTCCCGGGCCCGAAGCGCTGGTGCACGCCCAGGACAAGGCGGTGATGCGCTCCCGGCTGGGGGCGATGGGCGTCCCGTGCCCGGCCAACGAGGTGGTTGCCGACGCGGCGGCACTGGTGGCCTTCGGTGAGCGCCACGGGTGGCCGATGATCGCCAAGACCTCCCGCGGCGGCTATGACGGCAAGGGCGTCTGGAAGCTCGGCGGCCCGGCCGAGGCCGGCATCCCCTTCGACGGGCTGCGCTCCGACGCGGTGGTGATCGCGGAGGAGTACATCGCCTTCACCCGTGAACTGAGCGTGCTGGTTGCCCGGCGTCCCGGCGGGCAAGCCGTGGCCTACCCGGTGAGCGAGACCGTCCAGACCGACGGCATCTGCACTGCGACCACCACACCGGCTCCGGGCCTGCGCCCCGACCAGGTGCGCGACCTGCACGCGATGGGGCTGCGGATCGCGCAGGAACTGGGCGTGGTCGGCATCCTCGCTGTCGAGCTCATGCAGGCGCCCGACGGGTCGGTCGTCGTCAACGAGCTGGCGATGCGACCGCACAACACCGGTCACTGGAGCATCGACGGGGCCGTCACCAGCCAGTTCGAGAACCACCTTCGGGCAGTGGCCGACCTCCCCCTTGGCTCCACTGCGACGATCGCGCCCTGGTCGGTGATGGTGAACGTGCTGGGCGGCGCCCGCGGCGACCTGGTCGCGGGGCTGGCCGGGGTCTTCGCAGCCGACCGCGGGATCCGAGTTCAGCTTTACGGCAAGGATGTGGTGCCCGGACGCAAGGTGGGCCACGTCACAGCCGTCGGCGAAGACCTCGAAGAGACCACCGAACGGGCGTGGCACGCTGCCCGGCAACTGATGGGAGAAGCCGATGGGTGACCAGCCCCTGGTCGGGATCGTGATGGGTTCGGACTCCGACTGGCCGGTGATGTCGGCCGCGGCCGAGGCCTGCGCCGAGTTCGGCGTGCCGTACGAGGCGGACGTGGTCTCGGCCCACCGGATGCCGGAGGACATGGTGGCCTACGGCCGCAACGCCCACACCCGCGGGCTGAAGGTGCTGATCGCCGGGGCCGGCGGCGCGGCCCACCTGCCGGGCATGCTGGCAGCGCTCACCCCGCTGCCGGTGATCGGCGTACCGGTACCGCTGAAGTACCTGGACGGCATGGACTCGCTGCTCTCGATCGTGCAGATGCCGGCCGGGGTCCCGGTTGCGACGGTGGCGATCGGCAACGCCCGCAACGCCGGCCTGCTGGCTGTTCGGATCCTCGCGGCCTCCGACGCCGGACTCAGCGCGAAGATGATCGCCTTCCAGGAGGGCCTGCGTGAGACCGCGGTGGCCAAGGGCGCAGCGGTCCGCGGCAACTGACGGCCGGGCCGAGGGGCTCAGTCGATGCCCGTCGCCGCGCTGCGCAGCACCTCGAGGGCCGCGAGGGTGACCAGCGGATTGGACTGCCGGCGCCCCGCCGGTCCCCAGTCGGCGTAGCTGCCGCGGCTCACCAACCGCTCGGCGGTCACGGCGTTCGGGGCCTCGAGCGGGAACCCGCCGTCGGGTAGGCGTTTCGACTCCAGCAGTTCCAGCGCGTCCGCGCAGCGGGGGTCGCCGAGGCGACCCAGGTCGGACATCACCTGGAGCGCGAACAGGACGTCGAAGAACTGAATCGGGTAGTGGATCCGGTCCGGTCCGGGTCGGCCGTCCCACTCGGGGACGATCAGGCTGCCGTCGCCCCGGCGCCAGAGCAGCCGGCGTGGGAGGACCAGGTCGGCCACCCGTTGCGCTGCATCGAGGGCCGGTTCGTAGCCGTGCGCCCGTCCGTAGGCCCACAGCCCGCGGGCCGGGATCAGGGACTCCTGGAACGATGACCTGGCGGCCTCCGGTCGCCGGTCGCAGTTCCAGCCGCCGTCCGGCCACTGCCAGCCGATCAGCCGGTCGACCAGCTCACGGGTGCGGGCCTCCTCCAGCCCGAGCCGGACGGAGTACCAGATCGCATTGCCGTCCATGGACGCGCAGTGCCGGACCCGGTCCTCCTGCCCGCGGTGGATCCCCGTCAGCGGCTCCTCGAGGAAGTGCCGGGAGAACATCCAGTCGTGCACCTGCCGGACCAGGGGTCGCAGGTCCTGGTCGCCCGGCGGGTAGTCGATCATCGCCAGGCAGGTCAGCGTCCAGTGCGGGCCCTGCCACTTCCGGTACGTGTGGTGAAGGGCCTTGGCGTCCTGCTCGAAGATCCGAAGCAGGGCCGAAGCCGTCGGCGAGCCCGGGATCCGGCCGCGCAGTGACCGGGCCTCGACCGGGTCGGGATCCAGTCCGCCCAGGAGCCTGGCCCGGTAGGCGATCACCGGGTCGTCGGAGGCGGCCAACCGCTGGACCAGTTGCCGGGAAGCCGCTGCCGGCTGCGCCACAACCACGGGAGCTACGTCCACCACCGGATCGTAGCGCCGCCGGACCGGCTAGAGCAGGGCGCGGATGTCGGCCTCGATGGCGTCGGGCAGCACGGTCGGCGCGTACCGGCGCACGACCCTGCCCTCGCGGTTGACCAGGAACTTGGTGAAGTTCCACTTGATGGCGTCGCCCATCAGCCCGCCCTGCTCGCTGCGCAGCCAGGCGAACAGCGGGTGCGCTGACTGACCGTTGACGTCGACCTTGGCGAACATGGGGAACGTGACCCCGTAGTTCAGCTGGCAGAAATCGGCGATCGCGGCGTCGTCCTCGAGTTCCTGGTTCGCGAACTGGTCACACGGGAAGCCGAGCACGACCAGTCCCTCATCGCGGAGGTTGGAGTACAGCTTCTCGAGGCCGTCGAACTGGGGCGTGAGGCCGCACTTGGAGGCGGTGTTCACCACCAGGACGACCTTTCCGAGGTACGCGGCAAGGCGCTGGTCCTTGCCGGTGATCGTCCTGGCCTCGAAGTCGTTCAGGGATGGCATCCGGTTTCCTCCGTGTGTGGGCACCTGGGTAAAGCGGTCGCACCGGCCCGCTATTCCCGGCCGTCGGGCGATCGGCACGGATCGGTCAGTTTCGGAGAAGCGCCGCAGCTGCGGGGTTCGTAGCATGGCTGGTGATCCGACAACCAACATTCCAGGAGGTCAGCATGGCTGGGACGCAGGGAACGGCTGGCCGAGCGAGCACGGGCGCCAGGTCCGGGAGCGCCTTCACGGCGGCGGAGCGGGACGCCATGAAGGAACGCGCCCGCGAGGTGAAGGCAGCCAAGGGCCGGGCGGCCAAGGACGAGGAACCGGCCGTGCTGGCGAAGATCGCCGAGCTGCCGCAACCGGACCGCGACCTTGCCGAACGGGTGCACCGCATCATCCGGGCCAGCGCCCCCGGGCTCGCGCCGAAGCTCTGGTACGGGATGCCCGCCTACGCCAGGGACGGGAAGGTGGTGTGCTTCTTCCAGGCCGCTGCGAAGTTCAAGGCCAGGTACGCAACGCTCGGATTCAACGATGAGGCCCGGCTGGACAACGGCACGATGTGGCCGACCGCCTACGCCGTGACCGACCTGACCGGGGCGGACGAGGCCCGGATCGGCGAGCTGGTGAGGCGGGCGGCCGGCTGAGGGCTGCGCATAGGCTGGCCGGGTCGGAGGAGGCGTGATGAGCAACACCGAGACGCGGTCGGAGATCCTGGATTGCGCGGAGGCCGCCGGGCACGACCCGGAGCACGTCCAGATAATCGAGGGCAAGGATGTCGACCTCGGCGGCCCCGAAGCACTGAAGGTGCGCCGCACACTGCCCTCGCTGCGGCGCTCGTTCGTCGGAGCCTGGTGCTTCGTCGACCACTACGGCCCCGAGCGCGGCATCTGCATGGACGTGCCGCCGCACCCCCACACCGGCCTCCAGACCGTCAGCTGGTTGTTCGAGGGCGAGATCGAACACCGTGACTCCGGTGGCGTGCACTCGATGGTGCGACCCGGCGAGGTCAACCTGATGACCTCCGGCCACGGCATCGCCCACTCCGAGGTGTCCACCCCGGAGCGGGAGCTGCTGCACGGCGTGCAGCTGTGGGTGGTGCTGCCGGACGCCAGCAAGGACCTGGTGCGCGAGTTCCAGCACCACACCCCCGACGTGCTGGAAGAAGCAGGGGTCCGGGCGCGGCTGCTGATCGGCAGCCTTGCCGGGACGACCTCGCCGGTGCACACCGAGACGCCGCTGCTGGGTGCCGAGGTGGTGATCGCCCCCGGTGCCACCTGGGAGCAGGCGGTCGACCCCGGCTTCGAGCACGGCGTGCTCGTCGATACCGGCCACGTCGACTTCGACGGGGTCCGGCTCGACCGGACGGTGCTCGGGGTCCGCGACGCCGGGCTGGACCACCTGCGGCTGACCAACCCGACCGATGCCCCGGCCCGGATCATGCTGCTGGGCGGGGAGCCGTTCGACGAAGGCGTCGTGATGTGGTGGAACTTCATCGGCCGCAGCCACGACGACATCGTCGCGCTCCGCGAGGAGTGGAACGAGGCTCCCGATGACCGGTTCGGACGGGTGGCCGGCTACCGCGGTGCCGTCCCGAGGCTCGCCGCGCCGCCACTGCCCGCCGATCTCCGGCTGAAGCGCCGGTTCCGCCGCGGACGCCAGTAGCCGGGACGGCGCGCAGCCAGTCAGCCCAACGCGCGGAGCATCCGGGTGACGATCTCGCGCAGCTCGGTTCGCTCCGGTTCGCCGAGGTTGGTGGTGTACTCAACGCCCGCAGGGATCCAGGACAACCCGCCCATGGTCTCCCGCACGTTGCCGCCACCGACCGGCCAGCTGGTGCGCCCGGGATCCACGGCCTCCGCCCCCTTCCCCCAGGGTCCGAAGTAGTCCACCACCTGTGCTAGCGGGAGGTCCATCACGGCGACGACCTCGCCGGCCCGCTTGCCCCACGAGCGGGCGGCGCGGACGCGTTCGACGACCTCCTCCGGCTCCAGGGCGCGGGCCTCGAACCGCGCCCGGGTGTGCTCGACGTTGCTGAGGCGGTCGATCCGGAACGTGCGCCAGTCGTCCCGGTCGACGTCCCAGCAGACCAGGTACCAGTGCCGGTCGGCCGGGGCAAGGGCGTACGGCTCGACCCGGCGCCGGGCCGGTTCCCCTGAGGCGGCGGTGTAGTCGAACCGCACCCGCTCGTGATCACGGCAGGCCAGCGCCAACTCGCCCAGCACCTCGGGCGAGACCGCGGCCCCGGTGCGGATTCCCGCCGGCTGGACGGCCTCAGCCAGCGCGTTCACCCGGCGCCGCAGGGGAGCTGGAAGCACCTGCTCGAGCTTGGCCAGGGCGGTCAGGGTGGTGTCGTGGCCGTCCACCAGCCGCTGGGCGGCGGCGACGCGCAGGCCGATGGCCATCGCGACGGCCTCGTCGTCGGTCAGCAGCAGCGGGGGCAGGGCGGAGCCGGCCTCAAGCCGGTAGCCCCCGGCGGCACCCGGCGTCGACTCGATCCGGTAGCCGAGCTCCCGAAGCCGCTCGATGTCGCGGCGCACCGTCCGTCGCGTGACGCCGAGCCGCTCGGCCAGCTCGGCCCCGGCCCAGTGCCGGTGGGTCTGGAGCAGGTTGAGCATCGACAGAGCCCGGGAAGTGGTGTCCGCCATGTAGCAAGAATGCCCGACATCGCGGACGGAACCTGTCCGCAATGCGATTTAGGCTCGGGCCATGAACCAACCGATCATCGAGGCCACCGGCCTGACCAAACGATTCACGGTCAAGAAGAAGACGGTCGAGGCAGTGGTCGACCTGAGCTTCTCCGTCGGCGCCGGCGAGCTGGTGGCCTTCCTCGGCCCCAACGGCGCCGGCAAGTCGACCAGCCTGCGGATGCTCACAACGCTGATCCCGCCGACCTCGGGCACGGCGACCGTCGTCGGTCACGACATCCTGCGCGAACCGGCCGGGGTGCGGGCGCGGATCGGGTATGTCGGCCAGCTGACCAGCGGAAGCTTCGCGCAACGCTCGCGGGACGAGCTCGTCAGCCAGGGTGCCTTCTACGGCATGACCCGCAGGGCCGCACTGGCAAGGGCCGACGAGCTGATCGAGTCCCTCGGCATGACCGGCTTCGCCACCCAGACCGTGCAGCAGCTCAGCGGCGGCCAGAAGCGGCGCCTGGACATCGCGCTCGGCCTGGTGCACGCCCCGCCCCTGCTGTTCCTCGACGAGCCGTCGACCGGGCTCGACCCGCAGAGCCGGGCGAACCTCTGGGACCACATCCTGCGGCTCCGGGCAGACCACGGCACGACCGTCTTCCTCACCACCCACTACCTGGAGGAGGCCGACCGCTACGCCGAGCGGGTCATGGTCATGGACCGGGGGCACGTGATCGCCGACGACACCGCCCCAGCTCTCAAGGCGAACCTCGCCGGCGACCTGCTCAGCTTCGGGTTCAGCTCGGCAGGGGAGGCCGACCTGGCACGGGCGATCGTCGGCGAGCACACCGGACGGCCCGTGCACCGGCGCGGCCCGGACGTGATCGAACTCACCGCACCCGCCGGTGACTCCCTCCTGCCGAGCCTGGTCCGGGCGCTGGATGCCGCCGGGATCACCGTGGCGAGGGCGAGCGGGATCCCGCCGACCCTCGACGACGTCTTCCTCGCCCTGACCGGGCGGACGCTGCGGGAGGCCGGCGAGGGCGAGCCGAACGGACAGACCGAGACCGAACCCGATCCCCAGCTGAGCGGAGCCATCTCATGAGCACCACCGACCGCAACGGAACCGCCGTCAGCGGCAATCCGGCCACCGACACCGGGCACGTGTTCACCCGCGAGCTGAAGCCGATCGTCCGTGACCCGTTCACGCTGATCTTCAGCCTGGTGCAACCGCTGGTGTTCCTCGGGCTGTTCGCGCCGCTGCTGATCGGGCAGTCGGGGGCCGCGACCGGGGAGACCCTGCAGTGGTTCGTGCCGGGGGTGCTGGTGATGATCGTGCTGTTCGGCACCGGGGCGACCGGCTCCAACCTGCAGTACGAGATGATGACCGGCTCCCACGAGCGCACCCTCGTCGCCCCGCTGGCCCGTTCCTCCCTGCTGGTCGGCAGGGCCCTGAAGGAGATCGCGCCGATCATCGCCCAGAGCCTGATCATCGTCGCCATCGCCTGGCCCTTCGGGTTCGCCCCACATCTGGCCGGGATGGCCGTCGGGCTGGTGCTGCTGGCGGTCTTCGGCGTCGGGCTGGGCTCGCTCTCCTACGCGCTCGCCCTGGCCACCAAGGACCGGGAGTGGCTGTTCTGGGGAGTGCAGCAGACGCTGATCTTCCCGCTGCTCATCCTGTCCGGGATGCTCCTGCCCCTCGACGCAGCACCCGGCTGGATGCGGGCGGTTGCGGCGGTGAACCCGATCAACTGGGTGGTGCAGGCCGAACGGGCCCTCTTCGCCGGGCAGCTGGGCGAGCCGGCGGTGCTCTGGGGCTGGGTGTCCGCTTCGGCACTGGCAGCCGTCGGCCTCTGGGTCGGCATCCGGGGCATCCGGCGAAGCAACTGATCGCATGACCGGCGCTTCCCGGCCGGCGGAACCGGCTGGCAAGGTGATCGCATGGTGATCGAGGTGCGACCAGCTTCGGAGTTCGAGGACCTGCGGGCGATCCTCGGGCCGAAGCGGCCGGACGCAGACGTGTGCTGGTGCATCAGCTACCGCATCAGCCCGAAGGAGAACCGGGCCCTGCACCGCGAGGCGCGCGGCGAGCGGGCCGCGCAGCTCTGCCGCCAGGACCCCCCGCCGGGCGTGCTGGCCTACTCCGGCGAGGAGGTGGTGGGCTGGGCTGGTGTCCACCCGCGGGCGGACACCAGCTTCGCAACGAACCGCAGGATCCCCCACGTGGACGACCTGGACGTGTGGTCGGTGTGGTGCCTGAGGGTGCGACCGGGGCACCGCGGCGAGGGCATCTCCCACCGGCTGCTGGCCGGGGCCGTGGAGTTCGCGCGCGACCGCGGCGCGCCGGCCATCGAGGGGTACCCGGTCGACAACGCCGGGTCGAAGGTCGATCTCACGATGGCCTACGTCGGCACCAGGAAGCTGTTCGAGGACGCCGGCTTCACGAAGGCTGCCGACACCGACTCGGTGCTGAACGGCTTCCGGCGCGTGCTGATGCGGCTGGACCTGCGCTGACGGTCCGGAGCCGGCGCCGCACCGATAGACTCGCCGTGAGCGCACTCGTCCCGCCAGTTCCCCAAGGCGCAAGGACTTGAGGGCGGGCCGTCGCGGAAGGCGGGCAGGTGGAGACAGTTCCAAGGAGCCGGGATGGCAGCATCCATGTCACCGACGAGCGGTTCAACGCGATCTCGCACCTCGTCGGCGCCTGCTTCGCCCTGGTCGGGGCCGGCCTGCTGATCGCGCAGGCGAGCGCCCAGGGCGACCCATGGAAGGTCGTCGGGGTGGGCGTCTACGGCGCCTCCGTGCTGCTGCTTTTCGTCTCCAGCGCCCTGCACCACGGCATCGACGGCAGCCCCCGGCTCAACGAGGTGCTGCGGACGCTCGACTACGACTCGGTGTTCTTCCTCATCGCCGGCACCGTGACCCCGCTGGTGCTGGTCCTGTTCCGGAACCTCTACGGCTGGACGGTGCTCGGCGCGGTGTGGACCATCGCGGTGCTCGGAATCGTGCTGCGCTCGGTCTGGCGCCGGGTGCCGAAGTACGTCACGAACACGCTCTACATCGTGCTCGGCTGGATGTCGGTGCTCCTGCTGGGGGCAGCGGTGAGCGTGCCGCTCGGCGCCATGGTGCTGATGGCTGCAGGCGGGCTCGTGTTCACCGCCGGCTTCGTGATCTTCGTGATCGAGCGGCCCAACCCGCTGCCCGGGGTGTTCGGCTTCCACGAGCTGTGGCACCTGCTGGTGGTGGTCGCCGCGCTGCTGAACTACCTGCTGATCTACTTCTACGTCCTGCCCGCCTGAGGCTGCCAGTAGTTGTGCCGAGGGATCCGATCGCCGTCCCGACGTATCGTGAGGCGATCTGAGGGCTCCGATTGGTCATCGTCGATCAGGAGGACATCATGCGTACTCGGGCTCTGCTCGCCGGGCTGGCGGTCTTCGTCTCCGCCCCGTTCACCGTCCCGGCGATGCCGGCACAGGCTGCCGCGGACGGCTGCGCCCCAACGGTGAAGTCCGACTTCAACGGGGACAACCGCACCGACACCGTTGTGGGGGACCCCTTCGCGACCGTGGACGGCGTGGCCGAGGCCGGACGGCTGATCGTGCTGTACGGCGACGCCGACGGCCTGGTCGGTGAGGGTGTCCGCGACGTCCTCTGGCAGGGCGAGGCAGAGGTCTCCGACACCCCGGAGACCGGCGACCGGTTCGCCACGGCGGTGGCCATGGCCGACATCGACTGCGACAGCTACACCGACGTCGTCGTCGGCACCCCACGGGAGGACCTCGGCGGCAACCAGGACTCCGGGCTCGTCCAGATCCTCTGGGGTGGCGCGGGCGGCCTGGCCATCTCGGATGCCACCACCAGCTACACCCAGGCGAGCTTCGGGCAGGTGATCACAGCCGGCGACCGGTTCGGCCAGGTGGTCGACGTCGTCGAGGACGTCGGGCAGGGCGGCACGCCGGCCCCGGACGCCTACGCGCTGGCGATCGGGGTTCCGGGAGCCGATGTGGCCGGGCACAACGACGCCGGAGCTGTGGCGGTGAAGGCTGCGCATGACGGCGGAACGGTCACCTTCTGGATCACCCAGGACACCGACGGCATCCCCGGGGCGGCCGAGACCGGTGACGAGTTCGGTGCGGCTGTCTCCTGCAACTACCTCTCCGGCGACGCCGACACCATCGACTGTGCCGTCGGCGCGCCGAAGGAGAACATCGGCTCCAAGCAGGACGCCGGCTCGGTCACGGTCGTGCAGGACATCTACTTCGACGACGAACTGGTCGGCGTCTCCCTCGACCAGAACGCAGCCGGCGTCCCGGACTCGGCGGAGGCCGGTGACTTCTACGGACGCAGCATCGACACCATCCTCGTCGGCGGCACTTCACGGATCGCCGTGGGAGCGCCGGGGGAGAACATCGGGTCGGACAGCAACGCCGGGCTGGTGCAGCTGTTCAGCTCCGACCGCACCGACATCGACCCCGGCACGGCACTGACCCAGGACACCCCGGGCGTGGGTGACTCCGCACAGCCCGGCGACATCTTCGGCGACGAGGTCGCCTGGATCGCCCCCGGCCTCGGGGACATCCGGACCAGGCTGGCAGTGAGCGCCCCCAAGGAGAACACCTCCGCGGGCACCGACGCCGGCATGGTGCAGGTCTTCCCGACCAACAACCTCGGTTCGGAGGTCACCTGGACGCAGGCCAGCCCGGGGGTGCCCGGCGGTGCGGACGACGGCGACCGGTTCGGCGAGACCATCTCGACGATCGCCGGCGCGACTGAACGGGTCCTGCTCGTCGGCGTCCCCGACGACACCGCGAACACCACGGGCATGGTGGACGTGATCCCGTTCGGTGGCGGCACCCCGAGGTTCTGGGCGCCGGGCGGAGCGATCCCGGTGGCCGGTGCCAGCCGGTTCGGGGACAGCCTCGGCGGCATGAACGGTGGCGCCGGGTAGCCCCGGCATCGCCTCCCGGCGGCGCGCCAGCGGAGGCCTTTGGGCAGCTGCGGCAATACTGGAGGACGCCCGCTTCACCTTCCCCGCAGGAGATCGATGGCCACGACCGCCGCTCAGCCGACACGTCAGGCGCTGGGCCCGCCGCAGCAGCGCAGTCAGGGCATTGCGCTGCGCCGTGGCCTGATCCTGATGCTGATGACCGTGATCGTCCCCGGCTCGGCCCAGCTGGCCGTGGGCAAGCGGCGGCTCGGCCGCCTCGCGCTGCGCACCTGGCTGTCCCTGATCGCCCTGCTGGTCGTGTTCCTGCTGCTGCTCATCCCGTTCCGTTCCGGCATGATCGGCCTCTACGCCAACCCCATCACCCTCACCTTCCTGCGCTGGCTGGTGCTGGCCCTCGGCGCGGGCTGGGTGCTGCTGCTGCTGGATGCCTGGTGGCTGGCCAACCCGCGCAACATGTCCACGCAGGGCAGGTGGATCTCGGGCCTCCTTGCGCTCGTCCTCGTCGCCACGGGCGGGGGCGCGGCCTGGGCGACCTCCGGGCTGTTCGCCACGCAGTCGAACCTGATCACGAAGGTCTTCACCGGCGGCGGCTCCAGCCAGCAGCAGAACGGCCGGTACAACGTCCTGCTCCTCGGCGGGGACGCGGGCGCCGATCGGTCGGGACTTCGCCCGGACTCCCTGACCGTGGCGAGCATCGACGCGGACACCGGTCGCACGGTCCTGTTCAGCCTTCCCCGGAACCTGCAGCACGCGCCCTTCCCCGCCGACTCGCCGCTGCACGCCAAATACCCAAACGGCTACTTCTGCCACGTCAAGGACCTCGCCGACGCCTGCCTGCTGAACGGTGTCTACTCCCTGGGGGTGCAGAACAAGAAGCTGTTCCCCAAGACCAAGTACCCGGGGGTCGAGGCCACCAAGAGCGTGGTCGAGGAGACCCTTGGCCTGAAGATCAACTACTGGGCGATGATCGACCTCAAGGGCTTCCAGCAGCTGATCAACGCTGTCGGCGGGATCCGGCTGGACATCGGCAAGCGGGTGCCGATCGGCAGCCTGCACGGTCCCAAGGGCGTCTACGGCTGGATCGAGCCGGGCAAGAACGTGAAGCTGGACGGCTTCCACGCCCTGTGGTTCGCCCGATCCCGGGAGTACTCGACCGACTACGAGCGGATGCTGCGGCAGAAGTGCGTGATGAACGCCATG
>CAYQXH010000047.1:0-16065 GCA_964421325.1 uncultured Propionibacteriaceae bacterium
CATCGGATTTCAGGTCGAGCCCGGTCATTTCGCAGTCGATCCAGACGAGGTGTTCATTCACGGGCGCCACTTTACGGTGTTGTAGGAACAAGTGCTGATCCGGGAATCAAGGGCCGGGATCCGGGTCAGGCCGTGCCCGCCCAACCGGAGTTGATCCCGACCGTCCGCTCGCGCAGGCCGCGCAGGTAACCGGCCTGGCCGACGTGCTGGGAAGTCTCGACCAGCACGGAGGAAAGCCGGATCCCGATGGTCACCGGCGGGGTGTAGCGATTGTCGATCACCTGGTCGACGTCTTCCTCGCTGAGGCTGTCCAGGATGGACTGGGTCTGCCGCCAGACCGCGGCTGCGTAGCCGCTGAGCAGGCGGGCGTCGCGGGTGTTGAACAGCCCGACCTCGGTGGGGGTCATCCGGAAGCCGTGCGCGGTCTTCACGTAGGGCAGGCCGAAGCGCTGGTACCAGCCGTCCGCCGACCACACCTGCTCGACGTGGCCCAGTGCGGCCAGGTGGTCGTCCTCGATGCGGGTCAGGTGCCAGATCAGCCAGCCGATCGGGTTCGACTCCGGGTCGGGACGCCAGAGCAGGTCATCGCCACCCAGGCCGTCGAGGACGGCTGGAATCAGGGCGTGGACGCGGCCGAGCGAATCGCGGACGAGGTCGAGGGTCTGCATGGCCCCATCCTGCCTTCAGCCGGATGACCCTCACCAGTGGCGATACCATCTAGGACGCACGCAGGCCCCCGTAGCTCAGTGGATAGAGCAGCGGCCTTCTAATCCGACGGTCACAGGTTCGAGTCCTGTCGGGGGCGCCCAGCGGTGGCCGCGGGCTGCCCGGTGGTGCCTCGGCGGCAGCATGCTGGGGGCGACGCATTCCCCGATTCCGCCAGCCGGCTGGCCGTCCGGTCCTTACGCTTGGACCAGGAGGTGCGATGGCCGAGGCACAGCCTTCCGCGGTGGCTGGGGTGACCCGGCTGGTCCAGTTCGACCGGCTCCGGGTGATTGCCACCGGCCTGATCCTCGCCTACCACTGTGCGCGTCCCTTCGTCGCCTTCGAGCCGTGGCACATCAAGAGCTACGAGGTCACGACGGCCTTCGACTACCCGATGGGAATCGGCAGCCAGTTCATCATGCCGACGTTCTGGCTGGTGTCCGGGGTCGGGACCTGGCTGGCACTGCAGGCGTTGTCGCCGTCGGGGTTCCTTCGCCGGCGCCTGGTCAGGTTGCTGGTTCCGGTGGTCACCGTCGGTTGGTTCGTGCTCAGCCCGCTGCAGGTCTATGTCGAGAGCACCACCCGCCAGCCGTACCAGGCCCCGCCGTTCGCCGGTACGTTCTGGGACTTCCTGCCGCGCTACCTGACCTCGGGGCTGTACGGCTCCGGAGGCTGGTTCCCGATCGCCGGCCTGCACCTGTGGTACCTGTTCTACCTGGCGCTGTTCACCCTGGCGTCGATGCCGCTGTTCGGCTACCTGACCGGCGAGCGCGGCCGGCGGCTCACCGGCGTCCTGGCGGCTGCTGCCCGCCGATGGTGGGTCCTGCCGCTGCTGGGCCTGTCGCTGGTGGCGACAGAAGTCCTGCTCCCGCCGGGCATCCCGGTCCTCGGCTGGGTGGACGGCGGCTGGCGGATGGCGACCAGCTGGGCGTTCCTTGTCCTCGGGTTCCTGATCGGCGCCGATGCCCGCTTCCGGGAGGCTGCCGAGCGCCAGCGCCGGCTCTTCCTCCTCCTGGCGGTGGTCACCCTGATCCCGTTGCTCGGCTGGGCGCCGACCATGCGGGAGCTGCCCTGGGGCGCGCCTGACTTCGTCCTCCAGTGGAGCCTGCGGACGCTGAACGGCTGGCTCTGCCTGCTGGTGGTTCTCGGCTACGCTTCGCGCCACCTCGGCCAGGGCAGCCCGTTGCTGGCTGCCAGCAGCCGGCTCGTGCTCCCGTTCTACATCCTCCACCAGCCCGTGATCGTGCTCCTCGGGCTCGGGGTTCGGGAGTGGCAGCTGCCGATCGTCGCCGCATACCCGCTACTGGTCGTGGCGACTTTCCTGGTCTGTGCCGCAGGTTGCCTGATCATCCGGCGGTCGGTCCTGCTCCGGTTCCTGTTCGGAATGTCGAGCCCGTGGCCAAGCCTGCCGTCCGCCGCCACTCACCAGCTGGCCTAGCCGATCCCACCGGTGGCCCGGCTTCAGTCGCGGCTGCTGCGCTCCCAGTGCAGGTCCGGGCTGACCACCCGTGCGGCCGAGTGGGCCAGGCCGGGGGAGCGGTCGATCAGGAAGCGGCCGGCGCGGTAGGGCGTCCCCGGATCGCGCCGGGGATCGATAGACCACCAGGCGGCGTCGAGGTCGTGCACCTGGCCGGGGGCGAGTGCGGCCGCCAGTGCCGCCGCCGCGGACACCCCCAGCTCCGACTCCATCATCGACCCGACCATCACCTCGATCCCGGCGGTGCGCGCGGCAGCCCCGATGCCAAGCCCTGCGAACACGCCGCCGCACTTGGCGAGCTTGATGTTCACGACATCCAGGCTGCCCGCTTCGACGGCGCGGTCGAGGTCGTGGATCGAGAACACCGACTCGTCCAGCACGATCGGCGTCGGCACCCGGCGCCGCAGTTCCGCGTGCCCGGCCAGGTCCCAGGCCGGCAACGGCTGCTCGAGGAAGTCGAGCTCGACGCCGGTCGCGAGCCAGGCTTCGACGTTGGCAGTGGCGGTGTCCAGGTCCCAGGCCTGGTTGGCGTCGATCCGGACCGGCTGGGCAGTGGCCCGGTGGATCCGGATGACCCGGTCGACGTCAGCCGGGTCGAGCCCGACCTTGACCTTGACCTGCTGGAACCCGGAAGCGTCCGTCCCGACGGCATCCCAGCCGGGACCGTCGGCGGCGATGGTCACATCGGTGGCAACGGAGCCGGTGTCGGAGCCGAGGAAGCCGGCCAGCGGCAGGCCCGCGCCTCTGGCCAGCAGGTCGAGGACGGCGATCTCGCAGGCAGCCCTGGCTCCACCGTTGGCGACCACGGCCCCGGCGAGCGCCTGGTGAACCTGCGCAGCCGGTTCGGCGGCCGGATCGCTGCCGAGCAGGCAGTCGGCCAGCGGGCCGAGGACGCAGGCCCGGATGCTCTCCAGTGACTCGCCGGTGACCCGCCAGACCTGTGGGGCCTCCCCGAACCCGACGTTGCCGTCGGCGTCGGTGACCCGGACGACGACGCTGAACACGTGACTGGTCCGGCGCAGGGCCGTCACGAACGGGGTGTGCAGTTCCCGGGTCAGCCGGGCTGTGGCCACTTCGACTATGCGTGCCATTTGGTCCAATGCTCCCAGGTGATCCGGCTGAGCCGGGCGACCAGACGCTCCCCGTCCGGGGCGGGCAGGTCGGAGGTGGTGCAGACGGCCAGGACGTAGGGCGGCGCCGACTCCGGGCGGACAAGGGCGACGTCGTGCTTGACCCCGGCGACCCAGCCGCCCTTGCTCGCCGACCAGGTGCCGGCCGGCAGTCCGGCGGGGATCATTCGCAGGTGCGCCTGCCGCGACAGCAGGGCAAGGGCCAGTTCGCTGTCGGCAGCGCAGAGCAGGGAGGCGTCGGCGAGGCCGGCCATCAGGGTCGCCAGGCCCGCGGCCGAAACCGTGTTGGTGACTCCGGCGCCCTCGGCCCGGCTGTCCCCGATCAGCCGGTCGACCTGGATCGCCCCGGCCAGCGCGGCGTCGCGGAGGAACCTCCCCACCTCGGCGAGGCCGACCAGCTCGAGCAGCAGGTCTGTCGCGAGGTTGCCGGAGTCGACGATCATGCGCTCGGCCAGCGCTTCAACCGCGACCGGGCTCCCGAGCCGGCTCCAGGTGTCCTCGTCCTGGTCGTCCTCCCGGCGCAGCCGGAAGGTGCCACCGGCGGCGCTGGGGAACCGGTCGTGGACGACGACCGGCCCGAAGCGGTCGAAGCCGCCTGAGATCAGGACGGGGAGGGCGGCCAGCTTGATCGTGCTGGCGGCGTAATGACCGGTGTCGGCGTCGCGGGCCAGGACCGGGCCGTCCAGGGAGCGAAGGTCGATGCCGAACCTGCCGGGCCGGGATCCGAGCTGGGCATCGAGGGCGAGCCGGAGTTCGTCGACAGCTGACCCCGCAATCACGTGCCAAAGCTACTCGCGGTCGCGTCCGACCGGGTCCGGCCGACGGCTGGTGAACACCGGCGGGCGGGCCACGACCCGGGCGGGCCCGGCGGCATGCTGTTCCGCCGACGATCATCGGCCGTTCACGGAGAGGTCGGGCTGGGTTGGCCCTGGCACGAGAGCGTCAGGGCAGTACCGATCCGTGAGGAGAGCAATGCCCCGCATCGTCCCGCTGGCAGTGGCAGCGGCAGTCCTGGCCACATCATTCAGCTCCGGCGTCACCGCTGCCGAAGCCGGCGGTTCCCGCCACTTCGTGCGCACAGCCACCTTCGTCGTCAACACGAACCTGCCGGCCGGAGCCGACCCGGCCTCGGCAACGGCCGCCGAGATCTCGACCGTCAGCACCGACGGGCGGACGCTGATCTACTCCGACTCCCCGGGGAAGCGGATCGGGTTCGTCGACATCAGCAATCCGGACAAGCCGAAGGCGGCCGGCACCCTTTCGCTAGCCGTGCTCGGCGACGCCGAAGACGAGCCCACCTCGGTGGCTGTGGCCGGCGGCCACGTGCTGGTCGTGGTGAACACCTCGGCCAGCTTCACCAACCCCTCCGGTCGGCTGGACGTGATCCGGCTGCGCGACCGGCAGCGGGTGCGGTCGATCGACCTGGGCGGCCAGCCGGACTCGATCGCCATCAGCCCGGACGGCAGCTTCGCAGCGATCGCCATCGAGAACGAGCGCGACGAGGAGGCCATGCCGGTGGGTGGCGAGGAGGGAGACCTGCCACAGCTCCCGGCCGGGTTCGTCCAGCTGGTCAGCCTCCGCGGCTCGACCACTTCCTGGAAGGCGACCCCGGTCCCACTGGTCAACGCAGACGGCTCCGCCCTGCCGGTCCTGGCCGACGCCGGACTGGACACGCCCACCGATCCAGAGCCGGAGTATGTGGCCATCAACGCCAGGTCCCAGGTGGCCGTGACGCTGCAGGAGAACAACGGCGTGGTGATCATCGACGCGCGGAAGGCCAAGGTCGTGCGCGCGTTCAGCGCCGGGACAGCGAGTGTCGGCGGGATCGACACCGTCAAGGACGGCGCCATCGACCAGACCGGCAGCATCACCGACGTGCCGCGCGAGCCGGACGCGATCGCCTGGATCGGCACCGACCGGCTGGCCACTGCCAACGAGGGCGACTTGAAGGGCGGCACCCGCGGCTGGACCATCTTCGACACCTCCGGCCGGGTCCGGTGGGACTCGGGCAACAGCCTGGAGCGGCTGGCGGTCCAGTACGGACTGCACAACGAGGACCGGGCGGCCAAGAAGGGCGTGGAGCCGGAGGGCCTCGCGGTAGCCACCTACCGGGGCACCCGCTACGCCTTCGTGGCATCGGAGCGCAGCAACTTCGTGGCCGTCTACACCCTCAACACCTCGACCCCGAGGTTGGCCGGGCTCCTGCCGACGACCAACGGGCCCGAAGGGGTCCTGCCGATCACCAGGCGTGGGCTGCTGGCGATCTCGAGCGAGACCGATGACGCCTCGGCAGGCGTCCGCTCTGCGATCAGCCTCTACCGGCTGGACCGGGTCGACGCGGCCGCGGCTTGGCCGACGATCCGCTCGACCACCACGGCCGGGGTCCCGCTGGGCTGGTCGGCGCTGGGGGCGCTCAGCGCGAAGCCGGGGAGCTCGACAACGCTGTATGCGGCCTCGGACACCGTGATCTCCAATGCCACCATCCACACCGTCGACGTCGGCAGGACCCCGGCCCTGATCACTTCTGCGATCCCGGTGACCCGGGACGGCCAGCCCGCCAAGCTCGACGTCGAGGGCATCTACGCCCGTCCCGCCGGGGGCTTCTGGCTGGCCGGCGAAGGTGCCACCGGGGCGGGGAACAAGCTGATCCGCACCAACTCCGCCGGGGCCATCCTGAAGGAGGTGTCGTTGCCGGAGGAGGTGACGGCGAAGGTGGGGAAGTGGGGCCTTGAAGGTGTGACCGGGACCATCGACGCCGGTGGTGAGCACGTGTGGTTCGTCCTCCAGCGTCCGCTGTGGTCGGTGGTCGGCACCACACCCCTGCCGGAGGAGGACGGCATCGCCCGGATCGGGCGCTACGACGTGGCCACCGGCACCTTCCACTGGTACGGGTACCGGCTGGAGGCCACCACCGCGGCCGGGGACTGGATGGGGCTCTCCGAGATCACTGCGATCGACGACCACACCTTCGCCATCATCGAGCGGGACAAGCTGAACGGTCCGGCAGCCCGGGTCAAGCGGGTCTACACGGTCTCCGTGCCCACGGACGACGGCCTGGTCACCGATCCCGGCGGGCAGCTGCCGGTGCTGGACAAGACCCTCGCCCTTGATGTGTTGCCGGCGCTGCGGGCGACCAGGGGCTGGACGCAGGAGAAGCTGGAGGGCTTAGCCATCGCCGGCGGCAGGGTGTATGCGGTCACCGACAACGACGGGCTCAAGGACGCCACCGGCGAGACGGTGTTCCTGCGCCTCGGCAAGGCGGGTCGCGCTCTCCGCTGACCGGTCGTCCGGCCTCGCGTCCGACCCCTCCGGACGCGAGGCCGGCGGAACCGGGTCAGGCCGGCGCGGGCCCATCGCCGAGCAGTGCGCCGTAGGTGTCGGGCCGCCGGGTGGCAAGGAACGGGAAGAGTCCCAACCAGTCGGCCCGCTGGTCGAGGTCGAGGGCAGCTACCAGGACGGCGTCGCCATCCTGCGGGGCCTGCGCCAGGACGCGACCGTAGGGGTCACTGATGAAGGAAGAGCCGTAGAACCGGATCCGGCCCTCCTCGCCCCAACGGTTCGGCACCACCATGAACAGCCCGCTGCTGATCCCGTTGGCAACGATCACCTGCTGCCACAGCGGGCGGGTGTCGAAACCCGGGTGGCCGGGTTCGGAGCCGATCGCCGTCGGGTAGGCCAGCAACTCCGCGCCACCGAGGCTGTAGGCCCTGGCCACCTCCGGGAACCACTCGTCCCAACACGTCGGCAACCCGAGGCGGGCCGCAGACGGCACCGGCAGCGTCGTCACCGGGTACGGGTCGGCTGCCGGCCCCGGACGGAACCAGGCGTCCTCGAAGTAGCCCTCGGTGACCGGGAGGTGCAGCTTGCGGGTGCGGGCGACCAGCCGGCCGTCCGGCCCGACCAGGATCGCGGTGTTGTAGCCCAACCCGTCGCCGGCTTCGGCCAGCTCGTAGACCGAGGCGTGCACGAACAGGCCGTGGCGGGCGGCCTCCCCGGCGGCGAACCTGAAGGTCGGTCCGGACTCCAGTGGTTCGGCCAGCGCTGCCGGACGGCCTTCTGGCCTGGTGTCCGCCGGGTAGCGCAGCAGGGTGAGCTCGGGCAGGAACACCACCTCGGCGCCGGCTGAGGCGGCCGAAGCGATGCCGTCGGCGAGCACTTCCAGGTGCTCCCCGGCCACCTCGTGCCACCGGGTCTGGACCAGGGCGACGGTCAGCGGCGGGCGGGACGTCGCCCGCACGCGGGCGGGGGAGGGCAGCCGCTCGGCAACGATCGTCCTCATCGCAGGCTCCTTGTGGCCGGTTGCTGCTGGGTGATGCAGTGCACGCCACCGCCACGGGCGAACAGCGGACGCGCGTCGACCGGGACCACCGCCCGACCGGGGTAGGCGTCGGCGAGCAGTTCACAGGCCTCGGCGTCGGCCGGGTCGTCGAAGGTGCCCACGACCACGACCCCGTTCCCGACGAAGTGGTTGACGTAGCTGTAGTCGACGAATCCGGCGCTGTCGGACAGTGTCCTTGGAGCCGGCAGCGGAGTGACCGTGAGGTCGCGGCCGGCCGAGTCGGTGGTCCCGGAGATGAGCTCGGCCAGTTCCAAGCTGATCGCGTGGTCGGGGTGGGCGGGGTTGCGTTGCTGGTGCACGAGGACCCGGCCCGGCGCGGTGAACGTTGCGACCAGGTCGACGTGGCCCCTGGTGCCGTAGGCCTGGGAGTCGCGGGTGAGGCCGCGGGGCAACCAGATCACCCTGGTCGCCCCCACGGTCCGGGCAAGCTCGGCCTCGACATCGGCCCTCGTCCAGCCCGGGTTGCGTCTGGGATCCAGCTGCACGGTCTCTGTGACCAGGAAGGTCCCTTCGCCGTCGGTGTGCAGACCACCACCCTCGGTCACCATCGGGGACTCGATCCGCTCGGCCCCGCTGTCCTGGATCGCCACGTCGGCAGCCTTCGCGTCCAGATCCCAGGTGGCCCACTCCTGCTGGCCCCAGCCGTTGAAGACCCAGTTCACTGCGCCCAGCCGGCCGGCATCGTCGAGGACGAACGTCGGCCCGGAGTCCCGGTACCAGGCGTCGTCGAGACGGCACTCGTGCAGCACCACCGCCGCGGAGAGGCGTCGGCGGGCCTCCCGTTGCCCTGCTGCCGTGACCAGCATCGAAAGCGGCTGGTGATCGACGATCGCGTTGGCGACCGCCGACCAGGCTGCGCGCGCCGCCTCAGCCTCAGCGGGTGTGGCGCCGAGGGTGTAGCCGGCGGCCGGCCAGGCCATCCAGGCGCGCTCCTGGGGTCCGGTCTCCGCCGGCATCAGCCATCCGCCCACGTTCGCTCCCTCTGGTCAGGGGACAAAGCTAGTCCGAACCGGGTGAGAGCATGGCCCCGGATCACCACTGGAAGGGAGCTGCCGATGCGCCGGCGCAACAGCCGTTGGCTACCGGGCCTGGCGATCGGCCTCGGCCTCTTGGTGGCCGGGGCGGTCATTCTGGTGAACCTGCCCGCGATCGCCGCCCGGCTGCCGGGCCCGGCAACCCAGCCGGGCAACACCTGGTTGAGCAGCCCGCCCGCGGATATCGCGGCCGCGAGGACGATGCTCGACCGGCTCGCGGTGGTGCCGCGGCCGGCCCCGGCCGGCGACTACCGCAGGGCTGCGTTCGGGGAGGCCTGGGAGGACACCGACGGCAACGGCTGCAACCAGCGTGACGACGTGTTGTTCCGCGACGTCGTGAGGTCGGCGCCGTTCACTGCGGGCAGGCAACGCAGCTGCACCCACGACATGCTGGCCGGGACCTGGGTCGACCCCTACACCGGCAACCTGATCACCCTCACCGACGCCAAGCAGCAGGACCAGGCCCAGTCGGTGCAGATCGACCACATCGTCGCCCTCAGCGTTGCCTGGCGGTACGGCGCAGCCACGTGGAGCGGAGCCCTGCGGTTGCAGTACGCCAACGACCTGCGGAACCTGGCAGCGGTCGGCGGTGAGGCGAACCAGGCCAAGGGCGGATCGGACGCGGCCGAGTGGCGGCCGCCGAGGGCTGCGCAGTGCGGTTACGCGGTGCGCTACGTCCTGGTCAAGGCAGCCTATGAGCTCCCGGTCGACCCGACCGAGCGCGAGGCGCTGCGGGATCAGCTGGGCACCTGCCCGTGAACGGTGCGGCTACTTCGGCGTCGACTGCCAGGTGACCGCGAACGTCCGCGTGGTCAGGACGGCCTTGGTCGCGGCGTCGCGGATCACCACCTTGAAACCGGCCTCGTGCCCCCAGGGACTCGGCGGGGTGTAGGTCCGGGTCGAGGTGAGTAGCTCGCGTCCCCCCGGCATCGGCACCGGAGCCTTTCCGGCGACGGTGTAGGTCCAGGTGTAGCCGGGCACCACGTCGGCCTGGTCCCGGTTGAGATACACCACCGACAGCTGCACCGGCTCGGCGCCGAGCAGCAGGTCGCCCGGCTTCAGGTGCCTGCCCCCGGCGGTGGCGTCGATGCCGAGGAACTCGGGCTCGGTCGTCGCCGGGGCCGGGGTGACGCCCGCAGTTGCGGTTGCGGCCGCGCTGGTTCCGTACTGGTCGGTGAGGGTGGCTGTGACGACAGCAGTTCCGGGCTGGCCGAGGGTCACCCGGGCGCGGCAGCTGCCGTCGCCCTGCACGGCGGCGTTGGTCGCGCCCCAGTCCAGGCCGGAGCAGGACGGGGGAGTCAGCATGCCGGACTTGACGACGGCGTCCACCAGGAGGGTGCCGCCGGCCGGGCCGGCGGGAGCGCCGCTGAACCCGGACCCGTCCGCGCGGAGCAGGCGCAAGGTCAGGGCAAGGGCGGGCGACTTCACCATCACACCGATGACCTGCTCCACCGAGGCACCTTCGGAGTCGACGGCCGAGACCCGAAGGACATGCTTGCCGAGCTTCGCGAACGGCAGGGTCTGCGGTCCGGTCCCCTCGACGGTCACGTTGTCGGTCAGGTCCGTCCAGCGCACCGGCAGGGCGCCGTCCTCCGGGTCCACAGCTGTCGCCTCCACCTTGCGGGGGAGTAGCCCCCCGACCCCGATCACCTCCCCTTCCGCGGGCCAGCCGACGGTCAGCTTCGGGTTGGCGTTGCCGCCGGAGGCGATCTCGAAGTCGTGCTTGAGGTGGTAGCTGATGCTGGCGGTCAGCTCGAAGCCGAGGATGCCGAGGAAGACCCTCGCGAAGATGCCGGCGTTGCCGAGGATGCGCCAACGTGGACTCTGCTTCGGGCCGCCGGTGACGGTCAGGCTGGCGTCCCCGCCGACCCCGAACCCGAGGACCCCGTACGCGGAGAGTCGCAACTCCGCCCGGCCGAGGGCTGTCACGGTCACGTCCTGCGCCAGCCCGGCGCCGTGGCCGTTCGCCGTGGTCTTCACCCCACCGGTGTGGTCAAGGCCGTGCCCGATGCTGAACTTCAGGCCGCCGCTGACCTCGGCGTGCTCGGAGCCCTGGTACTGCAGGCCGACGTGGACCTGCCCGGACAGGTCGACCGTGACCAGGATGTCCACGACGACGACGATCACCAGCGGCCCGATCGGGATCGGGAAGGCCGCCAGCGGGAAGTAGCCGACCGGGTAGCGCTGGTTCGAGACCGCTCCCTGTCTGGTGGACTCGACGGCCAGCGACGCCGTCTCCCAGGCCTGGCAGCCGAGCTCGATCCAGGCGATGTCGGAGCCACCGACCCCACCGTCGATGCCGCAGCCGGCACCGAAGTCGAGGGTCCCGGTGAGGTGCACGCCCGACACCGGCTCGGAGTCGATCGACAGCTTGCCCGGCAATGTCAGCTGGTCGAACGCCGGCAGCGCGCCGGGCACCGACTTGCGGAGTCCGGAAGCCTTGCGGGGAACGATCTTCACCCCGGGTGCCAGCTTCGGCTCCCCGCGAAGCTGGTCGGGGCTGAACGCCTTCTCGATCCAGAACTCGCCCTGGACGAGGGCATCGGACAGGCTCGCCTGCACGGCCGTGACCTGGTTCCCCTCGATGGCGGTCACCTTCGCCAGCAGCCCGTTCGGGGTGGTCGCCGTGATCCCGGCGTTCAGCACGGCACCGACGGCCAGGCCGTCTGGCAGTGTGCTGAAGGTGATCGCGAACCGGCACATGGGATGGGCATCGGTGTCGGCGAGGCAGGTCTCGGAGTTGGTGATGCCGAGCTTCTTGATCCGGGACGTCTCGGTCGCTGCAAGGACGCGGGCCTCCGGCTTGAGGACGGGGTCGAGGCCCTTCCGCCGGTGCAGCCCGTACGTCGAATCCGGGTCCAGGTCGGTTGCCCAGGTCGATGACTTCTCCTCCGGGCTCCCCACCCAGCTGGTCACCGGTGACGGGCTCGGGGTCGGGCTGCCGACCGGCGCCGGGGTGCACCCCGACAGCACCACACAGCCTGCGGTGACCACTGCGATGAGACGCTGCGACCAGGCGGACATCATTGTCCTCTTCCAAGCAGTTCGAGTGCTCCCGATCCTCCTCCTCCCGGGGGTGTCCGGGTGGCGGTTCGGCAGAATCCGGCCCGGTTCAGTTCCTCAGTCCAGCCGGCCGAAGCCGGTCACGTGCACCAGCAGCTCGCCCTGGGCATCGCAGGCGTCGAGGTCGACGGTGGCCGTGATCGACCAGTCGTGGTTGCCCTCCGGGTCGTCCAGGATCTGGCGGACCTGCCAGCGGCGGCCGGACTCCTCGATGGCGAGGAACGCCGGGCCGCGCGCGTCCGGGCCGGTGAAGATCTGGTCGTGCTCGGCGTAGTAGTCCCCGAGGGCCGCGTCCCAGTCGCGGAACGCCGTGGCGCGATCCGGGTCGGCGGCGTCGAGTTCGGCCAGCCCGTCGACGTCGTCCCGGGACGCGAGCTCGACGCGGCGGAACATGGCGTTGCGCACCAGCACCCGGAAGGCGCGCAGGTTCCCGGTCACCTGACGCTGCGGCGGGGGAGCCTGGTCCAGCGGCCGGGTCCCCGAGAGCGTGCTCAGCTGCTCCCATTCGTCCAGCAGGGAGGAGTCGGTGAGCCGGGTCACCTCACCGAGCCATTCGATCAGGTCCTCGAGCTCCTCGGTCCGGGCGGACTCCGGCACCGTCTGGCGCAGCGCCCGGAACGCGTCCGAGAGGTAGCGCAGCAGCAGGCCCTCACTGCGCTGGACGCGGTAGAACCCGACGTACTCGCCGAACGTCATGGCGCGGGAGAACATGTCCCGGACGACCGACTTCGGTGAGACCGGCGTCTCGGCCAGCCACGGGTGGTTTCCCAGGAACACCCCGTAGGCGTGTTCGAGCAGCTCGGCCAGCGGCTTCGGCCAGGTGACGCCGTCCAGCACCTCGAGGCGCTCCTCGTACTCCACCCCGTCAGCCTTGAGCTCTGCCACCGCCTCGCCGCGGGCCTTGAACTGCTGCTGCACCAGGATCGGGCGCGGGTCCTCCAGCGTCGCCTCGATGACGCTGACAGCGTCCAGGGCGTAGTCCGGGGATTCGATGTCGAGCAGGGAGAGGGCCGCAAGGGCGAAGGCCGACAATGGCTGGTTCAGGGCGAAGTCGTGCTGCAGGTCGACTGCCAGCTGGTGCCGCCGGCCACCCGGGGTGGGTTCGGCCAGGCGGACGACGACGCCGGCGGCGAGCAGCGACCGGCCGATCGCCACCGCCCGGCGGACCAGGGCCCGGCGGGCGGCCGGGTCGCCGGTGGTGGCGTCGATCAGGTGCATCACGGCTGCACCGGTGTCCTGGTCGCGCTGCAGCAGGTTCAGCAACAGGGCGTGGCTGATCTTGAGCCGGGCGACCAGCGGTTCGGGCGGGGCTTCGATCAGTTTCGCGAAGGTCTCCTCGGTGAAGTTCACGAACCCTTCCGGGGCCTTCTTGCGCTGCACCTTGCGCTGCTTCTTCACATCGTCGCCGGCCTTGGCCAGTGCCTTGGCGTTCTCGATCACGTGGTCGGGGGCCTGGGCCATGACGTAGCCGACGGTGTCGAAGCCCGGCCGCCCGGCCCGGCCGGAGATCTGGTGGAACTCCCGCGCCCGCAGCAGCCGCTGCCGACGGCCGTCGAACTTGGAGAGGCTGGCGAACAGCACGGTCCGGATCGGGACGTTGATGCCGACGCCGAGGGTGTCGGTGCCGCAGATGACGCTCAACAGGCCGCGCTGGGCCAGCGTCTCCACAAGCCGGCGGTAGCGCGGCAGCATCCCGGCGTGGTGGACGGCGATCCCGGAGTTGAGCAGCTTCGCCAACGTCTTGCCGAACCCGGAGGCGAACCGGAAGCCCTGCATCGCCTCCACCAGTTCGCGGCGGTGGGACCGGTCGGCGATGCCGGAACTCAGGAGCGCTGCCGCCCGTTCCACCGCCGCGGCCTGGGTGGGATGGACGATGTACACCGGTGCCTGGGCGTCCCGGAGCAGCAACTCGACCGTCTCGGCGAGGGGCCGTAGCGACCAGGAGTAGGTGAGCGGCACCGGGCGGACCGCGTCTCCGATCACGCTGGTCACCCGCCCGGTTCGAGCCGACAGGTCCCGACTGAGCTGGGTGACGTCGCCGAGGGTCGCCGACATGATGACGAATTGTGCCTGTGGCAGCTCCACGAGGGCAACCTGCCAGGCCCAGCCACGGTCCCGGTCCGCGATGAAGTGGAACTCGTCGATCACGACCTGGGCGATCGCGGCCGTCCGGCCCTCGCGCAAGGCGATGTTGGCCAGGATCTCTGCGGTGCAACAGACGATCGGCGCATCGGCGTTCACTGCCGCGTCACCGGTGACCATGCCCACCTTGTCCGCGCCGAAGATGTCGCACAGGGCGAAGAACTTCTCGCTGACCAGGGCCTTGATCGGGGCGGTGTAGTAGCTGCGACCGCCACCCTCGGCGAGGGCGGCGAAATGGGCGGCGGTCGCGATCAGGGTCTTGCCCGAACCGGTGGGGGTCGTGATGATCGTGTTCGCGCCGGTGAGGATGTCGACGATCGCCTCGTCCTGGTGTGGGTAGAGGGTGATGCCGTCCGCAGCCGCCCAGTCGACGAAGACCGAATAGAGGGCATCGGGGTCGGCGCCACCTGTGGCGGGCATCAGGTCGGCGAGTCGCATAGCGGTGCCATCGTCTCACTACCCGGGCCGGCATCGCTCGGGACCGCCACGGGTTCGGTCCGGATCGGCCCCGGGTGGTGTCGTGCCTTGTCCGGACAATTGCCACCGCGTGGGCGTGCGGCCTGCTCCGATCTGGATCAGGAGCTTCAACTCATCGCTCTCCAGGGCGATGCTTGAAGCCTGGGGAGGGGAGCCCCCAGGGACACCCGGGGGGTCATGATGATGAATTCCGAGCGTGCGCGCGATGGCGCCGGGCCGCGGCGGCGAGGGGCTTCGGGGGTTGCGGCACCCCGGTACCGTCGGTCCCTTGTCGTGATCGCCTCGCTGGCCGCGATCGCTGGTCTGTGCCTGTCCTCGGCACCGCCGGCCGGGGCCGACTCGGCACCGGCCGATCCGAACGATCCGCGGACGCCGCCGACCGCAGCGGTCGACCGGCTGCCGACCGTGCAACACAACGGTGTCGCCTGGAACCAGCTGGTGCTCGGCAACACGGTCTACGTCGTCGGCCGGTTCACTGCTGCCCGACCGTCCGGTGCCGCCCCCGGCCAGAACCAGACCACCCGCAACAACATGCTCGCCTACGACCTGGTCACAGGTGAGCTGAAGACGGCCTTCAACCCGAACCTGAACGCGCAGGCCTTCGCTGTGGCTGCGTCCCCGGACGGTTCGAGGATCTATGTCGGTGGCGATTTCACGACGGTCGGTGGCATCACCCGCTCGCGGATCGCAGCGCTCGACCCGGTGACGGGTGCCATGATCACCAGCTTCTCGGCTCGGGCGGACAGTTCGGTGAAGGCGATCGCCGCGACGGCGTCCACCGTCTACGTCGGCGGGCTGTTCACCACGGTGAACGGCCTGTCGAGGGCACGCCTCGCAGCCTTGCGCGCCAGCGACGGTGGCCTGATCACTTCGTTCGCGCCGGTGTTCACCGGCGCTTCCACCTCCACTCCCCGAGTGAACGCCCTGGTGTTGTCGCCGACCGGCGACCGGCTGGTCGTCGGCGGCAACTTCTACACCCTGAACGGGTCAGACCGCCCTGGCTACGGGCTGGGCATGCTGAACACGACGACCGGGGCTTCCCTTCCGCTCCAGGTCAACGACGTGGTGCGCAACGCCGGCAAGAACAGTGCCATCCTCTCGCTCACCTCCGACGGCACCCAGTTCTACGGCACCGGCTACAAGTTCGGCAGCGGCGGCAACTTCGAGGGGTCCTTCTCAGCCAACTGGTCCAACGGCACCATCAGGTGGCTCGAGGACTGCCACGGCGACACCTACGGCGTCTACCCGTCGAGCACTGCGGTCTACGTCGTCAGCCACTCGCACTACTGCCTCACTGTCGGCGGCTTCGGCGAGACGGACCCGCCGATGCGCGCGATGGCGTTCAGCCGGGCCGCCACCGGCCTGCTCACAGCCAACACCGTCAGCGGCTACACGAACTTCGCCGGGCAGCCGGCCCCCAGCCTGCTCAACTTCTTCCCGCAACTGGTCAGCGGTACCGCCACCGGCCAGGGGCAGGCTGCCTGGGCCGTCACCGGGTCGGGGAGCTACGTCGTCTACGCCGGGGAGTTCGTGTCGGTGAACGGCACCCCGCAGCAGGGGCTGGTCCGGCTCGCCACCAGCGGCATCGCCCCGAACCTGCAGGGGCCGAAGGCCAGCGCAGCGAAGTTCACCCCCACGCTCACCTCGCCGGCTGCCGGCCAGGTGCGGGTGGCGTGGACGGCCGACTTCGACTACGAC
>CAYQXH010000048.1:0-15925 GCA_964421325.1 uncultured Propionibacteriaceae bacterium
CGGTGGTGTTCTTCCACGGCTGCGCCGGCGGCTACTTCGAGGTGGAGACGTCGAAGAAGTCGATCGAGGTGCTGGAGTACCTCGGCTACGAGGTGCTGGTGCCCAAGCAGGGGTGCTGCGGGCTCGCCCAGCAGTCCAACGGGCTGTTCGACCAGGCCACCGACGCCGTGCTGAAGCTCTGTGACGACCTGCGCTCAGCTGGGACGGACCTCACGATCGTCTCCTCCTCCGGATCCTGCACCGGCATGCTGAAGCACGAGGCCCACGAGATCATGGGGGTCTCCGAGGACAAGCTGGCCGACGTCGGGACACGGATCCGGGACATGATGGAGTTCCTGCTCGACCTCCACGATGCCGGCGAACTGCCCACCGACTTCCAGCCGATCGAGATGACCGTCCCCTACCACGCCCCCTGCCAGCTGAAGAGCCAGGGCATGGGCATGCCGGCGGTGGAGGTGCTCCGGCTGATCCCGGGGCTGACGGTCGTCGAGTCGGGCGCGGTCTGCTGCGGCATCGCCGGCACCTACGGCCTGAAGAAGGAGAAGTACGACATCGCCCAGGCCGTGGGCAAGCCGCTGTTCGACATGGTCAGGAAGACCAACCCCGACCTGGCGCTCTGCGACACCGAGACCTGCCGCTGGCAGATCGAGCAGTCCTCAGGGGTCAAGACCGAACACCCGGTCTGGATGATCCACCGGGCCTACGGGCTCTCGTAGCACACCCGCCCGGCGCCTGGCGCTGTCCGGACCGTCCACAGCAGGGAGTGGACGGATCGGGCGCCCCGGCCGCCGGGCGGGTGGGTCCTGGGGTGGGCCCTAGTTCTTGCGGCCGACGACGGCCCGCTGCAACAGGACGAACAGGAGCAGGGTGCCCCCGGTGATGACCGTGGTCATCTCCGGCGGGATGCTGCCGTCGCGGGCGATGATCACGTTCATCAGCCCGAGCACGAGCGCCCCGACCACCGAACCGAGCACGTAACCGGCACCGCCGGTGAGCAGGGTGCCGCCGATCACGGTCGCGGCGATCGCGTCGAGTTCCCAGCCGATACCGGTGATGTTCTGGGCGATCCCCAGCCGCGCGGTGTAGACGACGGCTGCCACGCCGGCGAGGGTGCCGCTGATCACGTAGACCCACAGCTTGGTGCGATGCACCGGCAGGCCCATCAGGATCGCCGACTGCTCCTTGCCACCGATCGCGTAGACCGTGCGGCCCATCAGCGTCCGCTGCAGCATGATCACGCCGAACAGCACCGCCACCACGGCGATGATCACGCCGGGGGTGATCACCAGGTCGTCCACCTTCGGCCCGTCGTAGAGCTTGATCGGGACGCCGAGGACCCGCAGCGGCGAGTCCTCCGGCAGGCGCTCCGGCCGGGTGCTCAGGGTCGAGGCCAGGCCGCGGGCCAGGAACATCATGGCGAGCGTAGCGATGAACGGCTGGACGTCGAAGTACTGGATCAGCAACCCGGCGATCAGGCCGAAGGTACTGCCGAAGGCCACCATCAGGATGATCACCAGGTACGGGTTCCAGCCGGCATTCGTCAGCAGGACGCCGGCAACGGAGCTGAAGGCGATCACGGCCCCGACGGAGAGGTCGATGCCGCCGGTGATGATCACGAAGGTGAGGGCGACGGCCAGGATCACCAGGTGGGCGTTGTTGATCAGCAGGTTCGAGAGGGTGCTGGCCTGCAGGATCTTGCCGTAGGCGACCTGGGCGTAGCCGACCATGCCGATGAAGATGACGGTGGCTGCCCAGGTGGGCAGCACGGCCCGGCGGGCGCGGAGCCAGGCCGAGATGCCGCCGGGGCGCTGGTTGCGGGCGACGGCGGTCGGCATGACCGTGGTCTGCTGCTCGGACATCAGGCAGCCACCTCCTTGGCCGGGGTGGAGCCCAGGCCTTCGTCGGGCTTGGGACTTCGCTTCAACATGGCCCGCAGCCAGGGCGCCTGGAGGAGGAACAGGACCACGATCACGCCGGCCTTGAAGGCCGGGGTGGCCGAGGACGGGACGCCAAGGAACACCACCGTCTTGTCGAGGGTCGCGATCAGGAGGGCACCGACCGCAGCGCCGCGGATCGAGAACTTCCCGCCGGCGAGCGACGTCCCGCCGATGACGACTGCCAGGATCGCGTCCAGCTCCATCTGGTAGCCGGTCTGGGAGACGTCCACGGTCATCGCGCTGGCCGTTGCGAACACGCCGGCCATGCCGCCGAGGACGGCCGACACCACGTAGACGGTGAACAGGATGCCGCGCTTGTTCACCCCGGCGAGCCGGGCGGCCTCGGCGTCGATGCCGATCGACTCGATCATCAGGCCGAGCGCGCTGCGCCGGACGATCAGGGCGACGACGAGGGCGATCGCGCAGGCGATCAGCACCACCACCGGCAGCCCGAACACGTAGCCGTTGGAGATCCAGCGGAACGGCTCGTTGACCGCGCTGGTGTTCTGGCCGCCGGTGATCACCTTCGCGATCCCCCGGCCGGCGAGCATCATGATCAGCGTGCTGATGAAGGGTTGCAGCCCGACCACGGCGACCAGGGTGGCGTTCACGACGCCGAGCATCCCGGCCACCAGCAGGGCCAGCACCAGCGCCCGGCCGGCGCTGCCGACGTCGGTCCGGGAGTTCGCAGCCTTCAGGACCTCCATCGAGACGGCCCCGGCGATGACCATCGCCGAGCCGACCGACAGGTCGATGCCGCTGGTAGCGATCACCAGGCTCATGCCGACCGCGATCATCAGCACCGGGGCTGCCGCGCGCAGGATGTCGACCAGGTTGCCGACCAGGCCGCCGAGGTTGTCGCTGTAGGTGATCGAGAGGTAGCTGGGGTCGGCGGCCAGGTTGACGGCCAGCAGCAGGATGACGGCGAGCAGCCCCCAGACGTAGGCGTGCCTGGTCAGGTCCCGCAGTCGGGTGGCCAGTGTTACCTCGCTCATGCCGCGTCCTCCTCAGCGATCACAGCAATGATCGTCGCGGCCGAGATCGACTCGTCGTTCTCGATCTCCGCCACCTTGCGCCGATCTCGCATGACGATTATCCGGTCACTCACCCGAACCACTTCCTCAATCTCGGAGGAGACGAAGATGACGCTGACCCCGCCGCTCGCGAGGTCGAGGACAGTCTGCTCGATCTCGGCCTTTGCCCCCACATCGATGCCGCGCGTCGGCTCGTCCAGGATGAGCAGGTCCGGCTTGGTCGCCAGCCAGCGGCCGAGCAGCACCTTCTGCTGGTTCCCGCCGGAGAGGAACTTGATCGGACGGTCCGGGTCGGCCGGGCGGACGTCGAGCCCTTCGATGTAGCTGGTGACGATCTCGTCCGCCTCGCGCTTCGGGATGCGGCGCAGCCAGCCCCGGCGCGCCTGCAGGGCGAGGATGATGTTCTCGCGAACCGTGAGGTCGCCGATGATGCCCTCGTCGCGGCGGTTCTCGCTGGAGAAGGCGATGCCGTGGGCGAGGCCGGCAGCCGGGGTGTGGATGGTCACCTTCTCCCCGCGCAGCGTCAGTCCGCCGCTGTCGGAACGGTCGGCGCCGAACAACAGCCGCACCAGTTCCGTCCTGCCGGAGCCGAGCAGGCCGGCGAACCCGAGCACCTCACCCTTGCCGATCGCCAGGTCGGTCGGTGCGATCGAGCCCTTGCGGCCGATCCCGGTTGCAGTGACCAGGTTCTCCCGTTCGATGGTGCTGGCCGCCCGTTCCCTGCGGGAGCCGGCGAGGGTGGACAGGTCCCTGCCGATCATCTTGGAGATCAGCAGGGAGCGGTCGAGGTCCCTGGTCAGGTACTCGCCCTCGTAGGCGCCGTTGCGCAGGACGGTGATGCGGTCACTGATCTCGAAGACCTGCTCGAGGAAGTGGGAGACGAAGAGGATCGCGACGCCGTCGTCGCGCAGCTGCCGGATCACCTTGAACAGGGTGGCTACCTCCTGGGCGTCGAGGCTTGAGGTCGGCTCGTCGAGGATGAGCACGTTCGACTTGGTCACCATCGCGCGGCTGATCGCCACCAGCTGCTGCATGGCCAGCGACAGCATGGAGAGGGGCTGGCGGGTGTCCAGGTCACCGAGCCCGAACCGCTGCAGCACCTCCGCGGCCTGGCGATGCGTGGTGCGCCAGTTGATCCCCAGCGGGCTGCGCGCCTCGTGGCCGAGCATCACGTTCTCACCGATGCTGAGGTTCGTCACCAGGTTGACCTCCTGGTAGACCGTGGCGATCCCGGCGGCCTGGGCGTCCGCAGTGCCGGCGAGGAGCCGTTCGCGGCCTTCGATGATGATCCGGCCGGAGTCGATGTGGTACACGCCGGTGAGGGCCTTGATCAGGGTGGACTTGCCGGCGCCGTTCTCGCCCATGAGCGCATGGACCTCACCGGGGAAGAGCCGGAAGTCGACTCCGTCGAGTGCTTTCACGCCCGGGAATCCGACGTGGATTCCGCGCATCTCTACTACGGGCTGAGGGGTCATCGTTGAGGCCTCGATCGATGCAGCGCGCTGCTCTCGCCGCGCGGCGGGCGGTTGGGTGACTTGGGCTGACCCGGGATCGCCGGCACTGGCGACCACACCTGGAACCTGGGCCGGCCGGATCGGCCGGCCCAGGTTCGACCGGTCAGAACTTGCGGTTCGGCAGAGCCGTCTTGGCTGCCTCTGGGGAATCGAAGGTGATCGACGGGACGATGATGTAGGAATCGACCTTCTCGCCGGCCAGGGCCTTCTTGACGACGTCCAGGGCGGTCTCACCGAACAGCGGGTTGTACTCGGCGACGAAGCTGAGCCGACCCTCGGAGAGCGCCGTGAGGGCGTTCTTGGTGCCGTCGATGGTGGCGATCTTGACGTCGGTGCCCGGCTTCAGGCCGGCCTCTTCGACTGCGAGTGCTGCGCCGAGGCCCATCTCGTCGTTCTGGGCGAAGACCAGGTCGACCTTGTTCTTGTTGGCCTTGAGCACGGTCTCCATCACGGACTTCGCCTCATCGGTGGACCAGTTCGCGGTCTGCGCGCCGATCTTCTTGAACTCCGGCTTCGACCCGATGACCGAGTCCCAGCCCTTGTTGCGCTCGTTGACGACGCCGACGCCGGCCGGGCCCTCGAGGGTGAAGTAGCTGCCGCCCTCGGGGAGTGCGCTGACAGCCCACTCGGCGACGCCCTTCGCCACCACGACGTTGTCGGGGGCGATCCGGGTGACGTAGAGGCTGGTGTCATCCGGCTCGATGCCGCGGTCGATCAGGATGACCGGGATCTCGGCCTCCTGTGCCCGCTTGAGCGGGGCTTCCCAGCCCGAACCCTCGGTGGCCGACAGCAGGATCACGTCGACGCCGGAGTCGACGAACGACGTGAACGCGTCGATCTGCGACTTCTGGTCGAGGTTGGTTGCCGGGGCGTACTTGAGGTCGTACCCGGCGTCCTTGGTGAAGGTCTCCTGCATGTTGGCTTCGTTGGCTGCGCGCCAGGCGCCCTCGGGGCCGACTGCAACGAACCCGACCGTCACCATGCCCCCGCCGGACTCCGTGGCCGAACCAGCTGTCCCGCTGGGTTGCGCTCCGCCGGAGCAGGCGGTGAGCCCCAATAGGCCGACGCTCACCGCAGCGAGAGCCGACACCATGTGCTTCTTGATGCTCATGATCTCCTCCTTGAGATCCCTCGAGACGCCGGACTCAAGTCGAGCCAGGATCTGGGGTACCCCCGTCGGGCAGTCTCATGTTTCCCCATTGGCGGGATGTTATCGATCACAAGTGAGCGATAACAAGAGTCTCGTGCGCTTGTGATTGGTTACGAATTGATAACGATGGCAGCGCTCACATTTCTGCCCGTCGCTGGCCTTCCCTGCTCTGCCGGCAGCCCCGGGCGGGCCCGGCCACCGGGGACGGTTCCTCGCGCGCGAGGTCCCAACCCGCTGCCGGTCCCTCGGGGCCCCGACGCCGGCCGGACGGCTCCGCACGCGGGAATGCCGAACGGGGCAAAGGCGTTGCTCAGGGTGCCCAGGCCGGGTCCTCGGTAGAGTGGGGCACCCGCACAAGAGACTCCAGAGGTTCCATGTCCGACATCCGTGAGGTCATCATCATCGGCTCCGGCCCTTCCGGCTACGCCGCGGCGATCTACACCGCCCGCGCCGGCCTGAAGCCGCTCATCTTCGAAGGTGCGCTCACCGCCGGCGGCGCCCTGATGAACACGACCGAGGTCGAGAACTACCCCGGCTTCACCGAAGGGATCATGGGCCCCGACCTGATGCTGGCGATGCGGGCCCAGGCCGAGCGGTTCGGGGCCGAGATCATCACCGACGACGTGGTCGCCGCCGACCTGGTCGGGGAGCTGAAGAGCGTCACCGACGCCGAAGGCAACCAGTACCTGGCCAGGGCAGTGATCCTCGCGATGGGTTCGGGCTACCGCAAGCTCGGGCTGCCGGCGGAGGAGGCCCTCAGTGGTCGCGGCGTGTCCTGGTGCGCCACCTGTGACGGTTTCTTCTTCCGCGACAAGGACATCGCGGTGGTCGGCGGTGGCGACTCGGCGCTCGAGGAGGCCACCTTCCTCACCCGCTTCGCCAGGACGGTCACGATCGTCCACCGCCGCGACGAGCTCCGCGGGTCCAAGATCATGGTCGACCGCGCCAAGGCCGACCCGAAGATCCGGTTCGCGTGGAACTCCGTGGTGACCGACCTGCTCGGTGACACCGCACTCAGCGGGGTCGTCCTCACCGACACGATCACCGGCGCCACCAGCGAACTCGCCGTCCAGGGCCTGTTCGTTGCGATCGGCCACGACCCGCGCTCGGAGATAGTCCGCGGCCAGGTCGAGGTGGACGCGGCCGGGTACGTGCTGGTCGACGCCCCGAGCACCCGCACCAACCTCTCCGGCGTCTTCGCCGCCGGCGACCTGGTCGACCACACCTACCGGCAGGCGATCACGGCTGCCGGCACCGGTTGCGCTGCCGCCCTCGACGCCGAGCGCTACCTGGCCGCACTGTCCGACGTTCCAGCTAGCCTCAGCACAGCCACTGCCGAAGCCTAGGACGGCCAGGACGCCCCAGCCGCGTCAGCACCGTCGGGCCGGTTGCCCTGGCGGGCAGTCCCGCACGAACTGCGAGAAATGGAGTAACAACTCATGGCGAACGTTGCCGATGTCACCGATGCCAGCTTCGGCGAGCTGGTCCTGAAGTCGTCCAAGCCGGTAGTGATCGACTACTGGGCCGACTGGTGCGCCCCCTGCAAGCAGCTGTCACCGATCATCGAGGAGCTCGCCCGCGAGCACGGCGACCGGGTCACGTTCCTGAAGATGGACACCAACACCAACCCGCAGGTGCCGGTGCAGCAGGGCGTGCTGGGGTTGCCGACCATCCAGGTGTTCGTCGGCGGTGAGGTGGTGAAGTCCTTCCAGGGCGGCAAGACCAAGGCGACCCTGCTGAAGGCGATCGAGGAGTACCTCTGACCGACCGCCTCAGCGGTCGAGGACGGTCAGGATCTCCGGCCCGTCGGCAGTGACGGCGATGGTGTGCTCGCTGTGCGCCGTGCGGGCACCCGTGGCGCTGCGCAGGGTCCAGCCGTCCGGGTCGACCACGAGCCGGTTGGTGTCGCGCATCACCCACGGCTCGATGGCCAGCAGCATGCCCGGGCGCAACCGGTAGCCCCGACCCGGCACCCCCTGGTTGGGGATGTGCGGATCCTGGTGCATGGTCCGGCCCACCCCGTGGCCACCGAAGTCGAGATTGACCAGGTAGCCCGCCGCGGTGAGCACCTTCCCGACGGCGTGAGCCACGTCACCGATGTAGTGGCCCGGCCGGGCTGCGCTGATACCGGCGGCGAGGGCTGCTGCAGTGGTGTCGATCATCCGCTGGTCCTCCGGATCGCCGGCCCCACCGACCAGGAAGCTGACCGCGGCGTCGGCCACCCAGCCATTCAGGCTGACCGCGAAGTCGAGGGTGAGCAGGTCACCGTCGGCGAGCTCGTAGTCGTGCGGCAGGCCGTGCAGTACCGCGTCGTTCACCGACGTACAGATCACATGGCCGAAGGGGCCCCTTCCGAAGGCCGGGGAGTAGTCGAGGTAGCAGGACTCGGCGCCGGCCGCCGCGATCAGTTCCCGCGTCCAGGCGTCGATCTCGAGCAGGTTCGTCCCGGCCACCACCCGCTCGCGCAGGTCCTGCAGGGTGGCGGCGACGAACCGTCCGGACGGACGTGCCTCGGCCAGCTGGTCCGGGGCGAGGAGCTGGATCATGATCCGGTCCGGGTCACGCGCCCGGAGATCGCGCCCCCGGCCGGTTCTGGAGGGGAGACCGGACGCAGGGATTCCATGAACCGGCTGAGGACACCGCGGACCCGTGGACGCTCCTCCACCGCACGGTCTAGGTCGAGCCGCCAGAGCCGGTCGTCCCGGCCCCCGGTGAACCCCACCGCCCGCAGGAAGTCCCGCGGCGGAGCGCTGCACCGCAGGGTGCGCCGGCTACCCCTGGCCACGATCACGCGTCCGTTCCGCCCCACCAGGCCGGCGGCGGCGGCCTGCACCAGTTGCCTGCCGTAGCCGGAACGCACCGACTCCGGACGCACCCAGGCGCTCATCAGCATCGCCTGGCCGGGCTCCTCGAGCGGCCCCAGCAGGAGCAGGCCGGCCACCTGGTCGTCCACGCTCAGTTTCACTCCGCACCAGCCCCAGCGGGCGGCCGCAGCCACCGCCCAGGGGGTGTCCGGGCCGACCGTCCGGCCGCAGTACGGGCAGGGCAGGCCAGGCAGTTCCGCCAGGGTCACCATCGACAGTCGCGCCATACCACCCCCAGATCGGATCGCCACCCCGTCGGGTGGGTCGGTTTCATCCTAGGGCCGAGGTACGGCAGTCTGGTGCGGTGAGCCTGCCTGAGCCGGCCCGCCGCGACACGCGGTTGGACCCCTACATCGATGCGTACGCCGAACGAACCCACGGACTGACGGTCTCCGCAGTCCGCGCGCTGTTCGCCGTGGCGAACCGTCCCGAGGTGGTCTCCCTCGCCGGGGGCATGCCCAACATCGCCGACCTCCCGCGGGAGGCGCTGGCCTCTGCCGTCGACCGCCTGATCAACGACCGCGGTACCCAGGCGATGCAGTACGGCTCCGGGCAGGGCGAACCGTTCATGCGGGAGAAGATCGTCGAGGTGATGGCCGAGGAGCAGATCCAGGCCCACGCCGACGACATCGTGGTCACCTGCGGCTCCCAGCAGGCCCTCGACCTGGTCACCAGGGTGTTCTGCGATCCCGGTGACGTCGTGCTGGCCGAGGCGCCCAGCTACGTCGGCGCGCTCGGTACCTTCCGGGCCTACCAGTGCCAGATCGTGCACGTCTCGATGGACGAGTTCGGCATCGAGCCGGAGGCCCTCCGGAACGCCCTGGTCACCCTCAAGGCCGCCGGGAAGCGGGTGAAGTTCCTCTACACGATCCCGAACTTCCAGAACCCGACCGGGGTCACCCAGAGCCTGGAGCGTCGCCGGGAGATCATCGCGGTTGCCAAGCAGCACGACCTGCTGATCATCGAGGACAACCCCTACGGGCTGCTGACGCTTGAGGCCGAGCCGCTGCCGGCCCTGCGCTCGATGGACGCAGACAACGTCGTCTACCTCGGTTCGTTCTCCAAGATCTTCGCCCCGGGCTTCCGGGTCGGGTGGGTGCTGGCCCCCCACGCCGTCCGGGAGAAGCTGGTGCTGACGCAGGAGGCCGCCACCCTCTGTCCCCCGGTGTTCAGCCAGTTCGCGATCGCCACCTACCTCGACGAGTTCGACTGGCGGGCGCAGATCGTGGTCTTCCGGGACATGTACCGCCTGCGCCGCGACGCGATGCTCGCCGGCCTCAGCGACCACATGCTCGAGGGCACCACCTGGACCCACCCCAATGGCGGGTTCTTCGTGTGGGTGAACCTGCCCGAGGGGCTGGACAGTCAGGCGATGCTGCCCCGGGCGGTGACGGCGAGGGTCGCCTACACCCCGGGGACGGCCTTCTACGCCGACGGCCTCGGCAGCAGGAACATGCGCCTGTCCTTCTGCTTCCCCACCCCAGACCGCATCTACGAAGGCACCCGCCGGCTCGGCGAGGTGCTCAAGCAGGAGCTGGAGTTGCACCGCACCTTCGGCCTCGGTGCCGATTCGCCGCGGCACCTGGACCTTTCCACCGGCCCGGCACCCGATATCAGTTAGGGAGCAAGCAATGTCCGATCTTCGTCCCCACGGCCCGATCGTCGTGCTCGCCGGCGGGCTTTCGCACGAGCGCGAGGTCTCGTTGCGCTCCGGGCGGCGGGTGGCCCAGGCGCTGCGCGACCAGGGCAAGCAGGTCATCGAGTCCGACCTGACCCCCGACCTGCTGGAACTGCTGCGCGGTCTGGACAGCCCGGTCGCCTTCCCGGTGCTGCACGGCGGCGTTGGTGAGGACGGCGGCCTGCAGCAGGTGCTCGCGCTGCTGGACGTGCCCTACGTCGGCTCCGAGCCGGCCGCCTGCCGGCGCTCGTTCAACAAGGCCGTCGGGGGTCCGCTGATCGCCCAGGCCGGGCTGGCCCGGCCGGCGATGGCTGCGCTGCCACACGACATGTTCCGCGAGCTGGGCGCGGCAGCCCTGGTCACCGCCCTCGGGGAGCGGATCGGTTTCCCGATGATGGTGAAGCCGGCCCGCAGCGGCTCGGCCCTCGGGTGCTCCAAGGTCGACGCCGAGGCCGGCCTGCCCTCGGCGATGGTCGGTGCCTACGCCTACGGGGACCTGGCCGTGATCGAGGAGTTCATCGACGGCACCGAGGTTGCGGTAACCGTCGTCGAGCTGGACGGCAAGCCGATCGCCCTCCCGGCTGTCGAGATCCGGCCGAACTCCGGCATCTACGACTACACGGCTCGCTACACGGCCGGTGAGACCCGGTTCATCGTCCCGGCGCAACTGACCGACGAGGTTGCCGCGGCCTGCGCCGACCTGGCGATCTCGGCCCACCGGGTGCTCGGGCTGCGGGACCTGTCCCGCGCCGACATCATCGTGCGTCCGGACGGCACCCCGGTGTTCATCGAGACCAACGTCGCCCCGGGGATGACCGAGACCTCGCTGCTCCCCCAGGCCGTTGAGGCCGCCGGCTACGACTTCGGGTTGCTGTGCGCGCAGCTGGTTGACAACGCCTGGTCCCGGCACGTCGGCTAGCGTCGGCCCAATGGCGGTTCGGGCAAGGCAATGGCTGATCGCCGTGGTCGGGACGGCGCTCACCATGACGATGCTCGGCCTCGGCCTGTGGCAGATGCGGGTCTTCGAGAACAAGGAGAACGAGTCGGCGGCGGCGAGGGCGGCCCAGCCGCCGGTGCGACTGCTGGACTTCGTCGCCACCGATGGCACCGTCGGGGACGTCTACGGCAAGCCGGCCACGGCCACCGGGACGTACCTGCCCGACCAGCAGGCCCGGGTGGTGGCCGAGGACGGCACGGTCCGGGTGGTTTCAGCCCTCCTGCTGTCCGACGGGCGGGTGCTCCCCGTGGTCAGGGGGACGCTGCCGGCCCCCGGCTCCGGGCAGCTGCCAGCCCCGCCGGCGGGACAGCTCGACCAGACCGGCATCTTCCTGCCGTCGGAGCCGGGAACGGGGGGCACCGACACCGCCGCAGAGCTGGGCTCGGTGAGGTTGCCTGCGCTGGCCCAGTTCTGGCCCCAGCAGGTGCTGCCGGGGTTCATCACCCTGACGGCCGCCGACTCAGCGACCCAGGGCCTTGGGCCGGCCACGGTCACGTTGCCGACGGGCGAGGGTGCCATCCAGAACGTGGGCTACGCGCTGCAGTGGTGGGTGTTCGCGGCCTTCGCCGCCTTCATGACCGTCCGGTTCGTCCGGACGCTGGGCCGGCACGGCAGCCTCGGTAGGCTTTCGCAGCAGGAGGAAGAATGAGTTCACCGGCAGAAACCTTGCCAGTCCTTACCGCAGACCAGGCGCCGGGTGTCCGGGGGGCCCTGGTGCGGTACCGGATCATGGCCTACGTCGTTGGCGTCCTGCTCGTGGTGCTGGTGCTGGTCGGGTTGCCGCTGAAGTACCTGGGCGGGAACGGCATCGTGGTCACCCTCACCGGAGTGCCGCACGGCTGGCTCTACATGGTGCTGCTGATCACCGCCTACGACCTCGGCAGGCGCGTGCACTGGCCGTGGGGACGGCTGTTGCTGATCGCCCTCGCCGGCACCGTGCCCTTCCTGTCGTTCTGGGCCGAGTACTCCGCCCGCAAGGACGTGCAGGCCCGGCTCGCGGCCATCGGGGAAGTGGCGCCGGAGGTCCAGTGAGCCTTCCCGAGCCACCGCTGGTCGAGCCGGTCGGGACCGCTGGCCGGATCATCGACGTCACCGCCGACCGCTACCCGGAGTGCCTGGCCGTGCTACGGGCCGGCTTCGGCACTGAGGTCTCCGACTTCGGCATCACAAGCGAGAACACGCCTGCGAACCCGGCCTTCTGGGATCCTTCGGCGATCCCGGCCGTGGTCGCCAAGGGCTTCGGGCTGTTCGCCGTCGAGGAGGGCGGTCGGATCCTCGGCTGCGCGTTCGCCGGCCCGTCGAAGTCGCGGCCGGAGGTCTGGAGCCTGCGGCACCTCGCGGTTGACCCCGGCACGCGGCACTCCGGTCACGGTGCCGCCCTGGTTGCCGAAGGCGTCCGTCGCGCGCGGGCCGCCGGCGCCGAAGCGCTGGCCATCGGCATCGTTGCCGAGAACACGCGGCTGTCGGCCTGGTACCGCCGCCTCGGCTTCGAGACCATCGACAAGACGCAGTACCCCGGCCTCGTCTTCACCGTCGAGCGAATGCGCCTCGCACTCGCCGCTGGTTGAGGCCGTTGCGCTCGTCGGGCCGGTCGGCACCCTCCTGAGACCGCCCAACAGTTGGCCGAGCCCGCCGCACCTCCAGGACCCGGCAATGGCTGGCTGGGCCCGCCGTCCCCTCCGAACCCGGTCCAGGGCCGGCTGGGTCCGCCCTACCGTCCCTGATCCGCAGCCGGGGGCTGGTCGGGGCAACTCGGTCGCGTCCGTCCCACGGCCGTTCACTGTCCATAGAGCTTTGTCGACAAGGCGATAGGTCGCTATGTCAATAAAGCAGCAATCCGCTCCAGATCCTCTGCACCGGCGTACTCGATCACGATCCGGCCCTTGTTGCGACCCTCACTGACCAGCACCCGCGTGTCCAGGCGCTCGGTGAGCTCGCGTTGCAGCTCCTCGGCTGCCGGGGAGAGCTCCACCGGTCGCTTCGACCTGGGTGCACGCCGGGTACCGTGCTCCCCCACCGAAACGATCTCCTCAGCTGCCCGCACTGACAGGCCCTCCGCGACGATCCGGGTGGCCAGGTGCTCCATGGCCGAGGTGTCCGGAAGCATCAGCAGCGCGCGGGCGTGTCCTGCGCTCAGCACGCCGGCGGCGACCCGGCGCTGCACCGGGGCCGGCAACTGGAGCAGCCGGATCGTGTTGGAGATCTGGGGCCGGGACCGTTTGATCCGCAGTGAGAGCTCTTCCTGCGTGCAGGCGAAGTCACTCATCATCTGCTGGTACGCCGCGGCTTCCTCCAGCGGGTTCAGCTGGGCCCGGTGCAGGTTCTCCAGCAGCGCATCGCGCAGCAGGTCGGCATCCTCGGTGCGACGGATGATCGCCGGAATTGTCGATAAACCGGCTTGTTGACTTGCCCGGAGTCGCCGCTCCCCCATCACGAGCTCGAAGCCACCGTCATCCAGCGGCCGGACGACCACGGGCTGCAGCAGGCCGACCTCGGAGATCGAGGAGACCAACTCGGCCAGCGCGTCCTCGTCGAAGACCGTGCGCGGCTGCTTGGGGTTCGGGCGGATCTGGTGCACCGGGACTTCGGCGAACCGCGCGCCCTCCGGGGGCTGGACCTCGGCTGTCTCCGTGCCGTGCGGCGCCAGCTCCGGATCGGTGCGCTGGAGCAGGTCCCCCAGCCCCCGGCCGAGACCGGTGCGCTGCTTGGGTGCGTTCATGCTGACCTCTCGTCCGTCGCTTCGCTCTCCACGCCCCGGGCCGCGATCTCGGCAGCCGCGTCCAGGTAGGCCTGGGCGCCGGCAGAGGCGGAGTGGTAGGTGATCACCGACTGGCCGTAGCTCGGGGCCTCAGATACCCGCACCGAGCGCGGAATGGCCGCCTTCAGCGTCTCGGCACTGAAGTGCTGCCTGACTTCGGCTGCCACCTGCGCCGCCAGGCGGGTACGGCCGTCGTACATGGTCAGCAGGACGGTGGTCAGTCGCAGGTGGTCGTTCATCGAGCCTTTGACGAGGTTGATCGTCCGCAGCAGCTGGGACACGCCCTCCAGCGCGTAGTACTCGCACTGGATCGGGATCAGGATCTCCTCGGCCGCCACCAGCGCGTTCAGGGTGAGCAGGCCGAGCGAGGGCGGGCAGTCGATGAAGACGTAGTCGGGGTGGTACTTGTCCTTGAAGGCCCGGAGCGCGTGGAGGAGGCGACTCTCCCGCGCCGGTGTGCTGACCAGGCCGATCTCAGCTCCGGCCAGGTCGATCGTCGCCGGCAACACCCACAGGCCATCGGACTCGGGGGACGGCTTGATCAACGATTCGATGGGGGAGTTGGCCGTCAGTACTTCGTAGGTGCCCTGGACCCCTTCGTGGTGCTCGATCCCCAGAGCCGTGGAGGCGTTCCCCTGCGGGTCGAGGTCGATCACCAGCACGGTGAGGCCACCGAGGGCCAATGCCGTCGCGATGTTCACAGCCGTCGTCGTCTTGCCGACGCCGCCCTTCTGGTTCGCGATCACCAGGGTTCGTGGTCTGGTCGGCTTCGGAAGCGTTGTTTCACGTGAAACATCGAACTCCAGGTCGTCCGGGACGAGCGCGCGCGGGTCGCCGAACTCCGGCTCGTCAAACACCACCCGGCGCGGGGTGGGCGGGGGAGTGATGGTCATGGTTCTCCTGGGGGGTTTCACGTGAAACATCAGGATAGGGGTTCCCCCGGGCCAGGCGGACCGCAACTCCAGCGAGCCGCGCGGATCGCACCACGCGCCGCTGTACCGCGGCCCGACCGACCCACTGGCCACGCTGCCACTACCGACCCCCCGCCCCGACCGTGCCGCCGTGGCCGGGGACAGCCCTCGCCCTCCGGCCTGCCCTGATCTCGTCCTCGGGTGCGGACCGTCTGACGAAGGACCGAGCCAGCCGCCCCGACGACGGTCCGGGTACCACACCGGCCGCGGGATCAGGTCGGCCAACTTCATCGCGGGTCCCGGTCGCAAGGGATCCGGAGGGAGAGTGTCCCCCGACCACGCCAAGAACGCGGTCCGCCGCCGGAAACCCTTCGAGCCGCCATAGTCAGGCCTTCAGGGTCTCGACCGGCAGTGGGTGACGTTCCACCAGCGTGACCTGTGCCAGTCCGCCATCTGGATCGACCGGCGGCATCGCCCTGTAGTGGACCGGCAGGCGATCCGCCAGGGCCGGGCCCGGCACCGCCATCGCGAAGGCGGCGCCGATCAGGCCCGGGTCAGCTCGACGGCCCAGGTGACCTCTTCGGTGCCCGGCACCGGGAGTTCGTGCACCTTGCCCTGCAGCCGTGCCCTTCGCAGCGCGGCCGAGGACTCGGCGAGCTCATCTGCGGCCGTTGAACCCTTCAGGGCGAGCAGTCGGCCGGAACGGGTCATCAGCGGAGCGCACCAGCCGATCAGGCGGGGGAGTGGGGCCACCGCCCGGCTGGCCACCACCGCGTAGCGCTCGCGGTGGTCCTCGGCGCGGGAGCGAACCACCTGGACGCGGCCGTCGAGGCCGAGTTCGGCCACCGCCAGCTCCAGGAAACCGGCCCGGCGTAGCAGCGACTCCAGCAGGGTCACCCGGAGGTCGGGCCTGAGGATCGCCAGCGGGATCCCCGGCAGGCCGGCACCACTGCCGACATCCACCACGGTCGCGCCGTCGGGGATCAGCTCACTGGCGGCGATCGAGTTCAGGACGTGGCGCTCCCACAGCCGCTCGCCCTCGCGCGGCCCGATCAAACCCCAGTCGATTCCTCGACTTGCCA
>CAYQXH010000049.1:0-15777 GCA_964421325.1 uncultured Propionibacteriaceae bacterium
TCGAGTCGATGTGCTGCGGAACGCCGTGGTCGAGCAAGGGCATCCCGGACGGCTATGCCGAGATGCGCGAGCGGGTGCTCCCGGTGATCCGGGAAGCCACCGAGAACGGCCGGCTCCCGGTGGTGTGCGACGCCTCGAGCTGCACCGAGGGCTTCAGGCACATGATCGAGACCGACCCGGAGCTCCACGTCGAGGTGATCGACTCGGTCGCGTTCGTCGCCACCCACGTCCTGCCGGTGCTCGGCGAGTACCGCAAGCTGGGCTCCCTCACCATCCACCCGACCTGTTCCTCCACCCAGATGGGCCTGAACGCCGACCTGGTGAAGGTCTCGCGCGCAGTGGCCGAGCAGGTGAACGTGCCCCTGGACTGGGGGTGCTGCGCTTTTGCCGGTGACCGTGGGATGCTGCACCCGGAGCTCACGGCTTCGGCAACCCGTCGGGAGGCGGCCGAGGCGGCTGAGCTCGACGCCGAAGCTCACGCCAGCTGCAACCGCACCTGCGAACTCGGCCTGACCAGGGCCACCGGCAAGCCGTACCGGCATGTGGTGGAACTGCTGGCCGAGGTGTCCGGAGCAGTCGCTGCCGCCCCCGTTGAGAGCCGGTGAGCGCGGAACCCAGAGCCCCCCGAAGTCAGTCGCTGGCCTTCCGGACGAGTGTCCGGAAGGCATGAAGAGAGGAGCAGCGAATGAACCCGTCAACAACGGCGCTTGTCCTGATCGAGTTCCAGAACGACTTTACGAGCGAGGGTGGTGCCCTGCACGGCGCGGTCGAGGGCTCGATGGCCGCAACCGGAATGCTGGCCAACGCCAGCCAGGCCCTGAAGGCATCCCGGGCTGCCGGGGTGACCATCGTGCACAGCCCGATCTCCTTCCAGGCCGGCTACTTCGAGATCACCAGCCACCCCTACGGCATCCTGAAGGGCGTCGTCGACTCCAATGCGTTCGTCAAGGGCACCTGGGGTTGCGAGATCGTCGGCGATGTGGCCCCGGCCGACGGTGAGGTGGTCCTTGAGGGCAAGCGGGGGCTGGACGCCTTCGGCTCGACCAATCTCGACTTCATCCTGCGGTCCAAGGGCATCACCACCATCGTGCTGGCCGGCTTCCTCACCAACTGCTGCGTCGAGTCGACCATGCGGTCGGCCTATGAGCGCGGCTACGAGGTGATCACCCTCACCGATGCGGTCGGGGCCACCTCCAACGCAGAGCACGACAACGCGATCGCCTACGACTACCCGATGTTCTCCAAGCCGACAACCGTCGCTGACTACGTCCAGTCGCTGTCGGGGGAATTTGCCTCTGCTGACACCTCGCGTGGTTACTGAGCAACCCGGGCAGCACCTGTAAGAATCTGAGCGCCACAGCTGCTCAGGTTCACACAGTTGTGACCCCCCAAGAACGGCGGTGGCGGCCCCAACCCCTCCGGGCCGCCGCCGCCACCTGTGTCTCCTGCGAAGGTTCAGCCGGTCTGTCGGGGCAGCAGTACCGTGCCCTCGTCATCCCCGCTCTCCGCGCCCTCCGGCGGGGTGCTGCTCCCGGGCAGCCGGATCGTGAACTCGGCGCCGCCGGTCTCTGACCGGCCGGCCTTGACCCAGCCGCCGTGCGCCTTGATCGTCTGCGCGACGATCGAGAGGCCGAGCCCTGAGCCGGGCGTGTTGCGGGCCTGGTCGGACCGGTAGAACCGGTCGAACACGTGCGGCAGGTCCGCCTCGGCAACCCCGGGGCCCTCGTCACTGATCCGCAGCCGGTCCCCGATCAGCCGGACGGTGACCGTCCCGCCCGGCGGGGAGAACTTGACGGCGTTGTCGAGCAGGTTCGTGATCGCCCGCTCCAGGCTGTCCGGCTCGCCGACCAGGAACAGCGGGTCGAGCTGGACGTCGAAGACCAGGCCGGGACCGCGCCGCTTGGCCCGGGTGACCGAGCTGTTCACCACGTCCCGCAGGTCGATCGGCTCGGGGTGGGCCTCCACCTTGTCCTCTCGCGACAGGTGCACCAGGTCACCGATCAGCTGGGTGAACTCCCCGAGCTGTGCCGCGATGTCCCGCAGGATCTCCCCGCGCGCTCCCGCCGGCAGCATTCCCTGGCGGTCGTCGGCGATCAGCAGTTCGACGTTGGTGCGCAGCGAGGTCAACGGCGTCCGCAGCTCGTGCCCGGCGTCACCGATCAGGCGCCGTTGGCGCTCGCGGGAGGAGGCCAGGGTGCTCATCATCGTGTTGAAGGAGCGGGTCAGGTCGGTGAGCTCGTCCATCCCGCCCGGCTCGATGGCCTCCAGCTGGTCGGTCTCGGTGACCCGGATGACCGCCTCCGTCAGCCGCTGGATCGGCTCGAGGCCGGACCGGGCGATCACCCAGCCGATCGCGCCGGCCACCAGGACGGCCAGCAGGCCGAAGGTGAGCAGCGAGAACGCGAGGATGCGCAGGATCTCGTCAGTGGCCTGCAGCGGGCGACCCAGCACCAGCGCGTAGTGGTTGGTGCCGTCGGTGAGCGGCACGGCGACGATGCGGTAGGACTCGCCCTCGGTGTCGACACCGGTGCGGGCCGACGACCCGGTCTGGGTGCGTGCGACAGCCATCTCGCGGGCGCTCGGCACCAGCACGGTGGTCGCCCCGGGCGGGGCGATCGTCCGGTTGTCCGAGCGGATCACCAGCACGGTGACGTTCGCCGTCGCCAGGGCGTCGCTGTTCAGCCCGCCCATGCTCTCGATGTCACCGGAGATCCAGTTGCTGGTCACGGCGGCGATGTCGATGAGTTCCCGGTCCAGCTGGTCATAGACGGCGACCGTCGTGATCACGTAGGCAGCGATGCCGGTGATGGCGACCGCACCGGCCACCGCCGCGGAGATGAGGGCGGTGAGCCGGTCGTGCAGGGGCCGGTTACTGACCGAGAGGACCGATCGCAACCAGCGGATCACGGTGGGGTCTCGCGCAGCACGTACCCGATGCCGCGCACGGTGTGGATCAGCCTCGACTCACCCTCACCTTCGGTCTTGCGGCGCAGGTACCCGATGTAGACCTCCAGCGAGTTGGCCGTGGTCGGGAAGTCGAAGCCCCAGACCTCGTTCAGCAACCAGCTGCGCTCCAGGACGCGACGCGGGTTCTCCAGGAAGGTCTGCAGCAACGCGAACTCGGTGCGGGTGAGGCTGATCCGCCGCCCGCTCCTGGTCACCTCCCGGGTCTGCAGGTCGAGGCTGAGGTCGGCGAAGGCCAGCACCTCTGCACCCGGTTCGTCTGTCGCCGGCCGCGCCCGCCGGGTGAGGGCCCGCAGCCGGGCCTGCAACTCCTCGAACGAGAACGGCTTGGCCATGTAGTCGTCAGCGCCGGCGTCGAGGCCGTCCACCCGGTCGCCGACCGCGTCCCGCGCCGTGAGCACCAGGATCGGCACGTCGTTGCCGGAGGCCCGCAGCGACCGGGTGGTCTCCAGCCCGTCGAGCCGGGGCATCATCACGTCCATGATCACCGCGTCCGGGCGCATCGCGGACAGTCGGGCCAGGGCCTCGATCCCGTCGCTGGCCGTCGTGACTTCCCAACCGGAGTAGTGCAGCGACCGGGCCAGCGAGTCGCGGACCGCCTGGTCGTCATCGACAACGAGGATATGCATGTCCTCAGCCTGCCATGCCCCGGGCCCGCTTGGTTCGAGACAGCCCGCCAGCATGCCGGACGACCGTCCCGGAGCTCACCTTGCGGCCAGCTCGGCCGCCCGTTTCAGCACCTCGGGCATCGCCGACTCGATCTCTTCGAGGGTGGTCTGGAAGTCGGAGTCGTCGCCGTACCACGGGTCCTCGATCGCCGACCCGGGCACGGCGTCCGGGTCGAAGTCGGTGAGCAGGTACAGATTGTGCGCGCCGGGGACCAGCCCGCGCAGCCTGTCCAGGTGCAACGGCTCCATGCCGATGAGCATCGCGGCGGAGGTGGCCTCGGCCGCGGTGATCCGGTGCGCGGTGAACGGTCCCGGGCGGTAGCCGGCTGCCCGGAGCGTCGCTTCCGCGCGCGGGTCGATCGGGTTCCCGGCCTCCTCGGCGCTGACCCCGGCGCTGCTGAAGGTGACTCCCTTGAGTCCTTCCCTCGCCGCGTACGCCTTGGCCACCACCTCAGCCATCGGCGAGCGGCAGATGTTGCCCCAGCAGACGAACTTGATGTCAGGCGTCACCGATGGTTCTCACCGCGCTTGTTGAAGAAGGCGTTCAGGATGAAGCTGACGACGGAGACGATGAGGGCGCCCCAGATCGCCGAGCCCCAGTCGGCGACGTGCCAGCCCAGTTGCAGCTGCTCGGCCGCCCAGGAGACCAGCAGCAGCAGGCCGGCGTTGATGACCAGGAGGAACAGCCCGAGGGTGATCAGGATCAGCGGGGCACTGACGAACTTGAACAGTGGTTTGATGATGCTGTTCACCACGCCGAAGATCGCAGCCACCACGAGCATGGTGACCGCCTTGCTCCAGAAGTCATTGTCGGCGAGCGTGATCCCGGGCAGGGCCCAGGTGGCTACCGCCAGTGCCGCGGCGCTGGCGAGGAAACGGACGAGCATCCCCCAATGCTGTCATGGCTGGCAGAGTTCTCCTATCGGATGAGATGCAGAAAGGCACACGGTGGCCAAGAGCCTGACCGGTCGGCACTTCCTCAAGGAGCAGGATTTCACCCCGGGGGAGTGGCGCGACCTGCTGGACCTGACCGGGGAGCTGAAGGGCGCGCGGAAGGCCGGCGCCGAGCGTCAGCTGCTCGGCGGGATGAACCTCGCCCTGATCTTCGAGAAGACCTCCACCCGTACCCGCAGCGCCTTCGAGGTTGCAGCCCACCAGCAGGGCGCCCACGTCACGCAGATGGACGGCAACTCCTCCCAGCTGGGCCACAAGGAGTCACCCGCCGACACCGCCCGCGTCCTTTCCCGGCTGTTCGACGGCATCGAGTACCGCGGCGCCCACCAGTCGACGGTCGAGACGATCGCTCGCCACTCCGGCGTCCCGGTGTGGAACGGGCTGACCGATGAGTGGCACCCGACCCAGAGCCTCTGCGACATGTTCACCATGCGCGAGGCCTCCGGCCTCGACGACCACGACATCGCCTATGCCTATGTCGGGGACGCCCGGTTCAATGTCGGCTGCTCGCTGCTGATCGGCGGTGCACTGCTCGGCATGGACGTGCGCCTCGTCGCGCCGGAGAAGCTGCTGCCGCCGGCCGAGGTGATCGCCACGGCCCGACGGATCGCAGCCGGGACCGGCGCTAGGATCACCCTCACCGAGGACCTCGACGGGGTGAAGGGCTGCCAGTTCCTGCACACCGACATCTGGGTTTCCATGGGTGAGCCGGAGAGCGTGTGGACGGAGCGGATCCTGTTGCTGCGCGACTACCAGGTGAACAGCGCCCTGCTGGACCGGACCGGGGTGTCCGAGGTGAAGTTCATGCACTGCCTGCCCGCCTACCACAACCGCGACACCGAAGTGGGGGAGGCGGTCCACTCCAGGTTCGGGCTGCCCGAGCTCGAGGTGACCGACGAGGTGTTCGAGTCCCCGGCCTCGATCGTCTTCGACCAGGCCGAGAACCGGATGCACTCGATCAAGGCGATCCTGGTGGCGACGCTCACCTGAGACCGACGGCGTCCTCGACGGGGCTCCCCTGCGGGACCCCGCGGGCAGCAAGGGCTGTGACCGCCGCCACCGGGTGGTCGAGACAGGGTTGGGCCAGCTCCTGGCGACCCGAGCGCAGCACGAGGGAACTGAACGTGTGCGGCCGGCCGTCTTCCGGCGGGACGACATCGAAGGACGTCAGGCCGCCGTAGGGCACGATCAACACGTTCGTGGCGTAGTTCGGCAGGAACAGCGGGCGCACCGGTTCGCCGCAGCTCACCAGGACCAGTTCCCGTGGGGTGTCGACGACCATGACCCCGGTGGACAGCCGCCGCCGGTTCCTACGGTCGCGGCAGAGCCGGTTCTTGGGCTCGACGTGGATCGGGACCACGGGGGCCGGGAACGTCCACTGCAGGTTGGCCAGCTTGCTGCCGAAGATGTCCTGGGGCACCGGGACGGGCGGCAGCGCCGGCTGGCTCAGTGGTTCGAACTCGCTCACCGTGCGGGCTCTCACGAACCGGGTGACCTTCGCCATGGTGGGGGTGCCGACGCTGTTGTGCCGGACGTGGATCGCCGAGCCGTCGGAGAGCAGGAGTGACCAGCGGGCCAGCAGCAGGTTCGTGTACGTACTGCAGGCCACCACCTGCGTCCAGGCCGCATCCTGGCGGGTGACGTGGCCGTCCTCGTTTCGCAGCAGGCAGACCCCCTGCTCGTGGACGGCGAGGACCGCTGCGTACAGGTCCATGCCCGGGCGGGCGGATGCCCGGTCGATGTCCCTCGGGATCTTGAGCAGGAACTCGGCGTCGCGGAACTCGGGGTACCAGGGCCGGAAGATCCTCGGCATCCCGAGCTCCGAACTCACCTGGTCGATCCAGGGACCGAAGGCGTCGTACTCCCTCAGGTCGTCGGGGTCGGCGGCCCTGCGCCAGTCGACCGCAGCGGTCGCCTTGCGGCTAGCCCACCTGGCCATGTTGTTCCTCCCAGTTCCTGAGGTGAGTCGTCAGCAGGTCGACGCCCCGGGCCGCTGCTTCAGCCGTCTCCGGGTCCATGGTGGCGAACAGTTCCCGGAAGCCCCGGCGGCGCTGCTCGGTGAGGTGCTCGATGAGCTGGTTGCCGGCAGCGGTCAGTGAGACCCGGTAGCCGCGTTCGTCACCGACCACCTCGGTGCGCTCGATCAGGCCGAGCTCGCGCAGGCGCCGGATCACCGAGGTGAGCGTGCCCTTCTCGATCCGCAGGCCCCGGCTGAGGCCGCTGGGGCGCATCGGGCCCAGCACGCTGAGCGCCATGCAGGCGATGATCTCCAGCTCGGAGTAGGACCGCCCCCGGTACTCCGTGCGATGCAGCACCGGGTTCACGTAGACCAGGAAGTACCGCATGAAGCCGCTCATCGCGGCGTCGATGCGGTCGGCCGGTACCGGCGCGCCCACCTGGCCCCCCAGATAGTTAGATTTCTTACATTCTAGGGCCAAGGCAGGCGCGGCGGCAAGCAGTTGCCACCTGGTGGCAACAGCCGGGCGCTGGCGCGGCCTGCTCCGGTGCTCGTAGGTTTGCTGCATGGCCATCTCCACGATCCTGCCGTCCTCCCGCGTCCCCGATCCGGCAGAAGCTCCGCCACTGAACTGGGGGATCATCGCCCCCGGCGGCATCGCCCGGCGGTTCGCTTCCGCGCTGCGCGCCTCCACGCGGCAACGGCTGGTGGCGGTCGGCTCCCGCTCCCTCGAGCGTGGCCGGGCCTTCGCAGACGACTTCGGCGTGCCCACCGTCCACGGCTCCTACGCCGAACTGGTGGCCGACCCGGCGGTGCAGGCGGTCTACATCGCCTCCCCGCACAGCGAGCACGCCGAGCAGGCGCTGTTGGCCATCGAGGCCGGCAAGCACGTCCTGGTGGAGAAGGCGTTCACCCGCAACGCCAAGGAGGCCCGCCGGGTGGTCGCTGCCGCGCGCAAGGCGCAGGTGGCCCTGATGGAGGCGATGTGGACCAGGTTCCTCCCGCGCACGGACATCGTCCGGCAGCTGCTGGCCGACGGGGCGCTGGGCACGCTGGAGACGGTCATCGCCGACCACGGCCAGCTCCTGCCCGCCGATCGGGTGCCGCGGCTGCACCTGCCAGAACTCGCCGGCGGGGCACTGCTCGACCTCGGCATCTACCCGATCTCCTTCGCAGCCTTAGCGCTCGGACTGCCCGGTGCCGTGCTGGCGGCCGGCTCGCACACCGAGACCGGGGTTGACCGGCAGGTGGCGGCCCAGCTGACCCGGTTCGCCGACCACCCGGAGGCCCAGGCCCTGGTGAGCTGCACCCTGGCAGCGAGGACCCCCACGACTGCCAGCATCAGCGGCAGCCTCGGCCGGATCGAGCTGGACGGCGACTTCTACGCCCCCGGCCGGGTCCGCCTGGTCGACCCTTCGGGAGTGAGCATCACCAGCGAGCCCCCCGAGCTGGTCGGGCACCAGGGGCTGGCCTACGAGGCTGCGCACTTCGCCCAATTGGTCGCAGACGGGTTCACTGAGTCGCCACGGCTGCCGCTGGACGAAACTGTCGCCATCATGGAGGTACTGGACGAGATCCGGTCCCAGGTGCGGGTGCGCTTCCCCGGCGAGTAGCGCAACTTTCCTGGCGGCCGGTGCGTGTTGACTGGGTGACAGTCTGGACGGGGGTTGGCGTGAGCGAGCCGGTGGCGGTGGTCGCTGGCGTCGGCGTCGGCACCTTCGAGGACTACGTGACCACCCGCTCGGCGGCGCTGCTGCGTTTCGCCTACCTGGTCACGCGCAACTCCGACGACGCCCACGACGCCGTGCAGGACGCGCTGCTCGGGCTGTACCCGCGCTGGCCGCAGATCGCGGCCCGCGGTGAGGTGGACGCCTACGTCCGGCGCAGCATCGTGAACGCCCACGTCTCGGCCTGGCGGAAGGTCCGCCGGGTCTTCCCGGCTGCTGATCCCTCCCTGCTCGGCCCGGCCCCGTCGGTACCGGATGCGGCCGAGGCGTTGGCCGACGCCGACCAGGCCCTGCGGCTGTGCGGCGAACTGCCGCCGATGCAGCGCGCAGCCGTTGTGCTGCGGTTCTACGAGGACCGGACCTTCGCCGAGATCGCCGACATCCTCGGCTGTCCCGAAGGGACGGCCCGCTCCCACGTCCACCGGGCGCTGCAGGCGCTGCGGGCGAAGCTGGCCGGCGGCGAGCATGACTGAGGACTTCGAGCGCGAGGAGCGGGCCTTCACCGAAGCGCTGCGCGGCTCCGTCCCGGTCGAGTCGTTCCGCCCGCTGGACCCCGAGGAGCTCAAGGCGGCCGCAGCGCCGGGCCTGGCCACCCGCGGCCGGTGGCTCAGGGGCCTGGCTGCTGCTGCGGCCGTTGTGGTCGTCGCAGGCGCCGGGGTCCTGATCCTGCCGCAGCTGGGCGGCGGAGCCGGTTCAGCTGCAACCGTCGCCGGCCTGCCCGAAGCGGCTGGTGGCGCGGCACCCATGGATGCCGAGGACCGGGCCAGCGCGGCTTCACTGCCCGGCTTCGCGCCTGCCCCCGGCGAGTGGGCGGGGTTGTCGGACTCGCCCCTGTCGCCGCGCTCCAACTCCGCCGGCGCCTGGCTGGACGGCGAGTTCTTCCTTGTCGGTGGTCAGTTGAGCGCCCCCTGCCCCCCGAACGCCGACTGCATCGCGCCCGACCGGTTGCTCAGGGACGGGGCAGCCTTCAACCCGGCCACCGGCACCTGGCGCCGGATCGCCGATGCTCCGGTCGCCCTGTCGGGGGGCGAACCGGTGGTGGTGTCCGGGCGGCTGTACTTCCAGCTTGGTTACGGCCCGACGGCAGCGGTCCTCGCCTATGACGCCGGCACCGACGCCTGGTCGCAGCTGCCGGCCCCGGCCGGGGGTGGGGTGCTGGTGGCTCTGGGTGACCGGCTGGCCAGTGTCGCGTGGAGCACAGAGGAGGCCGGAGCCTTCGACGAGCTCTTCGACCCGGTCACTGGCCAGTGGACCCGGCTGCCGGCCGATCCGCTGAAGGCTTCCTATGAGCGGACGCTCGTCTGGGTGGGCGGCCGGGCCCTGCTGTTCGCCAAGGCCGTCCCACCCGAATCCGGGGGCAAGGCGCCGGTCTTCCGGCTGGCGGAACTCGATCTGGCGACCGGGAAGTGGCGCCGCCTGCCCGACTCCGACGTCGTCGGCGTGGCCGGCCGGGCTGTGGGCGACCTGGTGGTGTTGCCGGAGCCGGGCTCCTACGACGGCGGCGAGGTCGACAACTGGGGCCGCGACCACCCGGCTGGTGGCATCTTCGACCCGGCCGCCGGGGTGTGGTCCCAACTTCCCGAGCCGGCCAAGTCGGACGGCGGCCTGAGCTACGGCCGCACCACCACCGCCGGCGCCCTGCTGCTCACCGGCAGCGGTCTCCTCGACCCGGTCGGCCGCACCTGGAGCACCGTGCCGGAACCCCCGGGTGGGAACCTGCTCGGCCAGGCCGTGGTGGCCGGCCCGGATGGCCTGCTGGTCTTCGGCGGTTGGGACGGCTCGGGGCCGACCGCAGCGGCGGCCTACCTGCCGCTGCGCTGACCCCGACCCCTTGACCCCGGTCTCGATCCCGCCGCCACCCCCGCAGGATTTGAGTCTCCCGCCGACCTCGGCGGGAGACTCAAAGCCTGTGGGTCAGCGGCCGCAGGCCAGGGTGAGCCAGGCCAGGGAGTCCGCGTCGTCCACCCAGAGGTGGGCGTTCCAGCCGCAGTCGATGGCCGCCGCGACGTTGGCCGGCCGGTCGTCGATGAAGGCGAGCTCGCCCGGCTCGACCCCGAGTTCGGCTGTGAGGATGCCGAAGATCGCCGGATCGGGCTTGGTCACGCCGAGCTCGGCCGAGATGAACACCCGGTCGAAGTGCAGCACCCAGTCGGAGCGCCGAACTGCCCGGCCGAGGGCGAGCGGGGCGTTGCTCAGCAGGGCCGTCCCCACGTGCCAGCCACGGACCGTTTCCAGGAGCCGGCGGGCGCTGGGGCGCAGTTGCGTCCACAACTCGGCGTCCAGGTCGGCCAGAGCGTTGGTCAGCTCATCGGACGGCTGGACACCGAGCCCGTCGAGGATCCCCCGCCAGTACTCCGCGTCCGGACCACCGGTGTCGTACGCGCGACGCTGCGTCCAGTACCAGGCCTCGTAGGCGGCTGGGTCCACTCCGAGCAGCGCGGCCGGCGCGCGGTACAGCTCGGGCGGCGAAGCGAGCACCTGGCCCAGGTCGAGGACCACGAAGCGGATCACCGGTCGAGGGTAGCTGGCGGTGTCCGGGCGACCGGCCCGGTCCAGGAACCGACCTACACTCGCCCAATGACCGACCGACAGACTCTGGATCTCTGGTTCGACCCGCTGTGCCCGTGGGCCTGGATGACCTCCCGCTGGGCGCTAGAGGTGGCAAAGGTCCGCGACGTCGAGCCTGTCTTCCATGTGATGAGCCTCTCCGTCCTGAACGAGGGCCGGGAGCTGAGCGCGTCCTACCGCAGGACGATGGACAACGCCTGGGCCGGCGCCCGGGTCGCCCTCGCCGTCCAGGAGGAGCACCCGGAGAAGCTCGCAGCGTTCTACACGGCTCTCGGCACCCGCATCCACCTGGGGAAGGAGCCGAACCAGCGGCCGGCCCACGAGGCTGCGCTGGCAGAGGTCGGCCTGCCGGTGGAGCTCGCTGCAGCCGGGGATACCGGAGCCAACGACGCCGCACTCCGGGCGGCGCAGGCGGAGGTGACCGCAGCCGTCGGGGACGAGGTGGGCACCCCGGTGATCCGGGTGAACGGGATGAGCCTGTTCGGCCCGGTGATGTCCCCGGCCCCGAGCGGGGAGGAGGCCGGCCGGCTGTGGGACGGCTTCGTCAACGTCCTGGCCTATCCCGGCTTCTTCGAGTTGAAGCGCACCCGCACCGTGGAGCCGATCTTCGACTGATCCCGGCGTCGGGGTCGCGACCGCTGGGCAAGGCCACTCCATGGCGCTGCCGGGCGGTTCGGTCCACTTCGGGATGTCCGGGTCGGGGGTGGCCGGCCACGAAGGTAGGTTGCGGCCATGCTGGAGATCGCTGCGCGGGCACTCTCGCTGGTGGCGATCGTCGGCATCGGCCTCGGGATCAAGCGCCTCGGCTGGGTCAGCAAGGACGACTTCGGGTTGTTCGCCCGGCTGGTGCTCGGGATCACGCTGCCGTGCGCCCTGCTGACCAGCTTCAACGACTACCACCTGGACCGCGCCCTGCTCGGGCTGACCGTGCTCGGCCTGGTGGTGAACGTGGTCCAGCAGGGGATCGGGTACCTGCTCGCCGCCAGGCGCGGACGCCGCGAGCAGGCGTTCACGGTGCTCAACTCGGGCACCTACAACATCGGCGCCTTCGCCACCCCGTACCTTTCCGGCTTCATGGGCCCGCACGCGATGATCTACTCCTCGCTGTTCGACATCGGCGCAGCTGTCGGCTCGGCCGGCGTCGGCTACGGATGGGGGATGGGCCTGGCCGGCGAGCCCGGCAGCCACCGGTGGCGCGACACCGGCCGGATGCTCGCCAGGTCGCCGGTCTTCGTTACCTACGTTGCGCTCCTGCTGCTGAAGCTGCTGGACCTGCGGCTGCCGGACCTGCTGATCACCTTCACCAGCACCGTCGGGGCCGCGAACCCGTTCCTGGCGATGCTGATGATCGGGATCGGACTCGAGCTTCAGCTGCACCCGTCGAAGTACGCCGCGGCCGCCCGCCACCTCGCCGTCCGCTACGCCTTCTCCATCGTGGCCGCCGTGGCCTGCTGGACGCTGCTGCCGCTGCCGGCGGAGGCCAGGGTCGTGGTGGTGATGCTGCTGTTCGCCCCGATCGCGTCCATGGTGCCCGGGTTCACCGACCGGGCGGGGCTGGACGTCGAGCTGTCGGCCTTCATGACTTCGGTGACGCTGGTGATCGGGATCATCGCGATGCCGTCGCTGTACCTGCTGCTGAACTGAGACTGAACGCGGCCGCGAAGGGCCCGAACGGGCAAATCCGGCGTGTCGCCGTCCCTGCGCACGCGGAACGGCTCACCCGACCGGCCTACAGGGCGCCGTAGCGGCGGTAGATCCCGGGCTTGATGCTGGCGATGGTGTCGATCACGTCGCTGATGGCCAGGTCGGGGTGGCTGCGCAGGAGCTTGTTCAGGTACCGCATGCCGGCCTTGGCGAGGCGCTGGCGGACCTCCTCGATGCTGATCCCGAGGACCTCGGCGGCCTCGTTCTCGTCCAGCTCGTCCCAGAAGCGCAGCTGCAGCAGCTGGCGGTCGCGTCCGCGCAGGTTGCTGAGGGCCCTGAGGAACTCGTCAGCCGGGGTCCGCGGGGCCGAGCGGGGCCCCTGGAGCATGGTGCCGAGCTGCAACCGCTGGAGCAGGTTGATGCTGTCGGAGTAGTTCTGGTAGCTGGCCAGCACCACCCGGTCGATCGCCCGGTAGAGGTCCTGCAGGTTGTGGTCGCGGTTCTCGTCGAGCAGGTCGAAGACCTGGGCGGCCATCTCGTGGGGGTCGGCCAGCCCAATCGCCCGCCATTCGCAGGCTGTCACCACCAGGTCGTGGTAAAGGGCGGCCATCGCCTCTACGTTCACGATGAACACCCTAGTGCCACCTGCGTTGCCGGCGCTCGGCAAGGCGGATCCTCGTCGCCGATCCCGGGCGCGGGGCTGTGGACAGCCGTACGGGTTCTCCACAGAGTACGAATGCGCCCTAGGAATCGGGCACGCCACTCGCCTACGATCCCTGCACCGCCGGACCGGCCGCTGCGCCCACCCCAGGTCCAGCCGCCCCGGCGGAAGGGGGTCGGCTGATGGCCGAGGAGAGGTTGGGCGCAAGCCCGGTGCGGACCCGGCGGAACCTGCGCTGGATGGCCGTCGGTGTGCTGGCGGTCTGTCTGGGTGGGCTGGGTGCTGCGCTGCTGTACTCGAACCTGAGCAGCGCCCAGCCGGTCCTCACGGTGAAGCGGACGGTCTACCGCGACCAGGTGATCAGCGCTGCCGACCTCGGCGTCACCTCAGCGGTTCCGGCGGCAGGGGTGGAGACGGTGTCGTCCGGGCAGCTCGAGGAGGTGGTCGGCCGGACCGCCCTGGTCGACCTGGGCGAGGGCACCCTGCTCAGCCCACGCGCCTACGGCGAGCCTCCGGTCGAGCTCGGCAGCGTCCGCCTTGGGCTCAGGCTCGCTGCGGGACGGCTGCCAGCAGCACCGATGCCGCCCGGCACCGGGGTGCTGCTGGTGCCGGTGGGAAGGGACGGCGGCGAGCCACCGGTGGGAGCCAGCATCACCGGCCGGATCGCCACGGCTGCCACGACGCTGCCGGACGGAGCTGCCCTCGTGGATGTCGCCGTGGCCGCGGGCGAGGGCGAGCGGGTGGCAAGGCTGGCCGCCGCCGAGCAGCTGGTCCTGCTGCGCCAGGCGGGGGGCCAGCGATGAGCGTCGTGCTGCTCACCAGCGCCGGCCACTCCCCTGGAGTGACCAGCCTGGCCGTCGCCCTGACCGTGACCTGGCCGGAGCCGGTCCTGCTGGTCGATGCGAACTCCGAGCCCGACCAGTCGGTTCTCGCCGGCTACCTGCAGGGTGTCGACCCGGCAGGTAGCGGCCTCGGCGGACTGCTGCAGGCACACCGGGAGCGGCGATCGCTGGCTGCCTGCCTGGCGGCGCTGTCACTGCCGTTGGGCGATCCGGCGCACGACTTCCTGCCCGGCTTCTCCCACCCCGGAATGGTGGATCTGTTCAGACCGGTCTGGCCCGAGCTGGCTGCCGCCCTCGAGGGAAGTGGACGCACCGTTCTTGTCGATGCGGGCCGGATCACCCCCGACGGGCTGCCACCGGCCCTGGTGAGCGTGAGCAGCGGGATCTGCGTTGTGACCGGCAGCCGCCTGGTCGACCTCGCCGCGCTGCGGCTGTACCTTCCGCAGGTGGTCGCGACCGCCGGCGAGGAGCGCGTCGGGCTGGTCGTCGTCGGGCCCGGCCGGCCTTACGGCTCCGGCGAGATCGGTTCCCGCTTCGGCCTGCCGGTCTGGGCGAAGATCGCCTGGCAGCCGGCCGAGGCTGCCGTCTTCGCCGCCGGTGAGCGGGAGCCGCGGCGGCTGGGCAGCAGCGCCTACCTCGACGACGTCCGTGCGTTGGGCACCCGGCTCGCCGAGCGTTCGGCCGGACGACGCAGCCTGATCGGGGTGCCGCGATGAGGCGGCTCGCCGAGGTGGACCTCCTGACCGGTGAGGCGACCTTCGAGACCAGCTTCAGCCGCGAGCGCCTGATCGAGGCCGGCCCCGACGGTCCCGGTGTCGACTGGCCACTTGTGGTCGCCCTTCGCAGGCAGGCCTCGGAGCGGATGACGGCGGCCTTCGCCACCCAGCCCGGTCCGATGACCGAGGTGGATCGGCTTCTGCTCGGGCGCTCGGTCATCGCGGCTGTGGTGCGGGAGCACGTCGATGCCCTGAGCAGCAACGGGGAGGCGCTCTGGTCGATGCCGGTGGAACGGGCCTACGCCCAGGCGGTCGAGAACGCCATCTTCGGCTTCGGTCGCCTCCAACCCCTGTTCGAGATCCCGGGAGCCGAGAACATCGAGATCCACGGCTGTGACTCGGTTGTCGTCCAGTTCGGCGACGGGCGCCGCGTGGCGCAACCCGCTGTCGCCGACTCCGACGCCGAGCTGGTCGAGGCGATCCGGTTCCTCGGGGAGTCGGTATCGCCGGCCCGGCCGTTCGACGACGTCCACCCGATGATGACCCTCGCCCTCGGTGACCGGTTCCGGCTGCACGCCATCGGCTTCGGGCTCAGCTACCGCCCGGCCGTGACCATCCGCCAGCACACGCTCACCGATGTGACGCTCAAGCAGCTCGCTGCCGGCGGCATGATGCCGGTCGAAGTGGCGCGGTTCCTGCACGCGGCGGTTCTCGCCCGCAAGTCGATGGTGATCTCCGGCGATCAGGGTGCCGGGAAGACCACGTTGCTCCGCGCCCTGATCGACGCCATCCCGGAGAACGAGCGCTTCGGCACCCTCGAGACCGACTACGAGCTGCTGACCCATCTGCAGCCGAGGCGCCGGAACATGCTCGCCCTGCAGGCCCGGGTCGGGATGGGGGAGTTGCAGGACGGGCGCCGCATCGGCGAGTTCAGCGTCGCCGACCTGATCCCGGAAGCGCTGCGGCAGAACCTGTCCCGGCTGATCGTCGGCGAGGTCAGGGGCGGCGAGGCCGGCGCCATGTTCGAGGCGATGACGGCTGGCGCTGGCACCCTTTCGACCACCCACTCGCACTCG
>CAYQXH010000050.1:0-15650 GCA_964421325.1 uncultured Propionibacteriaceae bacterium
CGAGGCTCTTGCTGCGCAGCATGTCGGTGCCGGCATGCCACATCACCGGGCTCTGGCCGAGGGTGGCGAGGGCGAGGCAGACCGTGTTCAGCCGGACCCGTGCCGCCATCGGGGTGGCCGGGTGCAGCTTGAGGGTCAACGCGTCGAAGAGCGTCTCGTTGTCGTGGGCGTCGACGTAGTTGATCACCTCCTCCGGCGAAGCTGCATAGCCGGCCGGGCTGACACCGAAACGCAGCTCGGAGCCGGCCAGCGTCAGGTGCCTGGAGTTGGAGCCGAAGCGGAAGTCGCGCAGGTTCCCGGCCAGGCCCAGCTGGATCAGGTCCGTGTACCACGCCAGCCGCTCGCCCTGCGCCCGGTCGTCGCCGTTGCGGCCGCTGCCGTTGTCCGCCGTCAGCAGTCCGGTGCCGAAGCCCTGCCCACGCGGGTCCCCGTCCCACACCGAGCCGCCGCGGACGGCGTCCCGGAGCCGGTCGGAGAAGGTGGCGATGCCGGTGCCGTCCAGCTGGCCCTGGGTGGCCTGGACGAAGCGGGCGTTGTCTGCGACCTCGCCGAAGTTCCAGCCCTCGCCGTAGATGGTGATGGCGGAACCGTCCACCCCGTCCGCCTCGACGGTCAGGGCGTCGAGCGCGGCACGCACCGCCTCGAGGTTTGCCCGGGTGTGGTGGCCCATCAGGTCGAACCGGAAGCCGTCCACCTTGTAGTGCCTGGCCCAGTGGACGCAGGCGTCGACCATCAGGCGCTGGGCCATCAGGTGCTCGGTGGCGACGTTCGGGCAGCAAGTGGACGTCTCCACGACACCGGTCTCGGACAGCCGGTGGTAGTAGCCCGGCACCGTCCGGTCGAGCACCGACTTGCTGTCCTGGCCGGCGCCGGCGGTGTGGTTGAACACCTGGTCGAGCACCACCCGCAGTCCGATTCCGTGGAAAGCACCGACCATCGCCCGGCACTCCGCGACCCGGCCGGGACCGTCCGCCGTGGCCAGGGTCGAGGAAAAGGAGCCCTCCGGCGTGAAGTAGTGCCACGGGTCGTAGCCCCAGTTGAACCCGCTGCGGCCGCTCAACTGGCCGATGCGGCGCTGTTGCTCGGGGCTGTCCGGCGGGAGCAGCCTGAGCTGGTCCTTTGCCGGGAGGACCTGCTGTTCGGGGTGCTCCTCGACGGTCGCGTTGTCGAACAGTGGCAGCAACTGGACGGTGTTCAGCCCGGCCTCGGCCAGCCGGCGCAGGTGAGCCATGCCGGCACTGGCAACGGTCGGGGCGAGGAAGCTGCCCCGCAACTCGTCGGGGACGGTCTTGTCCGAGATCGAGAAGTCCCGCAGGTGCAACTCGTAGATCACCTGGTCCACCGGGTTGGCCAGGGGCGGGCACGGCGCCTCCAGCCACTGCCTCGGTGCGAGCGCCGGGTCGGAGAGGTCGACCAGGACCGAGTGCGTCGAGTTCACCGTTAGCGAGTGCGAGTAGATGTCGGTGACCTGGTTCACCACGACGCGCCGGTGCTGCGGGGCGTAGACCGTGACCTCGTAGCGATAGCGGGCGCCGAGCCAGCCGGGCTGCCCGGTCACGGCCCAGGTGCCGTCGGCCGCCGGGATCATCCGGTGACGGCGAGGCTCGGTGCGCAGGTCGGCTCCCGCGGGCCAGAGCAGCAGCCCGACGTTCCGGGCCGTCGGGGCCCAGAGGCGGAGCGTCGGCGTGCCCTGGTGCCAGGTGGGCCCGAGCTCGGCCTCCGCGGCCGTGGCGTAGAGCTCGTCGATCACGCCGGGCAACTGCAGCTGGCCGGCGCTGACCAGGCGTCCCGACGGCAGGTGGACGCTGACCGCCACCTGGCACCGCAACGCCTCGGGCACAGCCCCGACGGCCTCTGTCGGCAGCCGGAGGGCCAGGTGGTTGCGGAGGTGCCGGAACTGGGCTGCGACGGCTGCCGGGATACCGGCCGGGTCGAACTGCAGCGAAGCGGTGGCCCAGGGCACGGGTTCGCTGGCCACCGGGTCGATGTGGTCGTCGGCCGACCAGTGCAGCCGCCAGTCGAGGGCTGCCGGGTTCTCCCCCGGCGGCAGGTCGTGCACCGGCCAGGCGATCAGGTCGGCGCGCAGCCAGTGCCCCCGGGCCTGGTCGAGACCCCGAGCATCGTCGGCCGGACGGAACACGTCCCCGATTCTGCCACCCCGGGCAGCGGCATCGCTCCCAGCCAGGGCCGCCTCCGGTGGTTCAGCCGCCGGCGATCCGTGGCCGAGCCGCCTGGTGGGACAAACCTGCCGCCAGTTCGCAGAAACGCCCTCCGCAGCCGGGACAGCAGCAACCCAGGTCAGGTTTGTCCCACTCCGGGCGGTGGTCCGGTGGCCAAGGCCAGTGGCCCGCGGCCAGCGGCTCCGGCCGGCAGCTAGCGACTGAGGCTGGCGTAGCGGCCACCGGAGCTGAGCAGTTCCTCGTGGCTGCCGCGCTCGACGATGCGGCCGGCCTCGAGGACGACGATCTCGTCCGCATGCCTCACCGTGCTGAGCCGGTGAGCGATGGTCAGCGTGGTCCGGCCGGCCATCAGGTTGTCCAGGGCCGCCTGCAGCTCGCGCTCGGTATCGGTGTCCAGGGCGGAGGTGGCCTCGTCGAGCACCAGGATCGGCGGGTTGACCAACAGGGTGCGCGCAACCGCGAGCCGCTGCCTCTCCCCACCGCTGAACCGGTGCCCACGCGCCCCCACCACGGTCTCCAGCCCGTCCGGCAGTGCTGCGATCACCTGGTCGACCTGGGCGGCTGCGAGCGCTGCCCAGAGCTCGGCGTCGGTCGCATTCGGGGCGGCCTGCCGGAGGTTGCCGGCGATCGTGGTGTGCGCAAGGTAGGTCTCCTGGGTCACCATGCCGATGATCCGGCTGCGATCGGAAGCAGCCAACTCCCTGACGTCGACCCCGTCGATGAGCACCCGCCCTGCGGTCGGGTCGGCCAGCCGCACCAGCAGGGCAGCAAGGGTTGACTTGCCCGAACCGGTCTCACCGACCACGGCGACGGACCGGCCGGCTCCGATGATCAGGTCGATGTGGCTGAGGGTGTCGCCATCGCCGTCGGGGAAGCGGTAGCTCACGTCCTCGAACCGGACCTCACCGCGGATGGCTGCCGGCTCCAGCCGGGTCGGCCGCGCCGGCTCCGGCACCTCCACCGGCAGGTCGAGGTAACCGAAGATCCGGCTGAGGAGTGCCATCGAGGCCACCCACTGCGCTCCGACGTTCAGCAGGCCCATGATCGGCCGGAAGATGGCTGACTGCAGGCTGGCGAAGGCGATCAGCGTCCCGATCGTGATGCCGCCGGAGACCTCGGGAAAGCCTGCCACCAGGTAGAGCAATGCCGGGATGGCAGCGAACACGATCCCCATGGTGGCCATCCGCCAGCGTCCGGCGAGCTGGGAGCGCACCTCTAGCTCGATCAGGCGGGAGGACGTGTCGGTGAACCGCTCCTGGCTCGCCGGGCCACTGCCCAGGGTCTTGGTGAGCAGGGCACCGTTGATGCTGAGCGTCTCCTCGACCTGGGTGTGCAGGTCGGAGAGCGCGACCTGCTTGGCCATGGTGAGGTCGCGGCGGACGAGGGCGACCCGGCGGGTGAGCAGGATCGCCGGCGGGAGCACCAGCAGCGACAGCAGCGATAGGCGCCAGTTCAGGGCGACCATGGCTGCGGCCGTTGCCACGGCAGTGGTGAGGTTGGACGCGATCGAGGTCGCAGTTGTCGTGATCACCGACTGGAGACCGGCCACGTCCTGCAGGAGCCGGGACTGGATGTCCCCGCCGCGGGTGCGCTTGAAGAACGCGATCGACTGGGCCTGGAGGTGGGTGAAGACCCGGACACGCAGAGTGTGCATCACCCGCTGGCCCATGGTGGTTGCCAGCCACGTCTGCCATACCCCGAGGACACCGGTGACCGCGGCGACCGCGACCATCCCGGAGACGAGCCAGACCAGCAGTCGGGTGTCCGCCGTCGGCAGCGCCACGTCGATGATCTCGCGCAGCAGGAAGGGCTGGGCCAGGCCCACGACCGAGGCGACCACGATGATCATCGTGACGGTGACCAGTTCGCTGCGGTGGCCCCGGAACAGTCCGGCGACCCGGCGCAGGCTGACCGGGGACTCGGCCAGCTGGGCGCGGTCGGCCGGGTTGATGCGCGACGGACCGCGCCACTCCGGTGTCGGGTGGAGCTCTGCCATGTGGCCTCCGATATAGTGAGGTAACCACAGCATATAAGGCCGGTGTTCATGGAGATATTCCCCGAGGCCCTCGCCGAGAGCTTCCTGCGGATCGCACGCCGGTTGCGTCGCGAGACCGGGCTTCGCACGGCTCCGCTCGGCCTGAACCCGCACCAGTCCCGGGCCCTCCGCGTGATCGGCGACGCCGGCCCGCTACGCCCCTCCGAGCTCGCTGAGCGGCTCGGCATCGTGGCCAGGTCGGCCACCGACTCGGTCGCCGGCCTCGTCACGGCCGGCCTGGTCGAGCGGCGCACCGACCCTGCGGACGGCCGGGCCCAACTGCTCGCCCTCTCGCCGTCCGGGCGGGCGGCGCTGGCAGCGGTGACCAGGATCCGTGCGGAGGTCGGTCGGGACTTCTTCGCCCGGCTGCCGGAGGGTGACCGCGCCGCGCTGGCAGCAATCCTCGACCAGCTGGACGACACCGCCCCCTAGACTTTCCCCGGCCCTGGAGGTGAGCCCGCTGGAACGTCTTGGACTTGATGTGCTTCTGGCCGCGGTCGTCGCGGCCTGGTTCGTGATCGCCGGCGTGGCCAAGCTGCTGCCGGCGCAGGCGGCGGGCCGTCGTGCCGTGGCCGTCGATCCGGCCTGGCTACTGGTGGCCCGCCGCGTCCGTGGGGTCCTCGAGGTCCTCGGCGGGCTGGCCGTGGCCGCAGGCGGGGCCATCACGGTGCTCGGCCTGCGGGTCCCGTTCCCCGGCCTTGCCATCAGCCTTGCGCTGAGCGCGCTCGCCGGCTGGACGGTGGCCGAGGGGTTCCGCTCCCCGATCCGGCCGGTGCGGCTCGGCCTCGCCATCCTCGGCTTCGCCCTGGCCGTCTTCTTCGCGGGGTTCCGGGACTGATGGATCGCACGGCGGTCCTGAACGCCCGCCTGGCAACCCAGCGCCTTTCCGGCCCGGCGGCTGCCGGTCCGGCCCAGATGGTGCGGGAGCTGCTCTGCGTCCAGGCCCAGGACGCGCCGCTGGCCCGGGCGATGATCGCCCTGCGCTGCGCCGGTGCGACCGACGAGGCAGTGCGGGAAGCGTTGGCTGCCGGTGAGATCGTCCGGACCCACATCCTGCGACCCACCTGGCACTACGTCGCTGCGGCGGACCTGAGGTGGCTGCTGCAACTCACCTCGCCAAAGGTCGAGTCCGGCATGGCGGCGCGGCACCGGATGCTGGGGCTCGACGAGGCAAGGGTGGCCGCCGGCCTCGCGGAGCTCGGCTCCCGGCTGGCCGGACGCAGCTTCGCGAACCGCAACGAGCTCGGTGCAGCGCTCGCGGCGGCCGGACTCCTGACCCCGGCGGATCCGCTGTTCGGTCAGCAGGTCGGCCACCTGATCATGCTGGCCGAGCTGCGCGGGCTCGTCTGCTCCGCGCCGCTGCCGTCCAGCGAGCACCGGTACGCGCTGGTCGAGGAGGTCGTGCCGGCCACACCGGACCTGGAGCGCCCGGAAGCGATCACGCAACTCGTGCTGCGGTTCATCGCCGGCCACGGGCCGGTGGCGCTGACCGACCTGATCCGCTGGGCCCGGGTCACGCTCGGAGAGGCTCGGGCGGCGCTGGCCGGCCTCGGCGAGGGGGTGGCCAGGGTGTACGTGGACGATGAGGAGCTCTGGTACTCCCCCGGCAACCAGCTCGACACGGTCCGACCGCAACCGGCCTGGCTGCTCTCCACCTTCGACGAGGCCTTCCTCAGCTACCGGAGGGTGCCATGGCCCCGCTCGGCAGGACATCCGGCCGGAGCCGACGCCTACCGCTTCGCAGAGGCCGGTGGCGGGGTGGTGATCCTCGGCACCGAGGACGTCGGGGGGTGGAAGCGGAAGCGCGTCCGGGGTGGGGCGAGGATCGAGCTGGACGTGGATGACTCCCTGCCGCGATCGGGCCGGCTGGCGATCGACGAGGCCGTGGACCGGTTGCTGGTGGCAATCGGCTAGCCGGGCGCGAAGATGTCCGACGGGCCGCTTAGGCTGGGACCACCAGACCCCAGGGAGCGGCATGAGCACTGACCGGCCTCCCACGGACGGTCCCGCAGCGGGAGACGCGCCGTGGCCAGCACCGGCCGAGCCGACGCTGGCGATTCCCAACGCTGAAGCCACCCAGCCGATCCGGCCGGTCGAGCCCACCCTGGCGATCCAGCCGGACCCAACCCGGGCGATCCAGCCAGAGCAAACCCGGCCACCCGACGGCTCCTGGGCCTCCGGTCCAGGCGAGTGGCCGGCGCCCGACCCGGCCCAGGCCTGGCGTCCCCAGGCCCCTTCGGGCGGCACCTGGCAGCCCGACCCGCCGGGCCATCCCGCATCGCAGCCCTACCCCGGCCCCCAGCAGCCCTACTTCCAGCCCTACGCCGGCAACCAGCAACCGTTCCAGCCCACCGGGCAGCAGGCCGGCTGGCAGCACGTCTCCCAGCCGGTCCAGCCCCATGCAGCGCCTGGCCTCGGGCAGCCGGGGTGGGCACCGCCCGGCACCAGCCAACCGCCCGGATGGGGGGCACCACCGGGTCCGCCAGCCCATTGGGCTGCAGCCCCCCCGCCGCCACTGGCCGGCTACCCCCAGCAGGTCACACCCCCACCCCGTGGTGGTGGCTGGTTGATCGCGCTCATGACGCTCGCTGCGGTGGTCGTGGTCAGCCTGATCGCGGCCCTTGCCGTCCCGGTGCTCACGGAACTGCCGCAGCGCCGGGACGCCCCGACGGCCGTCCCGACTTCGAAGGTCACGCCGACGCCCAGCTCGCCGAGCCCGGAGCCGAAGCCGACCCCGACCATGCCGACCGACTCCAAGGTGCTGCTGAAGAAGAACCCGATCTACCGGCTGAAGGTGCCGGCGAAGTGCGGCTACCAGTCCATCCCGGCAAGTGAGGCGGCGTTCCGCAAGCAGGTCCGGAGCCTGGTCGACTGCCAGAACTCGGCCTGGAAGAAGGCCCTGAGCGCGACCCCGGTGAAGTTCACCAAGCCGAAGGTGAAGTTCTACAGCAACTCGACGAAGACGCCCTGCGGCAAACTCGGCACCACTTTCCCCGCCAGCTACTGCAGCGGCGATTCCACGATCTACTACTCCCGCGCCGCCTACCTGCAGGGACGCTACTACCGGCTGTCCGTGGCTCACTTCGTGATGCACGAGTACGCCCACCACGTGCAGTCGATCGCCGGAATCCTCGGCTCCACCTGGGTGATGAAGGAGAGCGCAGCCGTGACGAGCCGCCGGGTCGAGCTGCAGGCACACTGCATCGCCCACTACGAGCTCACCGTTTCCGGAGTCGGCTACGGCGCGCGGGACCACCAGTCGATCCAGTACCAGTGGGACTACACCAATGACCCGAAGGGCCACGGCAGCACCAAGGCCGAGCGCTACTGGGGGGAGCGCGGGCTCGACGCCACCAACCTCGGCTCCTGCAACACCTGGACGGCGAAGGCCGCCCGGGTCAGGTGAACCGGTTCGGCCCGGCGTAGCGTTGAGGCATGCCCCGGCCGACGACCAAGGACCTGTTGCTGGCCGCGGCGGCCGGCGAGTACTCCAGACTGCAGCAGGCACTCTCTGACTTCCCGGCAGACCGCCGCGCGGAGATCGCCTGGCAAGCACCGATCGAGCACCAGTCCCGAAACCCGCGCGACGTCGTCACCCACCTGCACGCCTGGCACCTGATGACCCTTGGCTGGTGCCGTACGGGCGATGTCGGCGGCTCCCCGCAGGTCCCGGCCCCGGGCCGCACCTGGCGCGAGACACCAGCCGTCAACGCAGAGATCTGGGAACGTTACGCGGCCACGTCCTACCCTGAAGCCGTCGTCCTGCTGCAGGCTTCGCACCGGGAGATCCTCGAACTCATCGCGGACCACACCGATGAACAGCTGTTCGGCAAGGGCGTCTATCCCTGGACCAGGTCGACGACTCTGGGCGCATACTTCGTCTCAGCCACTTCGAGTCACTACCTGTGGGGGCTGAAGACCCTGAAGGCGATCCGCAGGCACGCCTGAGGGTCGGCTAGGAGGAGAACCTGAACTCGACCACGTCGCCGTCAGCCATCACGTAGTCCTTGCCCTCCAGGCGGACGCGGCCGGCAGCCTTCGCAGCGGCCATCGAGCCGGCAGCGACCAGGTCGTCGTAGCCCACGATCTCGGCCTTGATGAAGCCCTTCTGGAAGTCGGTGTGGATCACCCCGGCGGCTTCGGGTGCCGTGGCACCCTTGCGGATCGTCCAGGCCCGGGACTCCTTCGGCCCGGCCGTCAGGTAGCTCTGCAGGCCGAGGGTCTCGTAGCCCACCCTCGCCAGGGTGTCGAGACCGGGCTCGGCGATGCCCATCTCCACCAGGAACTCCCGTGCCTCCTCGGTGTCCATCTCGACCAGCTCCGACTCGATCTTCGCGTCGAGGAAGATCGCCTCCGCCGGAGCGACGAGGGCGCGCATCTGGTCGATCAGGGCGGTGTCGGTGAGCTCGTCGGAGTCGCAGTTGAACACATAGAGATAGGGCTTGGCCGTCAGCAGGAACAGTTCCCGCAGCGGTTCGAGGTCGAGCCGGGCGTCGTGCACGCCGGTGCCGCCGTCGAGCACAGCCTGGGCCTGCTGGACCGCCTCAAGGACCGGGAGCCGGCCCTTGCGCAGCCGGACCTCCTTCTCCAGCCGCGGCAGCGCCTTCTCGATGGTCTGCAGGTCGGCGAGGATCAGCTCGGTGCGGATGGTCTCGATGTCGTTGCCGGGGTTCACCGCCCCGTCAACGTGGGTCACGTCCGGGTCCCGGAAGACCCGGGTGACCTGGCAGATCGCATCCGCCTCCCGGATGTTCGCCAGGAAAGCGTTGCCCATCCCCTCGCCCTTGGATGCGCCCTTCACGATGCCGGCGATGTCGACGAAGCTCACCGTCGCCGGCACGATCCGCTCCGAGCTGAACAGCTTCGACAGCACCGGCAGCCGCTCGTCCGGAACTCCGACGACACCAACGTTGGGCTCGATCGTTGCGAACGGGTAATTCGCCGCGAGCACGTTGTTGCGGGTCAGTGCGTTGAAGAGGGTGGATTTGCCGGCGTTGGGCAGTCCGACGATGCCGATGGTGAGAGCCACGTCGGCCTAGCTTAGGTGGTGGACGCCCGAAGCATTGCAGCGTTCGCCGGACGCCAGCGGGTGACCGCCCCGGCGAATGGGACAAACCTGCCGCCGGTTGCGACAACAGCAGCCATCCGCCCCGGTTCGGCTATCCGGTGTCAGTTCCGTCCCGTTCGGGCTCCGGCCGGCGGCGTCCCGCAGTGCGCCGCGCGGGTCAGCCGAGCGGCGCCGGCCGGTTTCGGCCATGCTTGCCTGGTGAAAGCAGTGATCTTCGACATCGGCGGGGTCGTCCTCGACTGGGTGCCCGAGCGGGCCTTCGAGCAGGTGATGGCGCCCGACCAGGTTCGGGCCTTCATGGACCGGATCGGGTTCCATGAATGGAACCGGCGCAACGACGCCCTGGCGAGCATCGCCGGATCCGAGGCCGACCTGGCGGCGCGCTTCCCCGAGGACGCAGAAGCGATCCGCGCCTACCGCCGAAACTTCCCCCACACGATCACAGAGATGGTTCCGGGGACCGCTGCCGTGATCGCGGAACTGGCCGCGGCCGGCGTGCGCATCACTGCCCTCACCAACTGGGCGGCCGACATGTTCGCGATCGGCCGGGAGCGGTTCGGCATCCTGCAGCGCTTCGCCGACATCGTGGTCTCCGGCCAGGAGGGCATCGTCAAGCCGGACCCGGCGATCTACGAACTGGCCTGCCGACGGGCCGGAGTTGCGGCCGGCGATGCCGTGTTCATCGACGACTCCCCTCCAAACGTGGTGGCGGCGACTGCGGCCGGGCTGCACGGCCTGGTGTTCACCGGTGCGGCCGCCCTGCGTTCCGACCTGGTCGGCCTGGGGCTGCTGGCACCGCGGGAGCCGGTCACCGAGCCGGTGTTCCACCTGTCGCTGCGCACCGACTGGGAGGCAGCGCAGCATTCGGGCAGCTACCCGTTGTCCGAACGTGGCACCGCCTACGAGAAGGTCGGGTTCGTGCACTGCTCGTTCGCCGACCAGGTTGCCGGCAGCCGGCGCAGGTTCTACGGCGATGTGGCCGACTCCGACCTGGTGCTGCTACGCCTGGACCCGACCGCGGACCTGCCTCTGGTTGTGGAGAACGGCTACCCGCACCTGTTCGCCCCGCTGCCGGTCGACCGGGTGGCGGTTCAGGAATCCGCGCCGGCGTAGAAGGCTGTCAACGCCTGGGCCAGCCACGACGGGTCCTGGACGCCGCACAGCTCCCGGGCAGAGTGCATGCTGAGCAGCGGGATGCCGACATCCACCGAGGCGATGCCCAGCCTCGTCGCGGTCAGCGGCCCGATCGTGGAGCCGCAGGGCACGGAGTTGTTCGAGACGAAGGGCTGGGTCGGCACCCCGGCCGCCCGGCAGGTCCGCAGCCAGCGGGCTGCCGAAGGGCCCTCGGTGGTGTAGCGCTGGTTCGCGTTCACCTTCAGCAGCGGGCCGGAGTTGACGTTCGGGCGATGGTCGGGGTCGTGCAGCTGCGGGTAGTTCGGGTGCACCGAGTGCCCGGCGTCGGCGGAGATCACGAACGAGGCGGCCAGCGCCCGCTCGAAGTCCTCGCTCCCCCAGCCCAGCCCGGCGGCGATCCGGCGCAGCACGCTCTCCAAGAGCGGCCCGGCGGCGCCGGTCCGGGAGTCGCTGCCGATCTCCTCGTGGTCGAAGCAGGCCAGCACGTTCACCTGGCCCTGCGCCTGGCCGCCGGCCAGCGCCACCACCCCGGCGTGCACGCTCGAAAGGTTGTCCAGCCGGGCGGAGGCCAGGAACTCCCCGGTGACCCCGATCACGGCCGGGGCCTCTGCCACCGCAGCGAACAGGTCATGGCCGTCGATCTCGTCCCGGTGCAGGTCCAGGCTCGCGGCGAGGGCTGAGAGCACGTCCACCGATGCCGTCCCGAAGATCGGCTTGAGGTGAGCCTGCCGGTCCAGGTGCAGGTTGTCGTTGACGCTGCGGTCCAGGTGCGGAGCCACCTGCGGGATCCGCAGCCAGGCCGGGGTCGCGACCAGCAGCACCTCGCCCGACCTGGTGACCACCCGGCCGGCCAGGCCGAACTCACGGTCGAGCCAGGAGTTCAGCAGGGGCCCGCCGTACACCTCCATGCCGGCTTGGGACCAGCCGAAGGCGTACGCCGACGGTTCGGGCTTGAGCTTGAAGCCCGGGGAATCGGTGTGGGCCCCCACGATCCGGAAGCCGGCCGGACCGGCGATGTCAGCCGGTACCTGCCAGGCGATGACCGCACCGTCGCGGCGGACGAACCTGGCAGCGCCCGGCGGCCAGGCGTCCGCTTCGGCCAGCTCGGTGAAGCCGGCGGCCTGCAACCGACTGGCGACCTCGGCTGCGGCGTGGTAGCTGGACGGGCTGGCCGTGACGAAGGCGGCCAGGTCCTCGATGTGCGACTGGGCAGGCATGTCGACCAGTATGGAGCCCAATCCGGCCGCGGCCCGAGTCGGTGCCGGAAAGTGTCTGTGCCTGCGGGCAGGATCGACTCATGCAGAACTTCGGCTGGTTGCTCCTGGCCCTGATCATCGGAACCGGTGTCGGGGCCATCGCCTCCTGGGTGCTGTGGCGGTCACGGTCGGGCGAGTCCAGCGCCCACGACGTGGCAACCCTGGAGCGGGCGCGCACCGAAGCGGCGCAGGCCCAGACCCAGGCGGCCGAGGGCCGGGCGGAAGCCGCGCAGGCGAGGTCTGAGCTCGCCAGGCTGGCAGCGGATGTCGCCCAGGCAAGGGAGGACGCGGCCACGGCCAGGGCCGAAGCGGCCGAGGCCGGCGCCGCGCTGTCCCACGCCAGGGCGAAGGCGGACGGCGCCATCGCCGAGCGCGACGCAGCTGTGGCCAGGGCCAGGGAGCTCGCCGCCGACCGGGAGTCGCTGATCAACCAGTTCAAGGTGCTGTCGGCAGAGACCGCTGCCGCCCAGGCGAAACAGGGGGACGCGGTCGCGGAGCAGCGGCTGAAGGCTACGGCGCAGCTGATGATCCCCGTCCAGGAGAGCCTCGAGCGGTTCAACAACCGGCTCACCGAGGTGGAGAAGGAGCGGGCGGCGATGAGCACCGACCTGCGCAACCAGGTGGCCGAGGTGAAGCTCACCGGCGAGGCGCTGCGGCGCGAGACCGCAGCCCTGGTCACGGCCCTGCGCAAGCCACAGGTCCGCGGCGCCTGGGGAGAGCTGCAGCTCAAGCGCGTTGCCGAGATCTCCGGGATGCTCGAGTACTGCGACTTCGTGCAGCAGGAGACGACCCAGACCAGCTCGGGAGCGGTCATCCGGCCGGACATGAAGGTGACCCTCGCCGAGGGGAAGTTCGTCTACGTCGACTCCAAGGTTCCGCTGAGCGCCTTCCTCGACGCCCACGAGGCCAGCTCCGACTCCGACCGGGAACGGTGCCTGAAGCTGTTCGCCAAGAACGTCCAGAACCACATCGACCAGCTGTCCCGCAAGGACTACTTCAAGGCCGACCCGTCATCACCGGAGTTCGTCGTGCTGTTCCTTGCCAGCGAGGCGCTGGCCGCGGAGGCCCTCAGCCAGCTGCCCGACCTGCACGACTACGCCGCGCGGCGGAACATCATCCTCGCCACCCCGACAACGCTGATCGCGATGCTGCGGGCAGTGGCCTACTCGTGGCGGCAGGCAGCGCTAGCCGACTCAGCGAAGGAGGTGTTCGACCTCGGTCGGGAGCTGTACGACCGGCTCGGCACCCTCGGCAAGCACTTCGACAAGGTGGGCCGCTCGCTCACCGGGGCGGTCAGCGCCTACAACGACGCGGTCGGCTCGATCGAGGGTCGCGTCTTCCCGACCGCGCGGAAGCTGCGGGACCTGCAGGTGGTCACCAAGGAACTCGACCAGGTGTCGGGCACCGATGTCTCGGTGCGCCACTTGAGCGCGCCCGAGCTGGTGGAGGATGCCGCGGGCGTGGCACCGATGATCGGACGGGCGCGGTCCCGCCCCGAGGACCTTGCGCTGACCCGGGCGCAGCCGGAGCTCGACGAACTGCTCGCCGGGGAGGAGCCTCGTCCGGCGAGCCCTGGCATGCAGACCGCCTGACCGACCTCGCCGGGAGGGACGGAGTCACGCCGAAGGCGGTTGCATCTCTGCCGGGACCCAACCCCAGCCATCGACCACTGGCAGCGCCACGGCAGTCCTGAGCCGGCCCCGGATCGCTGCGGTGCCAGAATGAGCCCGTGACGATCAACGCCCGGGACGTGGAGCATGCCGCTGAGCGACTGGCAGGCGTGGCCTCCCGCACGCCGCTGCAGCTCAACGAACGGCTGAGCGCGGCGACCGGGGCGTACATCTGGCTCAAGCGCGAAGACCTCCAGCCCGTACGGTCCTACAAGATCCGGGGCGCCTACAACCTGATCTCCCAGCTTGACGGGACCCAGCGGAACGCCGGCGTGATCTGCGCCAGCGCCGGAAACCACGGCCAGGGAGTCGCCTTCGCCTGCGCCCGGTTGGGCATCCGCGGCCGGATCTTCGTCCCGGCAACCACGCCCCGACAGAAGCGGGAACGCATCCTTGCCCTCGGGGAGGGCCGGGTGGACATCGCAGTGACCGGCGACAGCTACGACGAGGCGGCGGCGGCCGCCCAGCTGGAGGCGCGGTCGACCGGGGCGACGCTGGTCCCGGCCTTCAACGACGAACGGACCATCGCCGGCCAGGGCACGGTGGCCAAGGAGATCGTCGAGCAGTTCGGCAAGGCGCCCGACGTGCTCCTGGCGCCCGTCGGTGGCGGCGGCATGCTCGCCGGCTGCCTCACCTACCTCTCGGAGCGCCATCCCACAACGAAGGTGGTGGGCGCCGAACCCGCCGGGGCCTCGTCGATGGCTGCCGCCCTTGCCGCCGGGGCGCCGGTGGACCTCGACCGGATGGACACCTTCGTCGATGGTGCAGCCGTCCGGCGGGCGGGCGAGCTGACCTTCAGCGTGATCCAGCGCCACCGGCCCGAGCTCTACTCGGTGCCGGAGGGTCGGATCTGCTCGGAGATGCTCGCGCTGTACCAGACCGAGGGCATCGTCGCCGAGCCGGCCGGGGCGCTGGCCACAGCAAGCCTCGGGTTGTTCCGGCCAGAGCCGGGCCAGACAGTGGTTGCGATCGTGTCCGGCGGCAACAACGACGTGTCCCGCTACGCCGAGATCGTGGAGCGCTCGCTGGTCTACGAGGGCCGCAAGCACTACTTCCTGGTGAACTTCCCGCAGGAACCCGGTGCCCTGCGCCGCTTCCTGGACGAGGTGCTCGGCCCGGACGACGACATCACGCACTTCGAGTACGTCAAGCGCAGCAACCGCGAGACCGGCCCGGCGCTGGTCGGGATCGAGCTGGGCGACCCGGACTCCTTCGCCGACCTGCTCCTGAAAATGGACGCCAGCCCGATCACCTTCGAGGTGGTCTCATCGGACAGCCCGTTCTACCGGTTCCTCGTGTAGTTCAACGTAGGACGGCCCGGCGGGATCCCGCCGGGCCGTCGTGCGTTCAGCGATCAGCCGAGGCCGTTGGTGGTGAGGAATTCTGCCGCCACGTCCGCGGCGTCCTCCTTGTCGACGACCACCTTGGTGACCATGGCAGCGAGGCTGTCAGTGGTCAGCTTGGCGGAGACGGCGTTCAGCGCTGACGTGACCTCCGGGGTCGCCTTGGCCTTCTGGATCACCGGGATGACGTTCTGGGCGCCGAAGAACTGCTTGGTGTCCTCGAGTGACACGAAGTCGTTCGCCTTGATGGAGGGATCGGTGGTGAACAGGTTCGCCGCCTGCACCTGACCGTTCTTCAACGCCTGCACCGTCAGCGGGCCGGCCACGTCCAGCGCCTTGAAGTCCTTGAAGTTCAGGCCGTAGGTCTTCTTCAGGCCGGGCACGCCGAGCGCCCGGTTCTTCCACTCCGGCGGGCCGCCGAGGACGAACTCGCCGGCGACCGGAACCAGGTCCTCGATGGTCTTCAGCGAGTACTTCTCAGCGGTGGCCCTGGTGACGGTGATCGAGTCCTTGTCCTGCGCAGCCGACGGCTCGAGCGCTGTCAGCGTCTCGGGCAACAGCGACTTCAGCGAGGCCAGCGCAGTCTCCTCGGTGGAGGTGTCCGCTTCGGCGTCCAGGTACTTGGAGAACCCGCCGGTGTACTCCGGAATCAGGTCGATCTCGCCGTTCTCCAGGGCCGGCACGTAGGTCTCGCGGGAGGCGATGTTGAGCTTGGTCGAGACCGTGACCCCCTTGGCCTTCAGCGCGCCGGCGTAGATCTCGGCAAGCAGTTCGCTCTCGGGGAAGTTCGCCGAGCCGACGACCACGGACACCGCCGCGCCGCTGGAGGCCGGCGCCGAGCTGGCTGGGGCTGAGCTGGCGAGCGGATTGCCGGAGGAGCAAGCAGTCAGTGCCAGCGCTGTGGCTGCTGCGGCGAGGGTTGCGAGGTGTTTCTTCATCTCTTTCCTTCTTCCTGTTTCCTGCT
>CAYQXH010000051.1:0-15166 GCA_964421325.1 uncultured Propionibacteriaceae bacterium
GGCCGGTCTGGATCGCGGTCTCCGGATCGAATATGTGGGGGCCGAGGTTCCCGGTGATCCCTTCCGGCTCGATGCCACGGCCTTCAGCCACCCAGGCGACGAAGTCGGAGTAGACGTTCTGCAGCCCGGCCTGCAGGTTGGCCCGTTCCTCGGGCCGCATCTCCCGGAACGGATTGCCGAAGTCCTTGTCCGTGCCCTTGGTGAGGTACTCGTAGTCGATCCCGCCAGTGGTGACGTAACCCTCGGTGAACAACGTCCCGGTGGTGGCCTTGACGTCCTTGTACCGCTCGAACGGGCCGAAGATGACCCCGATGCTGCCGACGAGGGACCCGTAGTCGGCGATGATCTCGTCGGCGCCGGCCATGGTGTACATGCCGCCGGAGGCCGACATGCCCTGGACGTGCGCCACCACCTTCTTGCCGGTGCGCTCCTGGTAACGCTCGATCGCGTCCGCCATGGCTTTGGAGCCGTTGATCGAGCCGCCCGGGGTGTTGATCAGGAGCAGCAGGCCGGCCGCGTCATCGGCGCCCAGCGCGTCGATCTGGGCGGCGACCTCGTAGCCGTAGGTGCCGCCGGTGAGGGTGGAACCGTCCCCGGGGTCGGCGAGGATCGTGCCGGTCACCCGGATCGCCCGGATGCTGTTGCCCGCCGTCGGGCTGCCCCAGACGGTCTCGAGGCTCGAGGCCGTTCCGCTGTTGAGCGCAGCAGCGCCCGCCAGCATGCCGAACACCAGCGAGGAGACCACCATGCCGACCGCCAGAACGGCACCGAGGCCGATCCCAGCCCCTGCGCCGGCACCGAAGCCCCGCCGGAAGCCACCCTTCGCCGGGGGCGCGGCCAGCACCGGCGGCTGCGGCTGGCCCCAGCCCGGGGGCGGCATCGGGACGGGGTATTGCTGCGGTGGCCGGCCCGGTGCCTGCTGGAACTGTCCGGGCTGCTCCGGCGCCGGGACCGGTGCTGACTGGGACGGGGACTGATCGGGTGCGCTCATGGGTGACTCCAGCTAGGTGGGTGCTCGCCTCCACCCTAGGGCCGGGGCGGGAGCGTCCCGGTCGACACAGCGAGCGTGTCCGGCGGTGGTTGGCTAACGTGGCCAGCCGGCCAGGACCACCTTGCCGACAGCGCGTCCGGACTCGAGGAACTCGTGGGCGTCCCGGAGGTTCGCAGCCGTGATCTCGCCACGGACCGAGTCGAGGGTGGTGCGGAGCACCCCGGCATCGACCAGCCGGGCCACCTCGGTCAGGAGTTCGTGCTGTGCCCCGACGTCCGGGGTGTCGAACATCGACCTGGTGAACATGAACTCCCAGTGCAGCGATGCCGCCTTGCGCTTGAGCAGTCGGGCGTCCAGCTCAGCCGGGTCGTCGATCAGGCCGATCCGCCCCTGCGGGGCGAGCACCTCGACCAGTTCCGGGAAGTGCTGATCGGTGTGGGTGAGGCTTGCGATCAGCTCCACTCCGCCGATGCCCAACCCGTCGAGCTGCCGTGCGATTCGCCCCCGGCCGGACCAGCGAGCCGGCCTACCAGACCTCGTCGCCCGGGGTGAATCCGGACACCTGGTCGCCGACCGCCTGCACCACTCCGGCAGCGTCCCAGCCGAGCACCTTCGGCAGGCCGGGCTCCGGATCGGTGTTGCGCCGCACCTTGGTGTCCACGGGGTTCACCGAGATCGCGCGCACCTGGACCAACAGGTCCCGGCTGCCGGGCACCGGGTCCGGGAGCTCGAGGTCGGTGAGGACGGCTGCGTCCGCCCGGGCGGTGTAGCCGATCGCGCGCACGGTTCCTCCTACGTCTCGCCCGAAAGCGTAGACGCGATTGTTCTCGATAGAGTTGCCCGGTCGCCGATCCCAGGAGAGCCTCCGTGTCCGACTTCGCGAGCACCGTTTCCAGCATCTACAGCCAGGCGCTCGGCGTCATCGAGTCCGTCGAGCCGCGGATCGCAGCGGCCACCCGGGCCGAGCTGAGCGACCAGCGGGCCTCCCTGAAGCTGATCGCAAGCGAGAACTACGCCTCCCTCCCGGTACTGATGACCATGGGCACCTGGCTCAGCGACAAGTACGCCGAGGGCACCATCGGGCACCGCTTCTACGCCGGTTGCCAGAACATCGACACCGTCGAGGACGTCGCAGCAGAGCACGCCCGGGAGCTGTTCGGGGCGGAGTACGCCTACGCCCAGCCGCACTCCGGCATCGATGCCAACCTGGTGGCCTACTGGTCGATCCTCTCCCACCGGATCGAGTCGCCGGCGCTGGAGCGCCTCGGCGCCAAGACCGTCAACGACCTCACCGAGGCCGACTGGGAGGCCCTGCGGGCGGAGTTCAACTCCCAGCGGGTGATGGGCATGAGCCTTGACGCCGGCGGCCACCTCACGCACGGCTTCCGGCACAACATCTCCGGCAAGATGTTCCGCCAGAAGTCCTACGGCACCAACTCCGGGACCGGGCTGATCGACTACGACAAGCTGCTCGCCGACGCCCGCGAGTTCAAGCCGCTGATCCTGGTGGCCGGCTACTCGGCCTACCCGCGCCGGGTGAACTTCGCGCGCATGCGCGAGATCGCGGACGCCGTCGGCGCGACCCTTTTCGTCGACATGGCGCATTTCGCGGGCCTGGTGGCCGGCAAGGTGTTCACCGGTGAGGAGGATCCGATCCCCTACGCCGACGTCGTTGCCACCACCACCCACAAGTCGCTGCGCGGGCCGCGCGGCGGGCTGGTGCTCGCAACCAAGGAGTACGCCGCCAGCGTCGATCGCGGCTGCCCGATGGTGCTTGGCGGTCCGCTCGGCCACGTGATGGCCGCCAAGGCGGTGGCCCTCGCCGAGGCCAGGCAGCCGGCCTTCCAGACCTACGCCCAGGCCGTCGCCGACAACGCGAAGACGCTCGCCGACGGCCTCTTGCGGCGGGGCGTGAACCTGGTCACCGGCGGCACCGACAACCACCTGGTCCTGCTGGACGTCGGCTCCTTCGGGCTGACCGGTCGCCAGGCCGAGTCGGCACTGCTCGATTCGGGCATCGTCACCAACCGCAACTCGGTGCCCAACGACCCGAACGGCGCCTGGTACACCACCGGCGTCCGGATCGGCACTCCGGCGCTGACCACCCGCGGCTTCGGCGCGGCCGAGTTCGACCGGGTCGCTGAGCTGATCACGGATGTGCTGAAGAGCACCACGCCGGTCGCCACGGCGGCAGGTGCCCCCGGCAAGGCGAGGTACGACCTGGCCGAGGGGACTGCCGAGCGCACCCGGGCAGCCGCCGCCGAACTCCTGGCAGCCAATCCGCTGTACCCGGGCCTGGAGCTCTAGCCCCGGCGGGTAATGGAACCGTCCCCTTTACCCGCCACCAGCCACTTGGTGGGTATTGGGGACGGTTCCATTTCCATCCACGGTCACGGGCGCCCGGCGATCTGGCGGGTAATGGAACCGTCCCCTTTTCCCGCCGAGTCAGGAACCGGCCCCGGCTCGGGCGGACGCCCGGATGGCTTCGAGGACGCGGAGGGCTCCGAGGGTGCGGGCGTGGTCGGCGCTGGCGTCGCCGCCCGCCCGGCACAGGTCGACGAAGCGCTGGATGCCGTGGGCGAGGGTGAACTCCGGGCCCGGCACCTCATGGGTCTGGCTGGTGCCGTCCAGGCGGGTCAACCGGAGCACCCGCGGGCTGTGGATCCGGTCGATGGTAAGGAAGCCCCGCTCTCCTTCGATCTCGCTGGCAAGGCTGGAAGCGGTGATCTTCGACCAGCCGAGGTCTACCACCAGGCCCGGGTAGACCGCGATGGCAGTGCCGGCGCCGTCCGCCCCGCCCGGGACGGTGACCCAGCGGGCCGTAACGTGCGCCGGCTCGCCGAACAGGGCAACCATCGCGCTGGCGCAGTAGTAGCCGATGTCGTTCAGGGCGCCACCACCCAGCGCCGGATCGAAGATGTTCACCCGGTCGCCGGTCAGCACCTGGTCGTAGCGGGAGGACCGCTGGCAGTAGCGCAGGGATGCCCGCCGGAGCACACCGAGCTCGCCCAGCTCCGCCGCCACCCGCGCAAGTCCCGGATCATAGGCGGTTCGCATGGCTTCCAGAACCACCACCCGGTGAGCGGTGGCAGCAGCGCACAACTCTCCGAACTCCGAAGCTGTCAAGGTGGCCGGCTTCTCGACCAGGACATGCTTCCCGGCCTCGATCGCAGCCAGTGCCTGACCGAAATGGGCGCTGTTCGGGCTGGCGATGTAGACCGCGTCCACGTCGGGCGAGGCCAGCATGCCGGGCAGGTCGGCGCTGGCGGCCGCTGCCCCGATCTCGGCGGCGAACTCGGCGGCCCGACCCGCGTCCCGCGAGTACGCGCAGGCAATCGTCAGGCCGGCAACCGAGCTGGCGTCGGCCGCGAACTGGCGGGTGATCCAGCTGGTACCGATGGTGGCGACGCGGAGCATGGGAAACTCCTAACGAGTGCAGAGCTGCAGCCTAACGGAGGGGGACCAGATGGCCGAGAAGCAGACCAGGGAGGCCTACATCCTCGACCGCCTCGCCCGGGACGGCAGCCTCTCGGTCTCCGCACTCTCCCGCGACCTCGGCGTCTCCGAGGTGACCGTCCGGGCCAGCCTTCGCGACCTCGAAGGCCGGGGGCTGCTCTCCCGAACCCACGGCGGCGCCCAGGCGAGCAGCTTCCAGTCCGTCCTGGAGCGACAGCGCCACCACGCTGCCGAGAAGGAGCTGGTCGCTCAGGCCGCAGCCGGCCTCGTCCGGGACAACGACAGCATCATGGTGGAGGCCGGAACCACGACGGCGGCCGTCATCCGCTTCCTCGCCGGCCGCAGCGGCGTTCAGGTGGTCACCAACTCGACCCTCGCCTTCGCCGCTGCCCGCCTGAACCCGTCCCTGCGCCTGCTGCTGACCGGCGGCAACTTCCATGCCGAGTCGGAGTCGCTGGTCGGCTACGGGGCGCTGCGCACCATCGGTGACTTCAATGTCCGGTGCGCGTTCATCGGGACCGACGGCTTCACCGTCGAGCGCGGCCTGACCACCCAGTTCGCCGAGGGTGCTGACGTCATCCGCGCGATGCACGCCCGCGCTGAGGAGACCTGGCTGCTGGCCGACTCGTCCAAGTACGGCCGCGCCGGCTTCGTCAACGTGCTCCCGCTGGCCGACCTGACCGGGGTGATCACGGACGCCGGTATCGGCGAGCAGTCGGCGGAGGCCCTGCGGGCAGCCGGCATCCAGGTGGTCCTGGCGTGAGCGTCAGCGGCTGAACAACGTCCCCTGGACGGTCGTCACGAAGTTCGCAAGAGACGCCGGGAGATCATCGAGGTGCCAGCCCTCCGGGCCGTGGTACCAGTCGAGGTCGGTGGAGTCCGGCTCGGCGTCGGCATCTGCGGCAGCCACTGCCTGCAGCCAACGGTCCTTGCCGCCGAGCACGATCGCGTACGGCAGGATCGTGGACAGCTGGTTCAGCCCCTCCCCCGCCGGGAGCGTGTCAACGGGCTGGGTGAGCAGGCTGCCGCGCAGCGCGTCCAGCCCACCGAGGATCGCGGTTCCGGCGGCCGTCCGGGCCGGCATCTCCTGGGCGACGAAGAGCACGCCGAGCGCCAGCGCGATGAGCGCGAGTCCGATGAGCCCGAACGTGGTGAAGGCCGCGAGCAGGAGGGTGAGCACGACCGCAACGCCGAGCGCTACCCAGCCGATCAGCCCCCACCGGTTGCGGGTAGCGTCCGGACGGCGGGCGAACCAGCCCCTGGCCACGACCATGTCGTAGAGCTCCGACTGAACCTGCCCGATCACGGCACCGACGCTCCCGGCGAGGTTGGACACCTTCACCGGCTCGCCCTGAACCGGAGCCACTGCGTCCAGCAGCGTGCGCTCGTAGGCCTGAAGCTGGTCCTCGCTGGCCCGGCGGGAGAACGTCCATTCCGTGGCCGCGTGCGCGGACTCCGGCGGCACCTCTGTGATCAGCAGGTGGCCCCTGACGGCGAGGTCGAGCAGGGTCGCGGTGACGTCGACCGGATCGACCCGCTCGTCTACCACGGTGCCGATCTCGCCGGGACGGACGCCGTCGAGCACCCGGAACTCGCTCTTCCCGGGACCGACCGGGTGGAACTCGGCCACCGGGGTCGGCTGCACGCCGATGCCGGCGTCGCTGCCCACCTTGCGGTGCGCTGCCCACAGTGCGAGGCCGCCCAGCACCAGCAGCCCGGCCGCCAGGCCGAGCGGGAGCGGCGCTGCCGAGAACGCCCGATCCAGCGACCACACCTGGCGCAGGTCCTCGTTCACAGCCACCACGCCCTTGGGGAAGCGGAGGATGGCCACGACCACTTCACCTGCAGCCCGCCCTTCGTCGTGGAAGACGGGGTTCGGCGAGTCGTGGGTGCCGCCGCCGTAGGAGGTGCAGGCGCCCGGCGTGGCCGGCGCGCCGGCCGCGCAGTCGATGACGTTGAACATGCCGGGCACGGCCATGGTGGCGTCGAAGGTGGCCACCGGCACGCTGAGGCCCTGCAGCAGCGGCCACCGGACCGTGGTCGAGGCGCCGTCGTCGGTGGCGATCGCAGCCCCGTGCACGACGTAGCTGAGGGTGACCGGCTCCGCGGACCCGGCCGTGGGGATGCTGATCGTTGTCGTCCTCGGGCCGACGGTCACGTTCGCCTCGAGGGCCTTGGCGCCGCTGGTCGCAGCGATGTCGGTGATCAGGTAGCGGTACTCCAGGTCGTCCGCCGTCCGGGTGGCGGTCACCAGCTGCTGCTCGACGGTGGCCGGCGTTGCTCCGTCGAAGGTGAGGGTCGCCTTGACCGCCAGTGATCCGTCGGCGTTGACCACGCCCTCGACGGCGTAGCTCCTGACCTGGTCGGCGGCCCGCGCCGACGGGGCGATCCAGGCCAGCAGGCCGATGGCCATCAGGGCTACAGCTGCCAGCCGTCGACTACCGGTCACTTTCGAGGCCATTCCCGCTCCTGTTCGCTGGCGCGATGCACAGTCCGTTCCGCCGCTCGTGACGCCGCGCAGCAGGCAGCACACAGACTAGTGGTGCTGAGCGCTCGCGCCAGAGGGGGGAGCGCACGAATTGCCGCCGCGGCCCGACGGGCGGGCCACGGTTTCGGGGACTGCCGCTGGGGCGGGTCGAGCAACTAGGCTGCCCCGCGTGACGCAGCAGTGGGGGACGCAGGGCCAGCAGCCCAACCAGGGCGCTCAGCCGTGGCCGGTGCAGCCGGGTTGGAACCGACCCGCGCAGACATGGGGGACGCCGCCAGCCGGCTCCCCTGGCCAGTACCAGCAGCCGCAGTACCCGGGACCCTATCCGCAGGGGCAGGCCCCCTACCCGCAGGCAGCGGCACAGCCGCCTGGCCGGCTCGGCCCGCAGGCGCAGTTCGGGCAGCCGGGCTACGGCCAGCCGGGCAGCTTCCAGCCGGTCAACCGCGGCTACCAGCCGGGTGGACCGAGACGCAGCCCGTTCCGGGGCGTCCTACTGGGGCTGGTCCTGGTGATCGGGATCGGCTTCTTCGCCGTCTCGTTGATGCACTATCTCGACGGGGGCAGTGGGGACGTCGCGACCGACCGCCCGACGGCGACGCCGACGGCCCCACCCGTTTCGGTGCCGGCCCCGGACGTGGACCCGCCGGCCCTGCCCGTGCCCGAGACCTACGAGGAAGCCGAACTGTGGCTCACCGAGAACGCCGCCTATGCGCAGGCTGCGGCGGTGCCCACCGATTGTCCGCTCCCCCCGATCGACCCGGCCGGGGCCTCCGACGCCGAGCTCACCGCCCACCTGGACGACCTGACCGCCTGCCTTTGGCGGGTGTGGTCGGGCCCCCTTGAGGCAGCCGGCTTCGAGCTGCCCAGGCCGCCGGTCACGATCTACGCCGAGGAGATCACCACCCCGTGCGGCTCCCAGCCGGAGTTCAACGCTTCCTACTGCGGCGCCAACCAGCACATCTATTACGACCGGAGGGTCTACCGGATCTTCCCCGAGGACCTGCAACGGACCCCGTTCCTCGTCGAGACGGTGCTGGGCCACGAGTTCGGCCACACCATCCAGGCCAGAACCGGGATCATGATCTCCTCGATGGCGTTCGAGGCCAAGGCCAAGGAGACCTCCCAGGCGGCGGCGAACGTGTTCTCGCGGCGCCTCGAGGTGCAGGCCGACTGCTTCGCCGGCATCTTCACCGCCGCAGTTGGCGATGCCTCCGGGCTGTCGGCCGGCGACCTCGCCAACCTGCGCCAGGTCGCCTTCAACCTCGGCGACGACGTGCTGACCGGCAAGGACAACTACGACGGCGGCCATGGCCTGGGCAAGTCCCGCCAGCGTTGGTTCACCAGCGGTCAGGAGACCGACCAGCTGGCCACCTGCAACACCTTCACCGTGCCGGCGACCCAGGTTCGCTGAAATTCCCGGCCGCCGGCAGCCGCCGGCTCAGTCGGAGCTGACCAGTGCTGTGGCGATGGCCGCGAGGCCCTCGCCGCGGCCGGTCAGGCCGAGACCGTCTGTGGTGGTGCCGGAAAGGCTCACCGGTGCGCCGACAGCAGCCGAGAGCACAGCCTCCGCCTCAGCCCGACGCTCCGCGAGTCGCGGCCGGTTCCCGATTACCTGGATGGCGACGTTGAGCACCCGGAAGCCGGCTGCGCTGAGCAGGGCGACCGTCTCGACGAGGAAGGCAGTGCCGCCGGCACCTGCCCACCGCGGCTCGGCAGTACCGAAATTGCTACCGAGGTCACCGAGGCCGGCTGCAGAAAGCAGGGCGTCGCAAGCTGCGTGGGCGGCCACGTCACCATCGGAGTGACCGGCGAGCCCGGCCGGTTCCCCCGGGAACTCGATCCCGGCCACCCACAGCGGCAGGCCGGCGGCGAAGGAGTGGACGTCGGTGCCGATCCCGACCCGGATGTTCATGGGCGACTCCTGACGATGGCTTCGGCGAACAACAGGTCGAGCGGTTCGGTCACCTTCAGGGCTTCCCGGGAGCCCTCGACCAGGGTGACCGGCTCCCCGAGGGCCTCGATCACGGCTGCGTCGTCGGTGACCTGAAGTCCGCTCTCGCGCAGCAGCAAATGGCCGTTGACCAGGGCCTCCCGCCGGAAGCCCTGGGGGGTCTGCACCACCCGCAGCCGGCTGCGGTCGACGGTTGTGGAACCTGCCGGCGTCACCTCACGGATCGTGTCGACCACCGGCAGCACCGGAATGGCGGCGACCGCGCCGGCGACCAGGGCCTGGACGACCCTGTCGACGACCTCGGGGGGGACCAGCGCCCGGGCTGCGTCGTGCACGAGCACGAACCGGGACCCGGACAGCTCGGGGTCGGCGGCGATGGCTGCGAGCCCGGCGAGGACCGAGTCCTGACGTTCGGCTCCGCCGGCCACCCAGCTGGTCGGGATCGGGGCTCCGGCGATCACCGGAGCGAAGTCGTCGGCGAGACCGGCTGCGATCACGAGGACGGCGCGGTCGACCCCGCCGGCGGCGAGGTTCGTCAGGCTGTGGCTGACCAGTGGCCGTCCGGCAAGTTCCCGAAGGGCCTTCGGCACCTCGCCACCGAGCCGGGAACCGGAACCGGCCGCCACCACGATGGCGACGACCGGTTGCATGTGAAGAAGTGTGCTGGTTGAAGGCTCAGGAAGCGAGCACCTCGTCGAGGAGCACCTCGGCGCGGTCTTCTGCGACCTTCTCGGCAAGTGCGAGTTCGGAGACCAGGATCTGCCGAGCCTTGGCGAGCATCCGCTTCTCGCCGGCGGAGAGGCCGCGCTCCTTCTCGCGGCGCCACAGGTCGCGGACGACCTCGGCGACCTTGAGCACGTTGCCCGAGTGGAGCTTCTCGAGATTGGCCTTGTACCGGCGGGACCAGTTGGTTGGCTCTTCCGCGTGCGGCGCCCTCAGTACGGTGAATACCCGTTCCAGGCCATCGGCGTCGACCACGTCGCGAACTCCGACCAGGTCCAGGTTGCAGGCCGGGACCCGGACAACCAGGTCGTTCTGGCCGACGATCCGCAGGACCAGATAGAGCTGGTCCTCGCCTTTTATCTTTCGGGTTTCCAGAGCCTCGATGACTGCCGCGCCATGATTGGGGTAGACCACCGTTTCACCGATTGTGAACGTCATATCAGTTTCGACCACCTTTCCCGACTGCCCAGTCTAGCACGATCCTGCCGACATCGGGATCATCTCTCCTAGCCAGAGGCCCATTCAGGGGTTGACAGGAAATCGGTTCTGTGCTTCGGCCGAGCCTCGCCACCGGGTGCAGAATCACTCCTTGCCAGACCCATGTAGGTAACGCGAACGGGTCCGCCGGGATTCCCGGCGGACCCGTTGTCAGGGGCGAATCACGCCACTGCTGCGACCTCCTTCTTCGGCCAGACGGTCTTCATCGTGATCACTGCCGCGGCAGCCACCAGGACGCCGGCGACCAGGCTGATCAGGAAGCCGAAGATGGCTGCCGGCAGGGGCTGGAAGGCGAACAGGACGAAGATGCCGCCGTGCGGGGCCCGGAGACCGACGCCGAAAGCCATGCTCAGGGCACCGGTGACCGCACCGCCGACCATCATCGATGGGATCACCCGCAGCGGGTCGCCGGCCGCGAACGGGATGGCGCCCTCGGAGATGAAGGATGCGCCCAGCAGCCAGGCTGCCGTGCCGTTCTCGCGTTCGACCTCGGTGAACAGCTTCTTCCGGACGACGGTGGCAAGGGCCATCGCCAGCGGCGGCACCATGCCGGCCGCCATGACTGCGGCCATCACGTTGAAGTTGGCGACGGTTGCAGCTGAGAGGCCCGCCGTGGCGAACAGGTAGGCAGCCTTGTTGACCGGGCCGCCGAGGTCGAAGCACATCATCAGGCCGAGCACGATGCCGAGCACCACCGCCGAGCCACCGGACATCCCGGTCAGCCCGTCCTGCATGGCCTTGGTGAGGCTGGCGAGCGGCTGGCCGAGCAGGAAGTACATCAGGGCGCCGACGACGGCCGTGACGACCAGCGGGATGATCACGACCGGCATCAGGCCGGCGAGCCAGCGCTTCACCTTGAAGCCGGAGATCCACAGGGCGAGCACGCCGGCCACCAGGCCGGTGACCAGGCCGCCGATGAAGCCGGCGCCGAGGGTCACCGAGATGGCGCCGCCGACGAATCCGGGAGCGATGCCCGGACGGCCGGCGAGGGCGTAGGCGATGTAGCCGGACAGCGCGGGCACGAGGAAGCCGAAGGCGGCCCCGCCGATGGCGAAGAGCACGGCACCGAGGTAGTCGAGCCCGGCCCCCCAGCCGGCGGCGATGGCCAGGGCCCCGATCGAGCTCTTGGCAGCCACCCCGGCCTGGCAGGCATCTGCGCTCAGCCAGGTCAGCTGGGTGCAGGCCCTGGCCCCGTTGACGCCGGGCGGCAGCGCGATGTCGAAGCCGCCGAACAGGAAGCCGAGGGCGAGCAGCAGACCGCCGGCGGCCACGAACGGGATCATGTAGGAGACGCCGGTCATCAGCGCCTGCTGGATGCGCTTGCCGATGCTCAGCTGCGAGCCGCCTCCGGCGGCCGCACTGGCGGCAGCGCCGGACCCGGCCACCTTGCGGGCGTTGGGGTTGTCCGCCGCCGCGAGGGCCTCGGAGACCAGCTTCGCCGGCTCGTTGATGGCCCGCTTCACGCTGCCCTCGATGACGGGAAGGCCGGCGAAGCGCTCCCGCTCACGCACCGGGACGTCGGCGGCGAAGATGGCCGCGTCGGCCCGGGCGATGACGGCCGGGTCGAGCCACTCGATCTTGCCCGAGCCCTGGGGCTCGACGATCAGCTCGATCCCGGCGGACCGGCCGGCCTGCTCGAGGCCGTCTGCGGCCATGAAGGTGTGGGCGATGCCGGTCGGGCAGGACGTGACCGCGACGATCAGCTTCTTCTTCGCCTCGGTGGGGGCTTCGGCGACGGGAGCGGCCGCGACCGGGGCGGCCACGACCCGGGCCGGGGCTTTCTCCTCCGGCGCGGTGGCCTGGTTGACCAGGGCGACGATCTGCTCCGGCGTGGTGGCGCTGCGCAGGCCCTCGAGGAACTCGGCCCGCATCAGGGAGCGGGCCAGCATGGCCAGCAGGGTGAGGTGGGCGTCGTCGGAGCCCTCGGAGGCCGCAATCATGAACGCCAGGTCGGCAGGGCCGTCGGCTGCGCCGAAGTCCACCTTCGGGCTCAGCCGGGCGAAAGCGAGGGTGTTGGTGCGCACTGCGGCCGAGCGGCAGTGCGGGATCGCGATCCCGCCACCGAGGCCGGTGACCGCCTTCTCCTCCCTTGCGAGGGCGTCCGCGGCCAGACCGGCCTCTTCGGCCCGTCCGGTCCTGGCGACGAGGGCAGCCATCGAATGGATGACCTCGGTCTTGGTGCTGCCGAGGTCTGCGTCCAGGAGGACGAGCTCGGTTGTGATGAGCGGTTCGGACACGTGGGTTCCTTCTCTGTGGTGGGCGAGACTTCAGCCGACGGCGGTGACCGTGACGGCGGCGGTATTGAGTTGTTCGGGACGCGGCAGTGCCGTCCCGGCAAGGGAGGCCGCGGCGGAGCCGTAGGCGACGGCGAGGCGTAGGCGGTCGGGCGGGTTCAGGTCCCTGGTGTGGGCAAGGACGTAGCCCGCGACTGAGGAGTCCCCGGCGCCGACGGTGCTGCGCAGGGTGATCGGTGGCGGGGTGGCGTGCCAGGCGCCCTCCGCGGTGACCAGGACGGCGCCGGCGGCGCCGAGGGTGGCCATGACGGCGCCGACACCCCTCGCCACCAGCGTGCGGGCGGCTTCGACGCAGGCGCTGGGGTCGCCGGCCGCGGCTGAAGCCTCCAGCAGTTCCGGATCGGCTCCGGTGAGCTGGGCCAATTCCTCCGAGTTCGGCTTGAGCAGGTCGGGGGCCGCGGACGGGAACTGCTCGGCGAGCGCGAGCAGCGGCGCGTCCGAGGTGTCGACGGCGATCCGGCAGCCCCAGGGTCGCAGGGCCCGAACCAGGTCGGCGTACCAGTCGGCAGGCACCCCCGGGGGGAGGGAGCCGGAGAGCACAACCCAGTCGGCACGCTCGGACTCGAGCACCAGGAGGTGGGCGAGCTTCTCGACCGAGTCGGCATCGAGGGTGGGGCCGGGCTCGTTGATCTTCGTCGTGGTGCCGTCGGCCTCGGTGAGGGTGAGGTTGGTGCGCACGGCCTCGGCGAGCGGGACCGTGCGGTAGGGCACCCGCAGGTCGTCCAGACCGTGCAGGATCGGGTCGCTCAGGCCGGCCGGGAGGACGGCCCGCACCGGGTGTCCGGCGTAGTGCGCCACCCGGGCGACGTTGATGCCCTTGCCACCCGGCTCGACGGTCACCGAGCTGACCCGGTGGACCTCGCCGCGGGACAGGGGCCGGTCGAGGGTGGCGGTGCGGTCGAGCGAGGGGTTCGCTGTCAGCGTGACGATCATGCGACCACCACCTCGATGCCGGCCGCCGTCAGTTCTGCGCGGTCGTTGGCCGAGATGCCGTCGTCGGTGATCAGGACGTCAACGGCCGAGAGCGGCGCGAAGGTGACCAGGAGCTCCACCCCGACCTTGGAGCTGTCGGCTAGGACGACAACGCGGCGCGCCGTGGCGACCATCGCCTCCTTGACCGCGGCCTCGTCCGGGTCGGGGGTGGAGAAGCCGTGCCGGATCGTGACGCCGTTGGTGCCGAGGAAGGCGACGTCGCAGCGCAACCGGCCGAGGGCTGCGACGGTCTCACCACCGACTGTCGCCTGGGTGATGCCGCGGACCCGGCCGCCGAGCAGGTGCACCTGGGTGCCCATGCTGCTGGCGGCCAGCTGGGCTGCGACCGGGACCGAGTTGGTCACGACGGTGCCGAGTGATCCGGGCGGGACGGCGGCTGCCAGCCTCGCCACGGAGGTACCGGAGTCGAACAGCACGGTGGAGCCGGCCTTGGGGAGGTACTGCAGCGCTGCCTGCGCGATCCGGGTCTTCTGGGCCACGAAGGCCGGTTCCCGATCGGTGAGGGCCGTCTCCACAAGGGCGACGTTCTCTGCGACCACTGCGCCCCCGTGCACCCGGCGCAGGATGCCGCGCTTGTCGAGGGTGTCCAGGTCGCGCCGGATCGTCTCGGTCGTCACGTCGAATCGTGTGGCCAGGTCGGCGACGGCGACCCGGTCGTACCGCAACGCCAGGTTGACGATGGTGCGGTGCCGCTCCTCTGCGTACATCCAGATCCTCTTTCCCACCAACACACATGTTGATATGTATTGGTTTACCCTGTTTTGCTTGTGATTGCAATAGGCAGGGGCGGATTGGGGTGTGGTATTTGTTGGGATGTGTGGGTTGGTGATGCTCTGTGGTGGCGCGCCGCAGTCGCGGCACCGCTCAGGATGTCGCTTCGCGTGGGAATCGATGACCCGCCGGGCCCCGCAGCGGCGTGGGCGTCGGCACGATCACCGCGACGGGCTACTCGCCGTAGGTGGTCTCGTCGGAGAACAGGCCGGAGACGCTCTCGCCGCAGTTGATCCGCCGGACCGCCTCGGCGAACATCGGGGCGACCGAGATCACCTTGAGTCGCTCCAGGCCCGTCGGCGCCGGCACGGTGTTCGTGGCCACGATCTCGGTGATGTCCGGCTGGGCGTTCAGTCGCTCCATGGCCTTGCCGGAGAACAGGCCGTGCGTGCAGGCGACGGAGATCGACTTGACCCCGTAGCGGCGGACGGTCTCGATGAGCTCGATGATCGAGCCGGCCGTGGCGATCTCGTCGTCGAGCATGATGACGTCCTTGCCGGCCACCTCACCGACGATCGCGTCGATCACCACCCGGTCGTCGGCCAGCCGGCGCTTCGAACCGGCGGCCATCGGCACCCCGAGCATCCGGGCGAAGTGGTTGGCGTCCTTGGCATTGCCGAAGTCGGGGGAGACCACGACAGCGTTGCTCAGGTCCCGGCTGCGGTAGTGCCGGGCGATCACGGGCAGGGCGGTGAGGTGGTCCACCGGCATCGAGAAGAACCCGTGCACCTGCTCAGCGTGCAGCGCCATCGTCAGGACGCGGTTCGCGCCGGCGGTGTCGATCAGGTCGGCCACCAGCCGGCCACCGATACTGATCCGCGGGGCATCCTTCTTGTCCGAGCGGGCGTACGCGTAGTGCGGCATCACAACGGTGACGTGGGCCGCCGAGGCGCCCCTGGCCGCGTCCACCATCATCAGCAGCTCCATCAGGTTCTCCTGCACCGGCGGCACCAGTGGCTGCACGATGTAGACGTCCCGCTGGCGGCAGTTGGCGCGCAGCT
>CAYQXH010000052.1:0-15145 GCA_964421325.1 uncultured Propionibacteriaceae bacterium
CTTCGACTGCCAGGTCGGGGAGCTCCGTGATGTCGCGGGCCATGGGCCACCCTTCATTGGGGGGTTAGGGGTTACGGAGTAAATGTACTCCCTCTGGGGGCCCACCCGTCTTGCGCTCACAAGGGGATTTACGCAAAATCGGCAACGCGTTAATACCCAGCTGGGTATGTCCGAATGTTCTACCAACTACCGAGAATTGGATGAGCGCCACCGTCCGGGTGGGCGGTGGCGCTCAGGAGACGGTGCGCCTCCGGCGTCAGGCCAGGGCCTTCGCCTTCAGCGTCGCGTATTCCTCGGCGCTGATGGTGCCGGCGTCGAGGAGGGCCTTGGCGCGGCCGATCTCGTCCGCCGGGCTGCCGGCCACGGACCGGATGTAGTTGTCTGCCGCCTGCTTGTGCTGGTTCGCCTGCTCGACCGCACGCTCGTTCATGCCCTTGCCGCGGACCAGGATGTAGACGAGGGCTGTGATGAAGGTGAAGAAGATCAGGCAGAAGATCCACAGCGCCTTCGCGCCGCCGCTGAGCTCGCGGTCACGGAACACGTCCCCGATGATCGAGAACAGCACCATCAGGTAGGAGATGATGACGAGCAGGGAAAAGGCCCACCAGATGGTGTTGCCCAGAGCTGACCAGAATTCCGGCATTGTTGCCTTTCGATTGGCGGACCCCCGCAGGGGGGAGCGGCAAGAGTGTAGCGGCCCTCATTGAACCGTCATTGAAAGTTGGCCTCAGCATTTCTCAGGTCGAACGGAAGCCGTTGGCCAGGGTTCGGGATCGAGGTAGCCATCACCTGCTGGACCGGCATTGGCGCTGATAACCTCCTGCACAGCCCGAAGCGCAGGAGAGGACGGCGAACCAGATGTCCGATGTCGCCACAGCGAGCCGGCCGGCCTGGTATCGGCGGTTGATTCCCATTCCCTCGCCGCCGCCCGCATCGCCCAACCCGACCGGCGACCGGGCTGCAGCCCTGGCCAGGCTGGCCGACCTGCGTGCGGCCGATGCCGGGATTCCGCAGATCACGAGCACCCGCCTGGTCGAGCCGGAGGGCCGGGTGGTGGCCACGCTGGTGATCTGGCACGGCTTCACCAACGCGCCGTCCCAGTTCGGTGCCGTTGCCGAAGCCCTTGGCGGGCTGGGCTACCGGGTGCTGGTGCCCCGGACCCCGCGCCACGGCCTGCCCGATGTGCTGAACCGCGACCTCAACAACCTCACCGACGCCGAGCTGGTCGAGCACGTGGACACCTGCATCGACATCGCCGGCGGGTTCGGCGACCCGGTGTGGGTGATCGGGTTGTCAGCTGGTGCGACGCTCGCCGGCTGGGCGGCGGCCAACCGTGTCGAAGTCGAGCGCCTCGTGCTGGCGGCGCCGCTGGTGGCACCGGTGGGTTTCCCGCTGCCGCTGGTGCGCCTGATGGTCAGGTTCCGCGGCATCGTCCCGAAGCTCTATTGGTGGTGGGATCCGCGCAAGAAAGCCGATCTCGGCCATAGCCCGTACGCCTATCCAGGCTTTCCTATCCCCGGGTTGATGCCGTTCCTGCACCTTTCGGAGGCGCTGATCGACCATTCCGTGGCGGCCTCGCATCAGCTTGACCGGGTGGTTCTCACCAGTAATCCCGGCGACTTCGCGATTCGTCGGGATGCGGCCCGGGCCTACGCTGCCGGGGTGTTCGGAGCGCGGTCCGGCTATTACGGCGAGGCGAACATCGATCCCGGGTTGAAGTGGATGCACGACTTCGTCGACCCCTACTCTCCCGGCGCCGGGACCACCGAGCAGGTCGTGGCCATCCTCACCGCTGCGATGGGCGTTGGCGACCCGACGGCCGGCGGCGTCCTGGTCGCGCCGCTGGTGACCGAGCAGCCCCCGGCCTGACCGCCGCGCCCGGATCAGCGGGCGGCACAGTCGGTGCAGGTGCCGAAGAACTCCACCTCGTGGTCGATCCGGGAGAAGCCGTGGTCGGCGGCGAGCCCGCGGACCAGCTGCTCGAGCTGCGGGACGGTGACCTCCACCGTCCGGGCACAGGTCCGGCAGATCAGGTGGTGGTGGTGGCCGGGGGAGCAGGTCCGGTAGGCGACCTGACCGTCCGGGTTCCGGATGGAGTCGAGTTGTCCGCCGCCGGCCATCGACTGCAGCGTCCGGTACACCGTGGCCAGGCCCACTCCCGAGCCGTTGTGGCGCATCCGGTCGTGGATCTCCTGGGCGGTGGCGAAGCTGGCCAGCTCCTCGACGGCCTGCCGGATCTCGGCACGCTGCCGCGTCTGGCGGGGGCCGGCCGGGGTGAGGTCAGTGCTCGTCATAGTGGTCCTCGTGGAGTGCGTGCCGATGGCCGTCGTGGACGTAGTCGACGTGGTCGACGTGCTGCACGACCGCGTGACCGCAACCCTCGCTGTGTTCGTGCCGGTGCAGTTCAGCCAGTTCGTGCTCGACGGGTTCGGCTGCGTCCACAACTTCGACGATCGGGCGGTGCCGGCGCTGCAGCAGCAGTGAGATCGGCCAACTGACGGCGAACAGCGCGATGGCGATGACGACGATCAGGGAGCCGGGGGCTGTGTTCAGGTAGTAGGAACCGATGGCCCCGCCGACGGCTGCAACGGCTCCGAGCCCCATCGCTGCCACCAGCCCGGCGCGGAAACCGATCACCAGGTGGTTCGCCGTGGCCACCGGCACCACCATGAGAGCACTGACCAGCAGCAGCCCGACCGTTCGCATGGATACGGTCACGGTGATCGCGGCCAGGCTCACCACCAGGATGTTGAACAGCCGGACCGGGAGGCCGATCGAGCGTGCGAACGGCTCGTCGGCCGAGACGGTGAACAGCTGCGGCAGTAGGCCGAGCGTCACGGCCAGGACGACGATGCCGAGCCCGCCGATCACCCACAGGTCCGCAGCGCTCACAGTGAGCAACGACCCGAAGAGATAGGCCGAAAGTGTCCCGGTTCCCTGGCCGGCCAGGCCGGCGAGCAGAAGGCCGCCGGAGAGGCCGCCATAGAACAGGATCGCCAGCCCGACGTCGCCGCTCGCGCGACCGGACTCCCGCAGCAGTTCGATGCCGATCGAGCCGAGCACGCAGATGACCACTGCCATCGGCAGTGGGGCGGTCCCGGTCAGGAAGGCCAGCCCGACGCCCGCAACCGCGAGGTGGCCGAGACCGTCACCGAGCAGGCTGAGCCGGCGCTGCACCAGGAAGGTGCCGATGGCGGGGGCGGTGACGCCGGTGATCAGGGCCGCAAGGAGCGCCCGTTGCATGAACTCGAGAGCGAGCCATTCCATGTCAGCCCACGTCCAGTCCGGTGCGGTGGGTCCTCGGGCGCTCGATCTCGGCCACCTCATGGCCGCCGTGGGCAGCCCGATGGTCGTGATCGGCGTGGTCATGGTGGCTGTAGCCCGGAGGCATGACCCGGCCGTCGGCGAGCACGATGCTCCGGTCGATGAGGTCGCGGAAACAGCCGAGCTCGTGCAGCACCATCACGATGGTGGTGCCCTTCGCCTTGAGTCGGGCGGCCACCCCGGCCAGTAGTTCCTGGGTCCGGCGGTCGACTCCGGCCAGCGGCTCGTCCCAGGCCATCAGGTCGGCGCCGGTCGCCAGGGCCCGGGCGATCAGGATGCGTTGCTGTTGCCCACCTGACAGCCGGACGAACGGATAGCGGGCCCGATCAGTGAGTCCGACCTCGGCAAGGGCCTCTGCGATCGCGGCCCGATCTGCAGCGGATTCGGGGAGGAAGGGACGCCTGCGCCCGAGCCTCCCGCTGGCGACGACTTCGCGCGCGGTTGCCTGCTGGACGAGGATGCTGCCGCGTTGTGGGACGTACCCGATCCGGACCCAGTCGTGGAACTCCCCCAGCGGGGTCCCGAACAGTGAGATGTCGCCGCGGTGCGGGATCAGGCCCAGCAGGGCCCGCATCAGGGTGGTCTTGCCCGAGCCGTTGTTGCCGAGGATCGCGACCACCTCCCCGCTGGCGATGTCGAGGGTTGCGCCCCGCACGATCGGGACGCCGTTCAGCGCGACGTCGACCGAAGCGGCAGTTACGGCCGGGGCCGGCGACGCGACGAGAGCTGTCGGAGTGGTCAGGAGCACTGGTTGGCGGTCCGCAGGCTGGTCAGGTTCGAGCGCATTACCTCAAGGTAGTCGGTCCCCCTGGATTCCGAGGTGATCCCTTCGAGCGGATCCAGCACGTCTGTCTTCAGTCCGAGGTCGTTGGCGATCGACTCGGATACCACCGGCGAGACCAGTGTCTCGAAGAAGATGGTCGTCACCTTGTGGTCCCTGGCGATCTGCTGGACCTCGGCGATCCGGGCCGCGGTGGGCTCTGTGTCCGGCTCGAGGCCGCGAATGGCGACCTGTTCGAGTCCGTACCGGGCCGCCAGGTAGCCGAAGGCGGCGTGGGAGGTGACGAACGGCTGAATGGCGCAGTGGGCGAGCCCGGCCTTGTAATCGGCGTCGAGTTGGTTCAGGTCGGCGATGAGGGCGTCCGCGTTCGCAGCGAAGGTTGCTCGTGCCGCCGGGTTCGCCTCGATCAGGCTGTCGCGGACATGCTCGGCGATCGCCACCATGTTGGCCGGGTCGAGCCAGGTGTGGGGGTCGCCGCCGCCGTGGCCGGGCTCGGTCTCGGCCGCCGCGCTCTCGTCGGTCTCGTGTTCGTCCTGCTCGGTGGCCGGCTTCAGGGTGAGGAAGGCCGCTGCGTCGACGACGCGCCTGGGTTGGGCCTGCTGGAGGGCGGTGTCCACCGCAGCCTGGAAGCCGGACTGGAACACGACCAGGTCGACCGTGCTGAGGGAGGCCACCTGTTGCGCGGTCAGTTCGAGGTCGTGCGGCTCGGTTCCGGGCTGGGTGAGGTTGGCGACGGCGACCTGGTCGCCGCCGATCCGCTCGGTGATGAACTGGAAGGGGTAGAACGCCACGGCTGCCTTCAACCCGCCTGCCGGGCTGCTCGCCGCCGGCGCTCCGGTCGAGCAGGCAGTGATGGTGGTCATGGACGCGATGGCGAGAGTGGCCGCGAGTGCCTTCCAGAGCTTCATGACAATCATTCTCATGTTCAACTAGGACGGCTGTCAAACGCGACCTGAGCTCTCGGCTCAGGAGAGGGTGACCACGCGGTCGCAGCGTTCGACCAGCGCCGGGTCGTGGGTGATCACGAGGACCGGACGGCCGGAGCTGTCGGCCCAGATGTCGTCGATCAGGGCGGACGCGGTCGCCGCGTCGAGGTGCTCGGTCGGCTCGTCCAGGATCAGCACCTGGTAACTGCCGACGAGCAGCCGGGACAGCGCCACCCGGCGGGCCTCGCCACCGGAGAGGCTCTCCCCGGCCTCGCCGACCTGCCGCTTCGGGTCCAGGTCCAGTCCGGCCCGCGACAGCGCCTCGGCGATCTGGTCATCGGTTGCGTCCCGGTTCCCGATCCGGACGTTCTCAGCGATGGTCGTCGTGAAGATGTGGGCGTCCTGGGCCAGGTAGCCGATCCGGCCGCGAGCCACCACCGACCCCGCCCTCGCCGGGATGAGCCCGAGCACCGTGGCAGCGACCGTCGTCTTGCCGATGCCGCTCGGCCCGACCAGCGCGACCTTCTCCCCGGCCCGGACGCTGAAGGAAAGACCCCTGACCACCTCGGGGGATCCGGGCCAGCCAGCACCCAGCTCCCGCACCTCGAGGCTCGGGTCCCCGACGGGCGAGCCGGGGCTGGCCAGGTCGCCACTGCCGACCGGCTCTGCGTCCAGCACCTCGGCCACCCGGTGCAGCGCTGCCCGCGCCCGGGTCCTGGTCTGGGCGGAGAGGATCAGGGTGGACAGCGCCTCATGCAGCGCCAGCGGGGTCAGCACCGCCACGGCGAGCATCACGGGTGCCATGGTGCCGGCCCGGACCTGCCCGCCGCCGATCACCAGGGCCCCGATCACGGCAGCGCCGGCGGCCAGTACCTGCGCCGAGGTGCCCACCCCGCGGATCCACGCCGACCTTGCGGCTGCCCGGCGGAGCCGCTCGTCGACGGCTCCGAAGGCTTCCAGCCGGGCAGCGGCCGCGCCGTAGGCGACCAGGTCGGGAGCGGTCCGGGACAACTCCCGCGCAGCGTCGGCGAGCTCGCCACGAAGCGGCAGGGCGATCGCATCGGCGCGGGCTGAGGCCGTCCGGGAGATCCACGGCACGAGCACGGCGGCGACCAGCGACGTGGCCAACAGCACCAGAGCAGACCCGGGGGAGAAGACGGCGATCGCAGCAGAGGCGACCAGGAGCACGACCGAGGAGGAGGCGAACGGGATCCAGACGCGCACCACCAGGTCCTGGATCGCCTCGACGTCCGCAGTCACCCGGGTCAGCAGGTCACCCCGGCGCCGGCCCAGCAGGGTGGTGCGAGCCAGCCGGGAGTAGGTCTCCAGCCGGAGGGCCGACTGCAGCCGCAGCGCAACGTCGTGCCCGACCAGCCGTTCGACGTACCGGAACACGCCCCTGGAGATGCCGAAGAACCGGACGCCGACCGCAGCAGCCTCCAGGTACAGCACGGGCGGCTGTTCGGCGGCCCGGGACAGCAGCCAGGCCGCGACCGCCATCAGGGCAACCGAGGCGGCCGTTGCGCAGAAGGCCAGCAGCATCGAGAGCGCCAGCCGGGCCCGTGCCCCCGGAACGGCGTCGAGCAACCGCTTCAGCAGGCTGCCCGAGGATCCCTTCGGCAGGCTGGAGGCCTCGCCGGCCAGGCTCCCGTCCGGTGTTCCCCCGGGTTGCTCGGGCCGGGTCAGAGGCGAGCCCGGTGCGCTCGCGGGCTCCGCCTCGACGGTGGGGGCCGTTCCTGCTGACGGTCCTTCACGGGCCGCGGGAGGAACGAGCGGGGCCTCCCGGGGGGCGCCCGTCCCGGTTCCGGCCGGTGCAACCGGCGCCGGGTCGAGCCTCACCACCCGATCCGCCTCGGCCAGGACCGCCGGTCGGTGGGTGACCACCAGCGCCGCCACCCCTAGTTGCCGCAGGCTGTGGAGCAGGCCGGCTTCGGTGTCCGCGTCCAGGCCGGCCGTCGGCTCGTCCAGCACCAGCAGCTTGGCGCGGCCGAGGGTGACCCGCAGCAGTGCGCGGGCAACTGCGATCCGGCGGCGTTCGCCCGCGGACACGCCCTCGGCATCATCACCGACGGGCTGGTCGACGGGCAGGTCGGGGGCCCCGGCCCGGCGGAGGGCGTCAGCGACCGCAGCATCAGTGGCGTGCGGGAAGCCCAGTCGCACGTTGTCGGCTACGGTTCCGGACACCAGGCCGGGCTCCTGGCCGACGTAGGCGAGGTGGTCGCGCCACTGCGGCAGCCTGCCGATCGGTTCGCCGTTACCGGTGACCCTGCCGCCGGTGGGAGCGAGGAAGCCCATCACGGCGTTCAGCAGGGTGGTCTTGCCGACCCCGCTGGGCCCGGTGAGGGCGACGATCTCACCAGCGTGCACCTCAAGCGAAACCGGCCGGAGGGCCGGCGCAGCAGCCCCCGGATAGGTGTGGGTGAGCTCGTGGACACCGAGCAGCACCCCCCCGTTGCGCCGGCTGGTGCTGGTTGCGCCCGCTGCTGCAGGCGCAGTGTGGACTACCTGGCGCATCTTGGGGTCGGACGGGTCGCCTGGCGGGTCGATCAGGGCGAAGGCCTGGTCGACGGCAGCCAGGCCGTCGGCGGCGTCGTGGTAGTGGACGCCGACCTGACGGACGGGCAGGTAGGCCTCAGGGGCGAGGATCAGCACGAAGAGGGCTGTGGCCAGGTCCAGGTCGCCGAAGACCACGCGGAAGCCGACGGTGACGGCGATGACCGCGACGCTGAGGGTCGCGAGCAGCTCGAGCACGAGGGCGGAGAGGAACGAGACCCGCAGCGTCCGCATGGTCTCGGAGCGGTGCTGGGTCTCGGTGATCAGCAGGCCCTTGGCCTGCGCCCGGGCCCGGCCGAAGACCTGCAACGTCGGCAGGCCGGCGATCAGGTCGGCGAAGTGGTTGGCCAGCCGGGTCTGTACCGCCCAGCGGCGCTTGGTGATCGCCTCCGTTGTCCAGCCGACCAGGGCCATGAACACCGGGATCAACGGCAGGGTGAGGGCAAGGATGATCGCGGACGTCAGGTCGGCGGAGAGGACTGCCACCCCGATGATCAGCGGCACGGTCACGGCCAGCAACAGCTGCGGCAGGTACTTGCTGAAGTAGCCGTCCAGCCCGTCCAGGCCCTGGGTGACCAGGTTCACGAGGGTGCTGCTGGAGGCGGCGTCGAGCGGACGGTCGATCCGCGCAGCCATCACGTCGCGACGGAGCTGGGACTTCACTGCCGCTGAGGCGCGTTGCGCCAGCCACTCGTTCAACCACGCCAGCACGGCCTTCAGGCCGAACACGACGACCAACCCACCGACCGCCCAGGCGAGTGTGCCGAGTTGGCCGGTGGCGAAGATGTCGGCCACCGAATGCGACAACAGCCATGCCTGACCGAGGGTCAGGATGGCTGTTGTGCTGCCGACCGCCACCCCGGCCACCAGGTAACCCCTGGTGGCGCGGGCTCGACGGAGGAGGCGTGGGTCGATCGGTCCCGCCATCAGCCAGCTAGCGCTGGCTCAGCCGGCTGATCGTCGGGCATGTTCTCGACGCCGAGGCGCCGGCGGAACACCCAGTACGTCCAGGACTGGTAGGCCAGGACGATCGGGACGAAGATGACGGCAGCGATGGTCATCAGCGTAAGGGTCATCTCGCTGGAGGAGGCGTTGAACGCGTTCAGCGGGGACTCGCCGCCACCCACGGCAGCGAAGCCGAGGCCCGGCCACATGGTCAGGAAGATCCCGACAGCCACGAACAGGACGGCTGCAGCCGTGGAGGCGAACGCGATGCCGTCGCGGTCCTTGCTGTTGAACCACCAGGCCGAGGCGAGGCCGGCCGCGGACAGCACCAGGAGCACCCAGCCGAGCGGGCCGGTGGGGTGGATCAGGTTCTGCGAGACCAGGAAGATCGCGCCGAGACCGATCGAGACCAGCCCGACCTTGGCCGCGAAGGCCTTTGCCCGCTCGTGCAGCTCACCCTTGGTCTTCAGGGCAAGGAAGAGCGACCCGTGGAACAGGAACAGGGCGACGAGGCACACCCCGCCGAGCAGCCCGAACCAGTTGAACAGCTGGAAGAAGTAGGGGCTGGGCGTGACCACGAACAGGGACGGGTTGCCGGCAGCTGTCGCGACCGGCAGGCCGATGATGAAGTTGGCGAAGCCGACACCGAAGACCAGGGTGACCAGGAACGAGCCGATGGCCGCCATCCAGTCGAAAGCGTTGCGCCACTTGGCTTCCGGGTGCTTCGAGCGGTACTCGAAGGCGACGCCGCGGATGATCAGGCCGACCAGCACGAGGAACAGCGGCAGGTAGAGCCCGGAGAACAGCGTGGCGTACCAGGCGGGGAAGGCTGCGAAGGTGGCGCCACCTGCGGTGAGCAGCCAGACCTCGTTGCCGTCCCAGACCGGGCCGACGGTGTTGACCATGACCCGCTTCTCCTTGTCGTTCCTGGCGAGGAAGGGGATCAGCATGCCGACGCCGTAGTCGAAGCCCTCGAGGACCAGGTACCCGATCCACAGGACGGCGATCAGGACGAACCAGACGACCTGGAGGACCAGGGGCGCGTTCGCGGTTACTTCAAGTGCAAACATGTTCTCGCCTCTCAGTACGCGAAGGACAGGGGAGCGTCATCGTCGACGAGCACCTTGGGCTCTTCGACGTCCGGCAGTCCCAGCTTGATGTAGTGGAGCAGCAGGCCGACCTCGACGACGGCGAGCGCGCCGTAGATCAGGGTGTACAGGACCATGGTCAGGCCGACCTCGAAGGCGCTCACCCCCGGCGATACGGCAGCAGCGGTCGGCAGGACGCCCATCACGATGAACGGCTGGCGACCCATCTCGGTGAAGATCCAGCCGAACGAGTTCGCGAACAGCGGCGCCAGCGGGGTGGCGATCATCAGCCCGGTCCACAGCCTGCCGGGCTTCGGCAGCCCGCCCTTGCGCAGTGTCCAGAGCACGAAGGCGGCGATCGCCATGCCGAGGAAGCCGAGGCCCATCATGAACCGGAAGGACCAGTAGGACACGGGGATGTTCGGCACCCAGTCCTCGACGCCGAGCTTGGCCAGCCGCTCGGCTGCCTCGTTCTGCAGCTGGACGTCCGGGTTCACGATCCGGCCGGCAGCGAAGTCCTCGGCCAGGGGGTTGATGCCCTCGACCTTGCCGTCCCAGGTGCCGGTGGCGAGGAAGGAGAGCACGCCGGGGACCTTGAGCGACCAGATCTCGCTCTTGCCGTCCAGCGTGCCGATGGTGAAGATCGAGAAGGCGGCGCCGGTCGTGCCGGGCCCGCCCTCGGTCTCCCAGAGCGCTTCGGCCGCAGCCATCTTCATCGGCTGCACCTCGGTCATGATCTTGCCCTGGATGTCACCGGAGATGATGGTGAACAGGCCGGCGGCGAGCAGCACCCAGGCGCCGAACTTGGTGGCCCAGCGGAAGGCGCCCTCGTCCTTGGCCTGACGCTCGGTGAGTTCCCCGTTCGCAGCCTTGGCCTTGGCGAGCTTGGCCAGGTGCCAGCCGGCCACGCCGACGATCAGCCCGCCGGCGGTCATGTACGCGGCGGTGAGCACGTGGGGGAGGGTGACCAGCGCGACCGGATTGGTGATGACGTCCCACAGGGAGGTCATCTCGGCGCGGTCGGTGGCCGGGTTGAACCTGGCCCCCACCGGGTTCTGCATCCAGGAGTTGGCGGCGAGGATGAAGATGGACGAGATCATCGTGCCGATGGCAGCCATCCAGATGGTCAGCAGGTGCACCTTCTTCGAGAGCCGGTCCCACCCGAAGATCCACAAGCCGATGAACACGGATTCGAGGAAGAAGGCAAGGAGCGCCTCCAGCGCCAGCGGTGCGCCGAAGATATCGCCGACGAATCGGGAGTACTCACTCCAGTTCATGCCGAACTGGAATTCCTGCACGATGCCCGTGACCACGCCCATGGCGAAGTTGATCAGGAACAACTTGCCGAAGAACTTGGTCAGCCGAAGCATCTTCTCAGCTCCGGTCCGGACCCAGATCGTCTGCATGATCGCAACCAGCATCGAGAGAGCGATGGTGATCGGCACGAAGAAGAAGTGGTATACGGTCGTGATACCAAACTGCCATCTGGCAAGGGTTTCCGCGCTCATGGCGCGCAATCTACTACCGAGTGTCGTAGACCGCAATCATTGACGTAGCATGATCTCATGGCGGCGATGGGAGAGCTCGAGCAGGCGGTGATGGACATCCTCTGGAACCGTCCGGAACCCCTTTCGGTTCGGGATGTGCACGAGCTGCTCGCCCGTGACCGGGACTTGGCCTACACGACGGTCATGACGGTGCTCGACCGGCTCGCCAAGAAAAAGCTCGTCGTGAGGAATTTGGACGGCCGGGCCTGGCTTTACCGTCCGGCCAAGTCCAGGGCGGCGCAAATAGCCGCTGAGATGCTGGATCTCCTCGGCCGGCTCAACCCGGACGAGCGTCGCGAGGTGCTGGACGCCATCGCCCCCGCGTCCCGCTGACCCCGGCTTGGAGATATACCCCCACGGGTTTAATTCGCCATCTGGGCGTGCAGCTGGGCGGCGGCCTAGGGTTTCGCCATGACGGTTCCCGACTGGCTACTCCCCTTCCTCACCATGGACATCAGCCTCTGGGAGAAGGTTGCCCGCACCGTGGTGGTGTACCTGTGCATCGCAGTCCTGATCCGGGTGGCCGGGAAGCGGCTGCTCGCCCAGATGAACTCACTCGACCTGGTCGTCGTCCTGCTGCTCAGCAATGTCGTGCAGAACGCGATCATCGGCCCGGACAACTCGGTGTTGGGGGCGGTGCTCGGGGCACTGGTCCTGATCGGGTTCAACTCGCTGCTGGATCGGGTCGCCACGCGTGACCCGCGGTGGCGGCGGATCCTGGTGGGCACCCCTACCGAGGTCATCCGGGACGGCGGCGTGGATCGCCGGGCGCTCGCCCGGCTGGGGATCAGCGCAGCAGAGCTCGACCTGGCGCTGCGCCGGCAGGGGTCGGATGACGTCGCAGAGGTGGAGTACGCCGCCCTTGAGCCGGAGGGCGAGATCGTCGTGACCCTGAAGCCCGGCGAGCGTTCGGCGACCAAGGACGACCTGGCCGCGGCCGTGGCCGAGCTGAGGTCCCTGATCGCCCGGACCGCCTGACCCGGGTCAGGCGGCGAACGCGTCCAGCCGGTCGGACAGCACCAGCGCTTCCGCCTTGAGCATCAGCGCCCGATCCACCTGGCCGTGCTCACGGTAGGTGGCGGCCGCGTCGAGTCGCCGGGCCACCTGCCCGCGGGCCAGCGCCATCATCTCCCCGGCGTCCAGCTGGCGGACCACCCGCTCGGCCTGGCCGAAGGTGATCGCGCCGGCGACGAACTCACTCGGCGCACCGATCCTCGCCGGGGTGGTGAGGTAGCTGGTCCCGGCGTTCTGGATGGCGCTGATCGCGTCCCGGACAGAGCGCAGCCCAACCTTCTCCCGGCGCTTCATCAGCCGCACCAGGTCCTCGCGCAGGTAGGTCAGCAGATCCATTTCAGTTCCTCCTCCTCGTGTGTGGACGAGGCTAGAGGTTCACGTGACGTGAAGGTCAAGCAGCCTTCTGGCGACGCCGGCGAGGGCTGGTTGGCCGGCTGCGGTCTCGATGGCGGGGCGGGCGTCCGGGCCCAGTTCGCCGAGGGCGATCAGGGCCGCCAGGCGGACCTGCGGCTCGGGGTCGCCGAGCGCAGCGGCGAGGGGGGCGATCGCTTCCGGGCTGCCCAGCCGGCCGATGGCCTCCGCGGCGTGCAGCCTCGTCGCCGTGTCGCCGGCGGCCAGCCGCCCGGCCACAGCCGGCACAGCCTCCGCGGCGAAGCCGGCCAGGGCCTCGATCAGGTTCAGCTGGTTCACCGGTTCGGAACCGAGCAGGGTCGCGAGCCGGGGCAGGGCTGCCGACGCGCGCAGCCGGCCGAGCGCGCCGACCGCGGCGTCCACCACCTGTGGGGCCGGATCATCCAGCCGGGCCACTAGGGCCGGGACGGCTGCCGGGTCGTGCAGCTTGTCCAGCAGGCGAACCATGAGGCACCGCAGCTCCGGGTCGGGCGAGCCGAGCAGCGGGAGCGCCGCCGCCGCAGCGTCGGGCTGTTGGGCCAGGGCCCAGATGAGCACCTCCTGGACAGCGGGATCGCGCTCCGCCGCCAGGGCTGGCAGGAGCTCTGCCGTCGTGCTGCCGGGGTTCTGCAGGGCTGCTCTCAACCGGACGATCGGATCGGGGTGCGCAAGGCTCTGGGTGAGGGCGATCGCGTCCAGCACGTCCTCCCAGCTCCGCTCCGGGGCGGTGGCGAGCGAGCGCAGCCGGTCGGCAAGTCGTCGCTCCGCCTCGATCCGGTCCTCCAGGTGCGCCAGGTGGGAGCGCAGGGTCGCCGCGGCGTCCATCTCCGGGTCGGCAAGGGCTGCGGCCACCTCCGGCAGGCCGAGCCCGAGGGCCTTCAGGTTCTGGATCTGCAACAGTCGCAGCAGGTCGGCCTCGTTGTAGAGCCGGTAGTCGCCCCAGCTCCGCCCGGACGGGACCAGCAGGCCGAGCTCGTCGTAGTGCCGCAGGGTTCGTCTGGTCAGCCCGGTGCGCTCCGCCACCTCACCGATCCGCCACGTCCGGTCCATGCCGGGAGCCTATGCGCCCAACCCGGCCCGCCAGGGTCAGGCGGCGTCCTCATCGGTGATGGCGGCGGCGAACTGGGTCTGGTAAAGGCGGTAGTAGTTGCCGCGGGCCGCGATCAGGGAGTCGTGTGTGCCCTGCTCGACGATGGCGCCGTCCTCCATCACCAGGATCACGTCGGCGTCGCGGATGGTCGAGAGCCGGTGGGCGATCACGAAGCTGGTGCGGTCGGTCCGCAGCTTCTTCATGGCCCGCTGCACCAGCAGCTCGGTGCGGGTGTCCACGGAGGAGGTCGCCTCGTCGAGGATCAGCAGGCTGGGTTCGGACAGGAAGGCCCGCGCGATCGTGATCAGCTGCTTCTCACCGGCCGAGAGGTTGGAGGCCTCCTCGTTGATCATCGTGTCGTAGCCGTCCGGCAGCGAGTGCACGAACCGGTCGACGTAGGTGGCCTTGGCCGCAGCGAGGATCTCCTCCTCGGTCGCGCCCTCCTTGCCGTAGGCGATGTTGTCCCGGATCGTGCCGCCGAACAGCCAGGTGTCCTGCAGCACCATGCCGATCTCGCCGCGCAGCTTGCGGCGCGGGACGCTGGCGATGTCCACGCCGTCAAGGGTGATCCGTCCGCCCTGGAGGTCGTAGAACCGCAGCACCAGGTTCACCAGCGTGGTCTTGCCTGCACCGGTCGGCCCGACGATCGCAACGGTCGAGCCCGGCTCGGCGACCATCGACAGGTCGGTGATCAGCGGCTTGTCCGGCAGGTAGCTGAAGCTGACGTGCTCGAAGGCCACGCGTCCGGTGACCGTCGGCAGCTCGGCATTCTCCTCCGTCGGCTCCTCCGCTGCGTCCAGCACCTCGAAGACCCGCTCGGCCGAGGCCACGCCGGACTGCAGCAGGTTGGCCATGGACGCGAGCTGGGTGATCGGCTGGGTGAACATCCGGGAGTACTGGATGAACGCCTGGACCGACCCGAGGCCGAGCTGGCCGGAGGCGACCTGCAGGCCACCGACCACCGCGATGACGACGTAGTTCAGGTTCCCGACGAAGAACATGACCGGCATGATGATGCCCGAGATGAACTGGGCGCCGAAGGCCGAGGCGTAGAGCTCCTCGTTCTTGGCGCGGAAGGTCGCCATCACCTCGCGCTGGCGGCCGAAGACCTTCACCAGGTCGTGGCCGGTGTAGGCCTCCTCGATCTGGCTGTTCAGCTCGCCGGTGGACTTCCACACCTTCGCGAACAGCTTCTGCGAGCGCTTGCCGATCACCATCGTGAGGCCCAGCGCCACCGGGATGGTCACCAGGGCGATCACGGCCAGCACCGGGGACAGCCAGAACATCATGGCCAGCACGCCGAGGAGCATGAAGATGTTCGTCAGGACCTGCGAGAGCGTCTGCTGAAGTGACTGCGCGACATTGTCGACGTCGTTGGTCACCCGGCTGAGCAGCTCACCGCGGGGCTGGTTGTCGAAGTACTTCAGTGGCAGCCGGTTGATCTTCGCCGACACCTGCTCGCGCATCCGGTACACCGAGCGCTGCAC
>CAYQXH010000053.1:0-15093 GCA_964421325.1 uncultured Propionibacteriaceae bacterium
GCCGCAGCGGGTTGCGCAGCGCCCACCAGCTGGAGGGCCGGAGCAGGATCTCGTTGCGCTTGCCGAAGCTGCGCCCCTCGAAGATGTTGGCCGCCTCGATCACCCGGTCGTCGATGTGCACCTCCAGCCCGGGGTGGGCTGCCGCGATCGGGGCGATGGTCTCCTGGGCGCGCTGCAACGGCGAGCTGACCAGGTGGACCAGGGGCGCGTCGGCGAAGTGCTCCCCCAGCCGCTGCGCCATCTGCCGACCGAGGTCGGAGAGGCCGAAGCCGGGGGTACGGCCGTAGAGCACGCCGTCGGGGTTGTGCACCTGACCGTGCCGCACCAGGTGTACGACACTGTGTTCCATCCGACTCCTCGCCTCGTTCGTCGCCCCCACAATACGCAGCGCCGGAGGCCCAGCCCCCTGCCGACCCCCCGGATTCTCAGGACGCGGTGGCCACCCGGGATCCGGACCGGTCGGTGGCGGGATCAGGAGTGCCGGACGAACGGCAGCTGCAGCTCGGTCACCCAGGAGTCCTGGTTGCCCTCCGGCGTCTCCAGGTAGACCTCCCGGCTGGCCCCGGACGGCTCGGCCCCGTGTTCCTCCAGCCAGGCCCCGAAGGCCTGCCAGGACCCGCCGATGGTCGCCATCGAGCCGAGGTGGACCTGGCTCACCGCCTCCGGAACCGAAGGCAGCTCGGTGATCTCGAAGCCGTCGCCGGCGACACCGGTGTAGCCGAACCCGGCATGGCACTCCATGCCGTCAGCGGTCACCACGTAGTAGCTGAGCCCGATCCCCGGCTCGCCCCCGGCTGCGCGGATCGCAGCCTCGACCTCGCCGAACAGCCGGCCGATCCGCGCGCCGATCTCCTCCTGGGTCGTGGCCGTGAACGACCGCTCCGCCACCCGCATCGCCGGCAGCGCCTTCACAACGAACTCACGTTCGGACATCGATCTCTCTCCTTCGATCAGGCGGAGCCTCGCCTCGACTGCGGCCAGGCGGTCGGCGGTGTTGCGCAACTGGTCGGCGAGTTCGGCCTGCCGGAGCCGCAGCATGCCCTGCAGTTCCTCGAAGGTGAGGGTCTCCTCCAGCAGGCGGCCGACCGCGTCCAGGCTGAAGCCGAGGTCCTTGAGGGCCACGATCCGGTTCAGCCGGGCGAGTTGGCCGGCGGTATAGCTGCGGTAGTTCGTCCACGGGTCCACCTGGGCGGGCACCAGCAGGCCGAGCTCGTCGTAGTTGCGGAGCATCCGCACGGACACCTGGCCGAGCCTGGCGAAATCTCCGATCTTCAACATGACTCCTTTGTCATGCCTCCCCCGGTGTCAGGGTCAAGTCCCTGCCGCGAGCACCGCTGCCAGTTCGTCGGCGTCGACCTGCCAGAGGGCATGCCGGACACCGTCGACGAAGGTTACCGGGACGTGGTCGGTGTACTCGGCCCTGAGGGCCGGGTCCGAGTCCACGTCCACTGCCGCCCAGGTGGCACCGGTCCGGGCGCATACGGCGTCCACGATTGCGACGGCCTGCTCACAGAGGTGGCAGCCGTTGCGGACCAGCACTACTACCCGGGCTTGATCCATCGCTGAATCCGGGCGGGAAGCGACTACTTGCCGGCGCGGCGACGCTGAATGCGCGTCTTCTTGAGCAGCTTGCGGTGCTTCTTCTTCGCCATCCGCTTGCGACGCTTCTTGATGACCGAACCCACTGGCAGACCTCTCGAATACCACCCGTCGGGGCGGCAAGTTGCTGGATCGGGCTGGTATCAACCCGAAAGGACGCGGCTGGTCAAACCCAGCCAGGCACGAGAATCTTACTGACCCCGGGACGCTGGACGAAATCAGCCGGCGTTGTAGAAGGACTCGCGCAGGTAAGCGTTGACGGCATGCTCGGGTACCCGGAAGTTGCGCCCGAACCGGACGGCCTCCAGATCGCCGGCGTGGATCAGCCGGTAGACCGACATCCGGGACACCCGCAGCGCAGCGGCGACTTCCGCCACTTTCAGGAATCGCACTGCACCCAACGGTGTCACCGAGTCGTTCATCTGCTCCAGCCTTCTCCACCGGGCCGCCCGGGTGGCGACCGCTCGTCAAACACTAGTGGCCAGCGGAGCCTGAAGGGACATCCGGGACGAAGAAGTCAATCCGCCACGCCGGCAGATCTCGGGAATGCCGGGGCGGCGGTCGGCGCGGAAGGGCGGCCGGCCTCAGGCCTCGGCCGGCGCAGCCGGCGGCAGCGTCCGGGTGGCGATCAGCCTGGCGTACCAGTGGGCTGAGTCCTTCCAGGTCCTGGCCTGGGTGTCGAAGTCGACCCGGATGATCCCGAACCGCTTCGAGTAGCCCCAGGCCCACTCGAAGTTGTCCAGCAACGACCACAGGAAGTAGCCCCTGACGTCCGCGCCGGCCGCGCGCGCCGCGGCCACCGCTGCCAGGTGGTCGCGAACGTAGGCGATCCGCGACGTGTCGCGGATCCTGCCGTCGGCGTCCACCTCGTCGGCGAAGGCTGCCCCGTTCTCGGTGATCACGAGCGGCAGGCCCGGGTAGCGCCGGTGCAGGTCGAGCAGGAGCCAGGTGAGGCCATCGGGCGCGATGTTCCAGCCCATCTCGGTGTAGGGCCCGGGCTCCTTGACGAAGGCGACCCGGTCGGCGCCCACCCAGGGCGAGGCCGCCGACTCGCGGTGACCGGAGTTGTCCGAGACCGCGTCGGCGTCGGCTGCGTGGCGGACCATGGTCGTGGCGTAGTAGTTCACTCCCAACGCGACCAGCGGTCGCCGGATCAGGTCCAGGTCGCCCGGCAGCACGAAGGCCCAGTCGGTGATGCCGGCAGTGTCTGCGATCAGGTCGTCGGGGTAGCTGCCGTCCAGCAGCGGCCCGGTGAAGGCCCGGTTGGCGATCGCGTCGATCTGCCTCACGGCGTCGAGATCGGCGGCCGCCTCCGGGTCGGCTGCCCGCAGCACGTGCAGGTTGAGGGTGATCGACACCCTCGCCTGATCGCCGAGGACGTCCCGGATGGCGGTCGCGGCGAGGCCGTGGGCGAGGTTCAGGTGGTGGACGGCCTGCAGGGCGGCCAACGGCTCGGTGCGGCCGGGGGCGTGTACGCCCGAGGCGTAGCCGAGGTAGGCCGAGCACCACGGCTCGTTGAGCGTCGTCCAGGTGTGCACGCGGTCGCCGAGGGCCTCGGCCATCAGCCTGGCGTACCCGGCGAAGGCTGTGGCCGTGGCGCGGTTGGCCCAACCCCCGGCGTCCTCGAGCTCCTGTGGCAGGTCCCAGTGGTACAGCGTCACCCAGGCCTCGACGCCGGCGGCGTTCAGCTCGTCCAGCAGGTCGCGGTAGAAGGCGACCCCGGCCGCGTTCAGCGGCCCGGTGCCGCCGGGCTGCACCCGCGGCCACGAGATCGACAGCCGATAGCTGTCCAGGCCGAGATCACGGATGTGCCCGACGTCCTCACGCCAGCGGTGGTAGTGGTCGCAGGCGACGTCCCCGGTGTCGCCGTACTCGGTGGCGCCGGGGGTGTGGCTGTAGGTGTCCCAGATCGAGGGGCCACGGCCGTCCTCGCCGGCCGCCCCTTCGATCTGGTAGGCGGCTGTGGCCGAGCCGAAGCGGAACTCGGGCTCGAATCGGATCTCACTCACCGGGGACCTCCAGCTCGATCGTCGCGGCACCGGAGGCTGAGGCGACGAGTTCGGTGCCGGCGACAGCAACCGTCCAGCCGGCCGGGGCGTCGCCGCTGGTGACGGCGATCACGCTGCCGGAGCGACGTACGCGGAAGGTGGCCGGCTGCCCGGTTCCCCCCGGCACCGTGACGGTGCGCTCGTAGCCGTCCGGCAGTTCGTACAACCTGAGGGTGACCCCTTCGGCCCAGGCGTACTCGGGGGTGTCGTCGACGGCGCCAACCGGCAGCACCGTGCCGGGACGGACGTAGACCCCGAGCGAGTCGAAGCCGTAGCTGCGGGCCGTCCAGCCGGGTCCCACGACCGTTGAGCCGTCGAGCAGATGGGTCCAGCGACCGGCCGGGAGGTAGGTTTCGGCGACCCCGTCGGCCCGGAACACCGGGGAGACGCAGATGGCGTCACCGAGCATGTACTGGGTGTCGACGCCGTAGCCGCCGCGGTCCGCGGGGAACTCCAGCACCATCGGCCGCATCATCGCGATGCCCTCGCCGCTGGCCTCCGCGGCGATCCCGGCGAGGTAGGGCATCAGCGACAGCTTCAGCTTGGTGAACCGGCGGGTGACCTCCACAGCCTCCTCGTCGAAGGCCCACGGCACCCGCACCGAGCCGGACCCGTGTAGCCGGGAGTGCGAGGAGAGCAGCCCGAAGGTCAGCCAGCGCTTGAACACGCCCGCGTCCGGGGTGCCCTCGAAACCGCCGATGTCGTGGCTCCAGTAGCCGAAGCCGGAGAGTGCGAGCGAGAGCCCGCCGCGCAGCGACTCGGCCATCGAGGCGTAGGTGGAGTCGCAGTCACCGCCCCAGTGCACCGGGTACTGCTGGCCGCCGGCCGTCGCGGAACGGGCGAACAGCACAGCTTCGTCCTCGCCCCGCTCGGCCACCAGCAGCTCGTGGACGCACCGGTTGTAGAGCTGGGCGTAGTAGTTGTGCATCTTCTGCGGGTCGGAGCCGTCGTGCCAGACCACGCCCTCGGCCGGGATCCGCTCCCCGAAGTCGGTCTTGAAGGCATCCACTCCCTGGTCGAGCAGGACCTTCAGCTTGCCCTGGAACCAGGCGACAGCCTCGGGGTTGGTGAAGTCGACCAACCCCATGCCGGCCTGCCAGCGATCCCACTGCCAGACGTCGCCGGCTGTGGTCCGCACCAGGTAGCCCCTGGCAGCACCTTCTGCGAAGAGTGCAGAGCGCTGGGCGATGTAGGGGTTGATCCAGACGCTGACGCGCAGGCCCCGCGCCTTCAGCCGGGACAGCATGCCCACCGGGTCGGGGAAGGTGCGGGCGTCCCACTCGAAGTCGCACCACTGGAACTCGCGCATCCAGAAGCAGTCGAAGTGGAACACCGAGAGCGGCAGGTCACGTTCGGCCATCCCGTCGATGAAGCCGGCGACGGTCTGCTCGTCGTAACTCGTCGTGAACGAGGTGGACAGCCACAGGCCGAACGACCAGGCGGGCACCCGCGCCGGTCGTCCGGTGAGGGCCGTGTAGCGGCGGAGCACGTCCTTCGGGGTCGGTCCGGCGATCACGTGGTAGGTCAGCGAGGATCCGGCGACCGAGAACTGCACCCGGGTGTTCACCTCCGAGCCGACCTCGTAGGAGACCCGCTCCGGGTGGTCGGTGAAGACTCCGTAGCCTCTGCTGGTCAGGTAGAACGGGACGTTCTTGTAGGCCTGCTCGCTGGCGGTGCCGCCGTCCTCGTTCCAGATGTCGACGACCTGGCCGTTCTTCGTGAACGCCCCGAACCGCTCGCCCAGGCCGTAGACCTGTTCGCCGGGTTCGATCGACAGCTGTTCGTGGACGTACTCCTGCCCGTCGCGGTGCAGCATGGCGCCGACGGACTTGGGCAGTGAAGAGGTCAGCACGCGGCCGCCGGAGACGAAGTCGGCACGCCACGGCCCCTGCCGCGGCGCGCGCACCTCCAGTTCGCCCGAGCGGAGCACAGCTTCGGCGGCGCAGAGCTCCACGTCCGCGACGATGCCGTCGGCCCGGTTCAGGGCGAACCCCGGGCCGACCGGCCGGCGGCCGTCGTGGTGGGCGATCCGCGTGGTGATCACGCCGGGAGCCGGAGCCGAGTAGGTGATCGTCAGCATGGGTCGGTTCAGCACGTCGCCGCGGGAGCGGATCCGCGCCGCCGGCGCGTACACCGTCAGCGTTCCGGCCTCCGGGTCGATCCGGACGTCGTCTACCTCGACGGCGTACAGCGGGGTGTACTCGGGCCGGATCGCCCAGTACCCATCGGTGAACTTCATGGCAGCTTCGATTCAGTTGGTTGTGGTGGGAGTTGGTGTGCGGCCGGTGCCGAGGTCACTTCACGGCTCCGGCTGTGACGCCTCGGGTGAGGGTCCGCTGGAAGATCAGGAAGAAGACCAGCGCCGGGAGCAACGAGACCAGGGCGCCGGCGTTGGTGGTCGGGGCATCCATCATCCGGTCACCCTGCAGCGAGGCGAGGGCGATCGGGACGGTCTGGGTGGCGTTCGAGGTGAGCATCACCAGCGGGATGAAGAACTCGTTCCAGGTCCAGATGAAGAAGAAGACCATCAGCACCCCGAGGGTGGGGCGCAGGATCGGGAACACCACCGACCAGAGGATGCGGAACCTGCCGGCCCCATCGAGGGCCGCGGCCTCGAGGAGTTCGACGGGGAAGGTGCTCATCACCGAGGACAGCAGGTAGATGCCGAACGCCGACTGGATGACGGTGAAGATGATGATCACCGACCATTGCGAGTTGGACAGCCCGACCGCGTTGGCCATGGTGAACAGCGGGTAGATGATCGCCTCCTGCGGCAGCATGTTGGCGATCAGGAACACCGCGACGATCCACACCCGGCCCTTGATCCGGCCGATGCCGATCGCGTAGGCGGTGACCAGCGATAGCAGGGTCCCGAAGACGGCCACCAGGCCGGAGATCAGGATCGAGTTCAGCAGCTTCACCGGGAAGTTGGTGCGGTTCCAGAAGTTCACCAGGCCGGTGGTGTAGAACTCGGTCGGCAGGCTCAGCGGGCCGTTCTGGGAGTAGTCGGCCGCCGACTTGAAGGCGTTCATGGCCATGATCACGAACGGTGCGAGCATGGCGAGGGCGAAGAGTCCGGCCAGGGCGAGGACGAACCAGCGGCCGACTCCGCGGTGCAGCCGGGCGTCCACCTTGTTCTGGTTCACCTTGGCCGGCACGCGGACGGGCGTTGCCGGCGTTGTGAGGACAGCCATCAGCGTCCCTCCTGTTCGCGTCGCTCGGCCCGGGCCTGGAACCTGAGGATCACGCCGGCGACGATGATGATGACGATCGTGAGGACGGTGGCCACGGCTGCGCCGTAGCCGACCTTGGACTTGTCGAAGAAGTTGAGGAAGGAGTAGTAGCTGGGCACGAGGGTCGTTCCTTCCGGGCCGCCCCGGGTAAGGACGTAGACCGGGGCGAAGACCTTGAGCGCTGCAACCGTGCAGGTCAGGGTGACCACGAAGGTCTCCGGCTTGATCTGGGGCAGCGTGATGGCCCGCAGCCGCGCCCACCAGCCGGCGCCGTCGAGCTCGGCAGCCTCGTAGAGTGCCGGATCGACCCGTTGCAGCGCCGCCATGAAGATGACCACCGGATAGCCGATCTGCACCCAGATCAGCACCAGCATCACGCTCGGCATCGCCAGCTGCGGGTTGCCCAGCCAGTCCGGGGGGTCGGTCACCCCGAGGTTGCCGAGGATCACGTTCACCGCTCCGTCCTGGGCGTTGAGGATCCAGTTCCACACCACACCGGCCACTGCGACCGGGAGGATCTGCGGCAGGTAGTAGGTGGCCCGCAGGACCGAGGCGACCCGCGGCCCGAACCGCCGGCCCAGGTAGTCGAAGAGGACAGCTGCGAGGACCAGTCCGATCACGCTGGGGACGATCACCATCGCGACCACCATCGAGATCGAGTTTCGGAAGGAGGTCCAGAAGGCCTCGTCCGCCAGCAGGTCGGCGTAGTTGCCGAGGCCGTACCAGCGCATCGGTGCCAGGCCGCCCTTCCACTTGAACAGGCTGTAGTAGACGTTCATCACCAGCGGATAGCCGATGACGACCACGAAAGCGAGGACTCCCGGGATCAGGTACGGCAGGTAAGGGATCCATTTCGCCCTGCTCCGCTTCGCGGCGGACAACTGGGTGGATGCCATCGTTGCGCTCCTCTGGCTGGGTTTGCGGGCGGTCCGGTGGGGCGCGGGGGGTCGCCCCACCGGGGGGTGCTGGGCCGGGCGAGAGAGCGCCCGGCCCGGCCGGATCAGCCGTTGAGCAGGTCGTCCTTGCCCTCGGCGTATGCCTTCCCGAGGCCTTCGAGCGTCGCCGGGACGTCCTTGTTGCCGTTGGCAAGGGACTGGAGCTGGGCCACGATCACGTCGTAGTAGCCCGGCACCGGCCAGTCGGGGTAGAACGCCAGCCCGTCCTGGTCGAGGACCGACTTGAAGTTCGTCGTGAGCTCCTTCACCTTCTCGTCCGTGATCACCGAGGTGTCGCCGGCCACCGGCAGCCCGCCCTTCTCGGCCAGCACGTTCTGGACCTCGGCGCTGAGGGTGATGTCGATGAACTCCTTGGCCAGCTCGGGCGACTTCGCCTTGGCCGGAACGACCCAGATGTTGCCGGAGGACCCGGGGTGGAGCTTGTTGCCGGGGAAGGTGAACATGCCCCAGTCGGCCTTCATCTCGGTTGCCAGGCGACCGAACCACCAGGAGCCGGAGACCATCATCGGGTACTTGCCCTTGATGAAGGCGACGCCCATGTCCTCGGCCTTCAGCGCGGCCACGTTCTTGTCGATGTAGCCCTTCTTGATCCAGTCCTGCAGCGCGGTCGTGCCGGCCGTCAGCTGCTGGCCCTGGAAGTCCACCTCGCTGGCGAACAGCTGGTAGGCATCGACGAAGGAGCGGTCCGAGTTGGCCAGCACCAGCTCGTACCACAGCTGGCCCAGCGGGTACTCGGCACCGGCGGTGGCCAGCGGGGTGACGCCCTCGGCCTTGAAGGTGTCCATGACGGTCTCGAACTCGGCAAGGGTGGTCGGCACCTGCAGGTTGTACTTCGCGAACAGGTCCTTGTTGTAGTACACCCCGACGAACTCGCCGTAGTTGGGCACGCCGTACCACTCGCCGGAGCCCATCAGGCCCTGCTCGTTGTACTTGGCCGTGGTCGCAAGCGAGCCGGCGAGCTTGCTCTCCCAGCCGTACTGCTTGGCTGCGTCGGTGAGCGGCGAGATCAGGCCCTGCGCGGCGAGCTGGCCGGCGGTGGCGTTGCCCTTGTTGTACTCCATCACGTCGGGAACCGAGTCGCCGGTGAGCACGATCTTGGCGTTCTTCTGGATTTGCTCGAAGGTCTGGGCCTCCTCGGTGACAGTCACGTCCGGGTGCTTGGCCTTGAAGATCTCGACGGCCTTGGCCCAGGCCTGGCCCATGGCGGACTCGTCACTCTCGTAGTCCCAGATGGTGAGGGTCTTCGGCTCTGCCGGCGCGGCCGTGCCGGAGGCCGAGGGTGCAGTGGCACCACCGGAGCAGGCCGTCATCACCAGCGTCAGCGTTGTCGCGGCTGCGACGAGCGCCAAACCTGTTATGCGCTTCATTGCGGGTCCTTTCGGAGTTGGTACCGGGGTTCCGGCGGTCACGGACGCTGAGGTTCCAGGTCCGGCTCGGTCCTGGCTGGACCGACACTCAATCCCTGTTCGAAGACACATGGGATGAGGAGATTGGGGACGGCCGGGCGGCTGTCGTCGAGCTGGCTGAGGAGCCGGTCGACCGCGAGGCGGCCGAGCTCTGCGCCCGGCGAGTGCATGGTGGTCAGTTGCGGATTGCTCAGGGTGCCGACGCCCGGGGAGGACACGATGCCCATCACCGAGACGTCGGCCGGGATGGACAGGCCCCGGCGCTGGAGCTCGGCGAAGACACCGAAGGTGGCCAGTTCGTTCATTGTGACGACAGCCGTGAGACCGGGCTCGGCCGTCAGCATCTCGCTCATCACGAGCCGGCCGTCGAGCGGCGAGTCCGAGCAGGTCCTCGCGAGCGGCTCGAGGCCGCGCTCCCGCATCAGCCGGTCGAAGGCAGCGGCTGCACGGACGGTGGGGCCGTAGCCGGCTTCCAGGCTCTCCTCGGAGTGGTTCACGAAGCCGATCCGCCGGTGACCGAGGCCGACCAGGTGGTCGATGGTCGCCTCCACCGTCGCCTCGAAGTCGATGTCGACGCTGTTGCGCGCGGTGACGTCGCGGGTGCGGCCGATCATGGTGTACGGGATCCGGGCGGCTTCGAGCACGTCGATCCGCTCGTCGTCGAGGAGGACCTCCATGACCAGCACACCGTCGGCCGTCCCCTGCCGGACCAGGTTCCGCACCTGCCGGGCCTCGTCGGCGCGGAACGGCCACAGGACGAGTTGGTAGCCGAGCTCGCGAGCCCGTTCCGCCGATGCGCGAACGAACTCGCCGCCGGTTCCGCCCAGCCCCCGGTCGACCTCCGGGTAGATCATCGCGATCACCTTGCTGCGGCGGGCGGCGAGCGAGCGGGCCGCTGCGTTCGGCTGGTAGCCGAGCGCCTTCATCGACTCCTGCACGCGTTCGCGGGTCTCCGGCTTGATGGGGCGGGTGCCGGAAAGGGCGTAGGAGACCGTGGACACCGAGACGCCGGCATGTCGGGCGACATCAGCGATGGTCGGCATCGTCCTCACCTCCTCGAGAGAATCATCGAAGCGCTTAGTCGAAGCGCTTCGATGGCAATAGGTTGCCCTTTCCAACAAATCTCTGTCAAGGGTTCGCCGGATCACGATCTGGTCACGGGCGCCACGATCGGGACGGCCCGAGCGTCCGGCGCCGCCGGGATCGCTCGACAACCCCGCGCAACGACGGCAACCTGACAGGGTGCGGATCGACCTGAACGCCGACCTCGGCGAATCCGACGGCCCCTGGTCGACGGGCGACGACGCTGCGCTGCTGGAGGTGGTCACCAGCGCGAGCGTCGCCTGCGGCTTCCACGCCGGCGATCCACAGACGATGGCCAGGACGGTCGCGCTGGCGGTGGAGCGTGGCGTCTCGGTCGGTGCCCACATCAGCTACCGCGACCGGGAGGGCTTCGGCCGCCGGTTCATCGACGTCCCGCCGGATGCGCTGCGCGCCGAGACGACCTACCAGTTGGGCGCGCTGGCAGCGGCCTGCCGGGCGGCCGGCACCCGGCTGGCCTACGTGAAGCCCCACGGCGCGCTGTACCACGCGATCTGCACCGACCCCGGCCAGGCCGAGGCCGTCGTCGCCGCCGTCGCCGGGTTCGACCCCGGCCTTGCGCTGCTGGGGCTGCCGGAGACAGTCGCCACCAGGCTCGCCGCGGCTGCCGGGCTGACCACCGTCGCCGAGGCCTTCGCCGATCGCGCCTACCTGGCCGACGGCGGCCTGGTGCCACGCACGAGCGACGGCGCCGTGCTGACCGACCCGGAGGCGGTGGCCGAGCGCATGCTCGCACTGGTCAGCACCGGCACCGTCGAGGCGGTCGACGGGAGCCGCGTGGCGATCCCGGCCCAGTCGATCTGCGTCCACGGGGACTCCCCGGGTGCGGTCGCGATGGCGCGGGCCGTCCGGGCAAGGCTCGAGGAGGCCGGCGTGACCCTGGCGCCGTTCGCCTGATGCGAGTCCTGCCCTGCGGCGAGCGCGCCCTGCTGATCGAGTGCGACACGGCGTCCCAGGTGGCGCCGGTCCACGCTGCCCTCGCCGGCGCCGCCCTCCCGGTCACCGAGCTGGTTCCGGCGGCCCGGACAGTGCTGCTGCGGCTGGCTGACGCGGACCTGCTGCCGGCAGTGCGGGCCCTGGTGACAGTCCTGCTCGCCGAGCCGCTGCCGGACCCGCCGCCCCCGGCTGCCGAGCGGACCCTGACCGTCGAGGTGCGCTACGACGGGGCCGACCTGGACCGGGTCGCCGACCTGACCGGGCTCAGTCCCGAAGCCGTCATCGCCGCGCACACCGGCACGCCGTGGCGGGTCGCCTTCGGCGGCTTCGCTCCCGGGTTCGCCTACCTGGACGGTGGGGATCCCCGGCTGGCAGTACCGAGGCTGGCCACCCCGCGCACCAGCGTGCCGGCCGGTTCGGTAGCCCTCGCCGACGGCTTCTCCGGCATCTACCCGCGCTCCTCCCCCGGGGGCTGGCAGCTGATCGGGCGCACCGAAGCGGTGCTCTGGGATGCCGGCCGGGAGCCGCCGGCGCTGTTGCGTCCCGGCTGGTGGGTGCACTTCGGCGGGGGGGCCCGGTGGGGCTCGGGGTGCTGGGGCCCGGACCGCTGGCCCTGGTCGGGGACGCGGGCAGGTTCGGGCGGGCCGGGGTGGGGGGGAGCCCGTCCGGGGCCTTCGACCGGCGGGCGTTCGCTGCCGGGGCGGCGCTGGTCGGCAACGACGCCGCCAGGCAGGCTGCGATCGAGATCGTCCTCGGCGGGTTGGCGGTGCGGGCACTTGGCCGGGTGGTGGTCGCCTTCACCGGAGCCGCCGGCCGGCTGGAGGTTGCCGGGCGATCCGTACCCTGGGCGACCGCCGTCGAGCTCGCCCCCGGCCAGGAACTCACGCTCGGCATGGCCGGAGCGGGGCTGCGCAGCTACCTATCGCTGGCCGGCGGCATCGAGGTGGCACCGGTGCTGGGGTCCAGGTCGACCGACCTGCTCTCCGGCCTCGGCCCGCCCCGCCTGGTCGCGGGGACGGTCCTGCCCGTCGGCACCCCCGCGCACGAGCCCGCGGAACGGATCCCCTTGCCGGATGAGGGACCGGCCGGGGCGACGGTCCTCACCCTGCTTCCCGGCCCGCGTACCGACTGGCTGGCCGACCCGGAGGCGCTGGCCCGGGCCTGGACGGTCTCGCCGGACAGCAACCGGGTCGGCGTCCGGCTCGCCGGCCAGGCCCTTGCCCGGGCATCCCGGTTCGCCGCCACCGAACTGGCCAGCGAGCCGCTGGTCCGCGGGGCCGTGCAGCTCCCGCCGTCCGGGCACCCGGTGATCTTCGGACCCGACCACCCGACGACCGGGGGCTACCCGGTGGTCGCGGTACTCACCGAGGCCAGCAGCGACCGGCTCGCCCAGTGCCGCCCCGGCGAGGCGGTGCACCTGGTGTGTGGGCGACTTCAGACCCCTGATGCGGGCAGCCCGGGAGCGCCGTGGCGGATCGCGGTGCGCCAGGCGAACGGGCCCAGGTGGCGGACGCGTTCCGTTGCGACGGCAACCGCCCGCTCCAGCGAAGTGACCCGGCCGAGCCCGGTGGCCAGTGAGTAGCAGTAGGCGCCGTGCAGCACGTCCCCGGCGCCCACCGTGTCGACCACGGCAACGGCTTCCGGCAACACCGAACCCGAGCCCGACCGCAGCCACCAGTCCAGCGCGGCAGCACCGTGGCTGACAGCCACCAGTTCCGGGCCGAGGGACAGCAACTCCCGCGGCGCCAGTCCCTCCGGGTGCACGTAGTCGGCAGAGCAGATCACGTCCGTCGCGAAGCCGTAGATGTCGTCGAAGACCGGCTTGTGCGAGCCGGCGTCCACCACCACCGGGACGCCCGCGGCCGCCAGGGCCGCTGAGCGGGCCAGCGCGGGGTGGTGGCCGTCGACCAGCACCACGTCCACCCCGGTGAGGTCGGGGCCGGCGATCTTGCCGAGGGCCGGCAGGCGGCCCGACCCGCTGACCACCGACCGCTCACCGGTGGCCGCGTCCAGGATGACGGTCGAGGCGGCCAGCTCGAAGCCGGGTGGAGCCACGTCGACGACCTCGACGCCGGCCCCGGCCAGGTCGGCGGCGACCAGGCTCGCCGACGGCGCCCTGCCGAGGGCCGTCCACAGCCGGGCCCGGCCGCCGAGGGCTGCGAAGGCGATGGCTGCCACTGCTGCCGGGCCGCCGGTGGCCAGCCAGGTCTGCGCGGACGTGGTCTTCTGGTTGCTCCCGGGCAATCTGTCGACGAGCTGGACGACGTCGAGGGTCGCCAGCCCGACGAACAGCCCGACCGCGCTCATGTCAGTCCGGCCGCCTCCAGGGCGACGACGCACAGCGCCGACCCACCCGGCACCTCCATGATCGTCTTGCCCGTGCGCGTTGCCCGTGGCCGGGCGCCGAAACCGGCCAGCCGGGCGACCTCGGCATCAAGGTCGTCGGTCACCACGTGCAGGTGGGACGTCACCTCGCTGGCGAGTTCGGCCGGCTGTAGCCGTACGTCCAGCGGCCCGTCGCCGGCGGGACGCAGCATCGTCTCGGGGTCGGCGAGCCGCAGCCAGGAGCCGCCCAGCAGGCGCTCGAAGAAGGTCGCCTCCGCGGCGTAGCTCTTGCGCGGCACGTCGAGGCACAACCGGCTGACCCGGCTGCGGTGCCCGGACGGCCAGCTCGCCGGCTCGGGGACGGCTGTGGCGGCGTGCGTGACCAGGCAGAACGTGAAGCCGGCCGGCGAGCGGAGCACGAAGGACCCGTGCCGGGACTCGGCCACGAGCCCGGCACCCGCCGCCTCGGCGGCTTCAGCGACTGCCCACGGGTCGGCGACGTGCACGTCCAGGTGCAGCCGGGTCGGGCCATCACCCAGCCGCTGCACCTTCAGGTAGCCGTCACCGGCGGCCGGCAAGAGGCTCGCGAACTCGGCGGCATCGCCACGGGCCGCGGAGAGCGAGAAGCCGGTGGCGGCCTGCCAGAAGCCGACCCCGGCGTCGAACTCGGCGGCCGGGTAGTCGAGGAAGACGGTGAGCCAGAACGGTTCCGTCCGGTCCGATCGGGTCACGAAGCGGCCAGGGCGCGGCTGCGGTCCCGGGCTGCTTCCATCGCCGTTATGAACGCAGCCTTGACCCGGTGGTCCTCGAGTTCGCGCAGCGCTGCCGCTGTGGTGCCACCAGGGGAGGTGACCCGCTCGCGGAGCACGGTCGGGTGCTCCCCGGAGTCGGCCAGCAGCTTCGCCGAGCCGTACATGGTCTGGACGACCAGCGTCGTGGCGATGTCCCGCGGCAGGCCGAGCATGACGCCGGCATCGATCATGGCCTCGACGACGAAGAACAGGTACGCCGGGCCGGACCCGGAGATGGCCGTGACCGCGTCCTGGTACTTCTCCGGGACGGTGACCACCTTGCCGACGGCCGACAGCAGTTCGGTGACGTGGTCGAGGTGCTCCTGGGTGGCGCCGGAACCGGCGGAGATCGCCGCCATTCCCTCATCCACCTGGGCCGGGGTGTTCGGCATCACGCGCACGACGGCCGTGCCGGCGGGCATGTCGGCCTCGATCCGGGCGGTCGACAGGCCGGCGCACAGCGAGACCACAAGGGTTCCCGGGCGGATCGCCGAGCCGACCTCGGGCAGGACCTCGCCGGCGTCCTGCGGCTTCACCACGATTACGACCGTGTCGGCCTGACCGGCGGCCGCTGCGGTGCCGGCGGTGTGGATGCCGTGCCTCGCCTCGAGCTCGACCAGCCGTTGGGCGTGCCGGTCGGCAGCCGTGATCTGGCCCGGCTCCCAGCCGGCGCGCAGCAGCCCGGCGATCAGGGTCTC
>CAYQXH010000054.1:0-14510 GCA_964421325.1 uncultured Propionibacteriaceae bacterium
GCACTTCGTAGTCGGCAAGGTCGTGGCCGAACAGCGGGAACGACTCGATGAACGAGCCCCGGCCGGCTGTGATCTCGGCGCGGCCGTTGCTGAGCGCGTCCAGGGTGGCGAACCGCTCGTAGACCCGAACCGGGTCGTCCGAGCTGAGCACCGTGACAGCCGTGCCGAGCGTGATCCGCTGGGTCCGGGCGGCCAGCGCCGCGAGGATCACGTCGGGGGCCGAGATGGCGAAGTCGTCGCGGTGGTGCTCGCCGAGGCTGAAGTGGTCGACCCCGACCTCGTCCGCCCGGACGCCTTCGGCAACCACCTGCCGGATCACCTCGGCGGCCGTGGCCGGTGCTCCCGCCGCGTCGACCGTGATGTCGCCGAAGGTGTCCAGCCCGAAAGTCAGTTCGTCATCCACGCTGGGCACAACAAGGGCGAGCCCCGGGCTGTTCCGGCCCGGGGGACTGCAGCCGCTGGGTAGGGTCGGCCCCATGGAACTGCTCATCGGCTTCGTCGTCGTCCTCCACTTCCTCGGCATGGCCAGCATCACGGGAGGTTGGGTCGCCAAGTTCCTCGGTGCCGACCGGGGCCTGCAGCTGCTGGTCTGGGGTGCCCGGGCCCAGCTCCTGCTCGGCCTGATCCTGGTGGGGCTGCTCGAGATGAACTCCGAGGACCTCAACTACGCCAAGGTCGGGGTGAAGCTCGTGGTGGCCCTTGCTGTCGTCGCCTGCGCTGAGATCGCCAATGCGAAGTCGGGCCGGGGCGAGTCTGCCCCCAACCTGCTGAACGCCGCAGCGGCACTCACGGTGGTCAACGTCGCCGTGGCCGTGCTGTGGTGACGACGAGCTGCCGGTAGCCGTCCCCCCCGGCAGTGGCAGCGGGGTAGCGTCGGGAGCATGCGGATCAAAGACGTCCTGGCAAGACCACTGGGCCTGACCAGCGCCCTCACCGTCGCCACTGCCATCTCCGGATCGATCGCCACCGAGCCGGACGGCGAGTGGTACCGGGGGCTGGAGAAGCCTGTCTGGCAGCCACCCGGTGCCGTCTTCCCGATCGTCTGGACGGCGCTCTACACCGACATCGCGGTCACGTCGGCGTCCGTGATCGAGGATCTCGAGGCCGGCGGTTCGGCGAGGCAGGCCCAGGCCTACCGTTGGGCGCTGGTCGTGAACCTGCTGCTCAACTCGGGCTGGAGCTGGGTCTTCTTCAAGGCCCACCGGCTCCTGCCGGCAACGGTGGTGGCCGCCCTGCTGGCCGGCAGTTCGATCGACCTGGCGCGACGGGCTGGCCGGGCCGGGCGGAGCAAGGCGCTCGCACTGGCCCCGTACGCCGCCTGGTGCACCTTCGCGACGTTCCTCACCTGGGAGATCCAGCGCCGGAACCCCCGAACCTGAGCGCAACTGAGCGCAACCGGCGAAGGTCGGGCTTTCCCCGGGGCCGCGGAACCCAATAGCTTCTCGGCATGCAGACCTCAGCGCTGTTCGACCGTGGCGCCTCCCGCTACGACCTGCTGGTCGGGCTCAACCCCGGCTACCACGCCGAACTCCGGCGGGCGGCGAGGGCGTTGGCCGGGCGGATCCGGCCAGGTCAGCGCCCAGCCCGGCTGATCGACCTGGCCTGTGGCTCCGGGGCCTCCACCCGGGCGGTGCTGGACGCGGTCAGGAGCGCTACCGTGCTGGGACTGGACGCCTCAGCTGGAATGCTCGCTGCTGCCAAGGCGAAGGACTGGCCGACGGCGGTCAGCTTCACCCAGGCGACGGCCGGCGACCTCGACCCGGCCGCCCTTGGTGCCGGCAGCTGGGACGGCATCCTTGCCGCCTACCTGTTCCGCAACGTACCGGTGGAGCGCAGGGACACAGCGGCTGTGGAGACCTTCGACCTGCTCGCGCCCGGCGGCTGGCTGGTGGTGCAGGAGTACTCGGTTGCCGGACGGAGCGAGGCCCGCTGGCGCTGGCACCTCACCTGCTGGCTGGCGATCATCCCGCTGGGGGTGCTGCTGGACCGCAACTTCAGCCTCTACCGCTACCTGTGGCGCAGCGTGATCGACTTCGACACCACCCAGCAGTTCTGCGACCGGTTGGCGGCAGCCGGTTTCGTCGACATCGCGCGCCAGGGCGCCGCCGGCTGGCAGCAGGGCATCCTGCACACCTTCGTGGCCCGCAAACCCTGCTGACCCCTGCCACCCGGGCCGCAAGCTGTGCGTCGGGCGCCGGCACCGGCGCCCAACTCACAGCTTGCGGGTTCGGGGGCGGCTAGGGGGTCGGGTAGTCGACCACGAACTGCGGCGTCCCGGTGTTGGAGTTGTCGGCCTGCGTGCCGGTGTCGTTGACGACGTGCACGATCGTGCCGGCCCCGAGGTTCACCGTCATGACGTGGTGCAGCCGCACGCCGGCCCGGTCCGGCACCTCGAAGCCGCTAGCTGTGACGACCGTCGGGTCGTTGCGGTTGTACACGTAGACCCCGGCGCCCGCGAGGCTGTGGCTCCGGACGTCGTCGGCGACCTTGTAGCCCGGGTAGCCGAGGGTGCCGTCCGGCCGGGTCCAGTCGGCCTGGGTCGGTGGGTCGTAGGGCAGCTCGTTCTGGTAGAGGATGACGCGGCCCCGCTCGCCCTTCCACAGGGTGTTGTACCGCTGGAAGTGCTCGACGAACAGCCCGGTGGCCGTCACGTCGTCGCCGGTGACGATCAGCCCGTAGGTGCCGGTGTTGGTCCGCCAGCGCTGGGTGTCCCCGGAGTTGGCGCCGGTGAACCCCTCCACGCCGTGGTCGGCCCGCCAGACCCAGATGTGGTCGATCAGCACCCGGTCGGCGTTGATCTCGACAGCCGTTGTGGTCCGGCCGACATGCGGGCCGCCGACCCGGAAGTACACGTCGTTCAGGGTGATCGGGTTGCCGGCGACGGCCTTGTTCCGGTGGCCATTCCCGCCGGGCTTGCCGACCTGCAGCAGCACCGGGGACTTCCGCTCGCCGGCGTCGAAGGTCAGCCCGGCGACGATGATCCCGGCGGCGTCGGCCAGGCGCATCGGGGCGGCGCCCCTTGCCGAGGTGAGGGTGGCGTGGCCGAGGCCAAGCACCACCGTGTCGGGCCGCCGCACCTCGATCGTCTTGTCGATGTCGTAGACCCCGGGGGTGAACAGCAGGTGCCGGCCCCGGGCGACGGCGACGTTGATGGCCTTCGCCGAGTCGGTGGGCCTCGCGATGAAGAAGTCCGAGAGCGGGACGCTGCGGCCGGCGGTAGTGCCCCCGGCCCAGGAGCTGCCACTGGTCTCCCGACGGGCAGCGGGGACGCGCACGAAGTACTCACCGGCACCGTCGACGTAGAGGTACGGCTTCTCCCGGCTCACCGGGGTCCTGGCCACCGTCGTGTAGGGCGGGTTCGGGAAGCCGGCGTCGTCCGGTGCCCCGGTCACCCCCGAGAACACCTGGTTCCAGACGCCGTTGCTCCAGCTGTCCACGACGCTGTTGCGGATCAGCCACTGCTGCTGGGAGCCGTTGATCACATCCGGGAGGTCGGAGTCGGCGATGTAGCCGCCGCTGGCGTACTGCGGGCCGGCCGTGCAGTAGTCCATCAGGGAGAGGTTCCCGCCGGTGACCTGCACCCGGCGCAGCGAGACGGCCTGCGAGACCGCCCAGAAGTTCGCGCTGCTGCGGCACCCGTCCTGCCCGGCCTTGTTCACCTGGAGCTTCAGGTTGGACAGCGTCCGCCAGAAGTTGTTCAGCGCGATGCAGTTGGCCGTGCCGCCGTCCTCGAGGCAGCGGTTGTAGACCTCGATGGCGCCGTTGATCGTGACGTCCTGGGGGTCGGCTCCGAGACCGGCCACCTCCGTGTAGTAGCCGACCTCGAACTGGAGCGGGGTCGTTGCGGTGCCGTACTGTCCGGGCAGGAAGTAGATCGCGTGCCGGGCTGTGGACATCTCGGCATCGCGCTGCTGCTCGGCGAGGGCGTCCAGCTGCGCCTGGATGTCGGCCAGCGGGGTTGCCGGGCTGAACACGGTGACGTTGGGGCCGAAGTCCAAGACGCCGGGAGTGGGCTTCGGCTTCGCCGGGGGAGCCGCGGTTGCCGGCGCTGCGGTGAGCGAGCCGGCGGCGAGGGCCGCAGCCAGGATGGTCGCGGCCAGCCGCAACCGGTGCAGGGGTGGGTGGTGGGTCATTCGAAATCCTCTCCATCGAGGCTGGAGCGGGCGGCTTGACCGCCGGCCGGTCTGATCGGAGGGTAATCAACCCGGGGGAACCGGCTCAATGGCTCGAAATGCGGAGTTGCTACCGGCCGTCCCACCACCGCAGTACCCGCAGCGCGCGCAGGGTCACCCAGCGGGAGGGTCGGCCGGGTGCGTCGTCGACGTCGAACCAGACCCGCCCGGACGCCCGCCAGTCCAGCGGCCAGGTGCCGTCCGGCAGCCTGCGGGAGCGGACGAGCTCGACGGCCTCGGCGAGCCGCCGGTCCGGCGACGCCCCGGTCAGCGCGGCCGCCGAGCGGAAGTGGTCGAGCCCGCGAAGGATGTCGTAGCGCCACCGGTTGGGGTGGGTCAACTGCAGGAACCGCTCGTCGGCCGGCTCCCCGGTGGCAAGCCGCCGGAACAGGTGGCGAGCAGCGAGGAACTCCTCGCCGGTGGCCCGCGCAGCGCGGGATCCGGGTGTGCCACCGGTCGCCGCCTCGAACTGCAGCAGGCCCTCCAGCACATTGATGGTGGTGTGGAAGGAGGACCGCACCGAACCGTTCGCGCGTTCGCAGTTCCAGCCGCCGTCGGCCAGCCGTTCACCCACCAGGCGTTCGACGATGGGGGCGACGTCCACGCCGAAGTACGCCCCGCTGGCAACGGTGCGGCCGTTGATGCACTCCTCGACCTCACCGTCGAAGAAGCGCTGGCCGCCCTCGTCCCAGCGGCTGTTGGCGCCGACCAGCCGCACCGCCCGCCGTGCCGGCCCGGACCCGGGGTCGAGGCCGAACTCGCGCAGCTGGTCGAGGGCGAACGCGGTCGCCGTCCAGGGCTGGCCGACCTGCTCCCATTCCGGGTAGGAGAAGTCGGCAGGCACGAAGGCACCGCCGGCCCACTGCCCGTCCGCGTCCTCGACAGCGAGCAGCCGCGCGCCCCAGCCGGAGCTCGCCACCCGCGCCCGTTCCGCCCGCCACTGCTGCTCCGGGGCGTCGAGCAGGTCCCGCAGCACCTGCCACCTGATGGCGGGGTCGGAGTCGAGGAGCCAGCTGATCACAGCGGCTGCGCTCACCTCCGGCGACCCCGTTCGGTCCGGGTGGTGCTGCCGACGTGCTCGGCCAACCAGGTCAGCAGCGGTCGCAGCTCCCGCCAGTCCAGCCGGATCCGGTCGAGCACCGCGGTCGTCTCCAGCCACTCCGGCACGCCGTACTCCCTGCTCGCGGTCAGCGACTTGTGCCGCAGCAGTTCCAGCCGTGGGTGTTCCGGACCCACCCCGCGCGGCCTGGTCTTCAGGAGTTCTCCGTCGATGTCGAAGTCGGCGTCCTCGAGGCCGGCGACGAGTCGGACGAGGGCCGGGCCGGTGCTGTCGTCGGTGACGGCGGCCCGGTACCGCTCGATCTGGTCGGGGGCACCGGCGTACCAGCCGCCCGCGGTCATCAGGCCGCGGGCGCTGATCTGGGCGCACCAGCCCATCCCGCTCGCCGTCTCCGCGACCAGTCCCTGATGGCTCTTGTAGGGGGTCTTGTCGGGCGAGAACCGGACGTCCCGGTTCGGCCGGAACACCTTCAACGCGCCGAACTCGGCCTCCAGCTCGCTCGCGAGCGCAACCATCGGGGCGCGGACCGCTGCGTCGTGGACGCCCCGGTTGGCGGCCCACCAGTCGCGGTTGTTGTTCGTCTCCAGGTCCGCGAAGAAATCGACGGCCGCCAGCGGGATGCCCTCGAAAGCGCTCATGGCGTCAAGGCTAGTCACGGACGGCATCGGCTGGATCCGGACACCGCGGGGTTAGCCTTGCCCGATGAACGAGTCCCGCCGGCCCCGCCGACCCAGCTACACCGATCCGGTGGCCCTGGAGGCGCTCGGCGTGCCCTCGGACCCGATCGCTGAACTGCACGCTGCGCACGAGACCGCTGCAGTGCTGCTGCACACCGGGCGGGCAGCGAACGACCCGGCCGTGACCGCAAGGCTGGTCGCGCTCGGCGACGAGGTGGGACTCTCGACGCTGGCCGACCTGTGGGCTTCCCGCCCGGCCCGGACGCTGCCCGGGGCGCTGTGGCGGCTGTACCTGCTGCGGGAGTGGGTCGGCATCGACCCGGACGGTGCGGCGCGGGAGTACGCGGCCGGCGTCCGGTTCACCGAACCGAACCACGCTGTGGCCGGCGTCGACCCACCCGGCCCGGACGAGGTCCGAAGGGTGGCGGACGAGATCCTGCACGGCGTGTTCGCCGGCGACTTCGCCATCGCCCTCGAGCGGGCGGCAGCCTTCTGCCACGTCGTGTCCTCCGGCCGGGCGGACGTCTCGGTCGGCTCCCGGGCGGTCATCCAGGCCGGGCGCCTGCAGACGATGGCGGCCGACCTGGCCGCCAGCGCAGCCCTGTGGCGGGCCGGCGAACTGGAATGAGCGTCGGCGGCGGGCCGGATTTGGGTGGGCCGCCGCGGACGCCTATCCTCGGACCGGCGCCGGGTCGCGGTAGCCCCGGGCTCCAACTATCGCCGCTTCGAGCGGCCACGCGCCGAGAGGCGCTCCCGACCCGGCGCCACTACTCGACGTTGATCCCGAGACCCGCTGCCAGGGCCGGGGCGATCTCGAGCAGCTGCTCGATCGTTATCGTGGCTCCGCGAAGGCCGTCCAGGCTGCCGATCCCGGCCAGCCGGGCGCCACGCAGGTCGACGTCGGTCAGCTTCGACCCGCTGACCTCGAGCCTGGCGATCCTGGTGCCGGGGAACGAGACCCGGCTGGCGGTGGCGCGCATCAGGTCGAGGTCCTCGATGATGCAGTCGGTGAAGGCGACGTCGGTGAGGCCGGCGCCCCGCAGGTTGAGGTAGCCGAGCTTGCAGCGCACGAAGTGCACATTGCGCAGCACCGAGTCGTAGAGCTCGGCCGAACCGATCCGGCTCTGGCGCACCTCCACCTTCCACCAGCCGGACTCGGCGGCGCTGAGCCCGACCACGTCGACCTCCTCAAGCACGGAGTCCACCACGGACGCACCGCGGGCCGTCCAGTCCCTGACCACGAGGTCGGACACCAGGGCAGAGCCGAGCCGGCGGCGTCCGGTCCACGTCATCCGGTCGAAGCGCAGGCCCCGCAACTCGACCTCGTCCAGGTCGGCGTCGCCGTCCTCGACCTCGTCGGGATCTGCCGGCCGCAGTGCGCCGACGGTCAGCTTGCGCAGCCGCGGCGGAAGCGGGCCGCGCGACTCGGCAGGCTTCACTCGTCGGCTTCGGCCGCCGGCTCGCCGGCCTGGACCCGCTTGGCGATCCGGCTGAGGGCGACATCGGTGACGTTGAGGAAGCTGGCCAGGTCCCGCTTGCTGACCCGGTCGACGAGGTGGGGCTGGGTCTCGAGCAGCTGGCGGTAGCGCTGCTCCGGGGGGTTGCGGAGCGCGGCGGCGTCCGCCTGCAGGGTGATCGCGTACATCATCGAGATCGCATTGCTGCACCGGCCCCAGGCGACGTGACGGTACGAGAGCTGGTCGATGATCCGGTAGTCGATGCGGTGCACCAGGCAGGGCTGGATGGCGGTGAGGGTGTGGATGCTGACGGCGTCGACGGCTGCCCCGAGCACTTCCACCCGGGGGTGCAGCCCACGCTTGGCGACCTGCCGGACGCCCTCCGGAGCCAGGGCGGGCATCGAGGCCATCACTTCGCCCTCCTCGGAGAAGAAGGCGATGATCGGGCGTCCGCGCGCGTTCAGCATCTGGGCCTTCAGCAGGCCCTCCTCGATGTAGTAGACGTAGGGGTGGTGATCGCCGGCTGCGAACAGGACGTCTCCGGGGTCGAGCCGCAGGGAACGCAGGGTGCGGGCGAACCCCTCCCATTCGGGCAGGTCCGCGCCGGCGTAGGCCTCGAGGAGCAGCCGAAGGCCTCGGATCATGTGGCCGCTGGCCACTCCGTTGCGTATCACCGCACCTCCAGGGTTGCCCAAAGGCTAGCGCGCGGGTCGCCTCGGGCGGCAAGGCCGGGGTGTGCGGACCCCTGGCCCCGAGCGGCTGGGCCGCTTCGGGGCCAGGGGCACCACTTCGTGGGCCTACTTGGTTGGCAGCAGGACGCCGTCGATGATGTGGATGACGCCGTTGCTGGCGGTGACGTCGGTGGTGACCACGTTGACCCGGTTGCCGGCAGCGTCGACAAGGGCGACCTTGCCGTCCTTGACCTCGACGGTGAGCTCGGCGCCCTGGACGGTCTCCACCTTCTGCTTGTCGAGCTTGACCACGTCGGCTGCCATCACTTCACCGGAGATGACGTGGTACTTCAGGATCTCGGCCAGCTGGCCCTCCGGCTCCTCCAGGAGCTTCTCCACGGTGCCCTCGGGCAGCTTCGCGAACGCATCGTCGGTCGGTGCGAACACGGTGAACGGGCCCGGGCCCTTCAAGGTCTCGACCAGGCCGGCTGCGGTGAGGGCTGCTGCCAGGGTCTCGAAGTCGCCGGCTGCGACGGCCGTGTCGACGATGTCGGCGGCAGCGGCGGTGGTCGCCGGTGCCGAAGTGGTCGCCGGCGCGGATGTGCTCGGCGACATCGGGGCTGCCGGGGTGGAGGCTGTCGGGGTCGTCGAGCAGGCGCCGAGCAGGAGGGTGAGGCTGATCGCGCCGGCGGCGGCGGTGATCTTGTTGCGGTTCATCTCAGGGACCTTTCGTAGCGGGCTGTACCGCTTCTTCCGGTTTGCCTGCCGATCTGGATGCACCTGGCCGCGATTTCTTTGCCGGCCGCCCGGGACGGGGGAGGGCCGGCGGACTATACGCTCGACGGGAACGAATCGTCCGTGATCCAGGAGGAACCATGAAGACCTTCACCATGCCCGGCACCGACCTGACTGTGCCGGCGGTGGTCACCGGCGTGATGCGGATCCAGGAGAAGACCGACGCCGAGGTCCGGGCGCTCTTCGAAGCCTCCCTCGCCGCCGGCATCAACTTCTTCGACCACGCCGACATCTACGGCGCCGGGGCAGCGCACGGCTGCGAGGCCCGGTTCGCCGAGGCGCTGCAGCTCACCGCATCCCAGCGGTCGGAGATCGTCCTCCAGACCAAGGCCGGGATCGTCAAGGACGGGCCGTACTTCGACTTCTCCTACGAACACCTCATCGATGCGGTGAACGGGTCGCTGGCAGCGCTGGGCACCGACTACATCGACATCCTGCTGCTCCACCGCCCGGACGCACTGGTCGAGCCCGAGGAGGTCGCCCGCGCGTTCGACGAGCTCTCCGCAGCCGGCAAGGTGCGCCATTTCGGGGTCTCCAACCAGACCCCCGGCCAGATCGAGCTGCTGAAGCGGTACGTCCGCCAGCCGCTGGTGGCCAACCAGGTGCAGCTGTCGATCACGCACGCCCCGATCATCGCCCAGGGGGTGGCGATGAACATGGTCGGCGTGGAGCAGTCGATCAGCCGGGACGTCGGCATCCTCGACTACTGCCGCCTGCACGACATCACCATCCAGGCGTGGTCCCCGTTCCAGGCCGGCTTCTTCACCGGCGTGTTCCTCGGCCACCCCGACTACCCGGAGCTGAACGCTGTGATCGACCGGCTCGCCGCCGCCTACGACGTGCCGGCGGAGGCGATCGCCACCGCCTGGCTGACCCGGCACCCGGCCCGGCTGCAGGTGGTGCTCGGCACCACCAGCCCGGAGCGGGTCACGGCCGCGGCCAGGGGTGCCGATGTCGTGCTGACCAGGCCGGAGTGGTACGAGCTGTACCGGGCGGCCGGGCACCTGGTGCCGTGATGCTCCGCCGCCCGCCGGTGAGCCGGCGGGCGGGCCCGGCGCTCAGCCACCCCAGACCGCCGTTGCCCCGCTGTGCCCGGTGAGCGCCACCAGGGCGAGGCCGGCCAGCGCAGCGATGACACTCAGCACTGCCGCCGCCCACCATGCCGCCTTCGAGCGGCTGCGGATCAGCAGGCCGGCCGGCAGCAGGATGGCCAGCGCAACCGCCGGGTAGGGCGTCAACTCCCCGAACGACTGGTGGGTGGCGATCACCGGAGCGATGCCGGGCAGGCTCTGGGCGAGCGCCTCACCTGAGAGCCGTGCCACCACTGCCGCCCCGGCCGCTCCGACGGCGAAGGCTGCGGTCAGCCAGCCGAACCGCTCCCTGGCGCGGCCGGAGACGATCACTGCGATGGCCCCGAGTGAAGCCAGTGGGATCAGGACCACGGCTGCATGGACGACCAGCGGGTGCAGCGGCAGGCCGAGGAGGTCCATCGCTACTTCCTGATCGGGTCGCCGTCACGATCCAGCACGAACCAGACCGAGTTCACGTTCTGCCCGGTGACGTCGCCGGGCTTGGCGTCGTCCTTCCAGTAGTACAGCGGCCAGCCGTTGTAGGTGGCCTGGGTGCTGCCGTCCGCGCGCTGGAAGGAGCCGAGCTTGGAGTCGTCGACCCCCGTGCCGGCGGTCGGCACGCCGGCCAGCGGCGGCCAGGCGACCAGGCACTGCCCGGAGCAGGCGCTGGCGTTGCTGCCCCGGGTGTCCTTGGTGAACACGTAGAGCGTCATCCCCTTTCCGTCGACCAGCACAGACCCGAGGCTGGTGTCCGCCATGCCGAGGGTGAGCGTGGCTGCGTCCGCTGCCGGCACGGACGCCGGGGCACTTGAGGATGCCGGGGCCGGGGCCGAGCTGGCCTGGACCGCTGTCGTAGCCGGCGCCGCCGGGGTTGCCGGGGCACAGGCGCTGAGCAGAACCAGGCAGGCGGCCGGTGCCAGGGCCAGCGCGATGCGGGATCCTGTGAACATGGAGTCCTCCTTGCGGATTGGTGGTTGCTTAAGGTGATACGGCCAAGGCCCCGGAACGGATTGCGGCCCTCCGCAATCCGTTCCGCAGGTCCAGCCGTATCAACTGGTGTGAGCCTGTTCTCCCTGGCCGACCGGGCCCCCGATGCCGCCCTGATGCGCGCCCTCGCGCTGAGCGACGAAGCCGCGGCGGTTGCGTTCGTCCGCCGGTTCCAGGGGCCGGTCTTCGGCCTCGCCGTCTCGATCACCCGCGACCGCGCGCTGGCCGAGGACGTGGCCCAGGAGGCGTTCCTGCGCGCCTGGCGAGCAGCCGGCAGCTACGACCCTCGTCGCGGCTCTGTCCTCACCTGGCTGCTCACCATCACCCGCAACCTGGCGATCGACGCGATCCGGGCCCGCCGGAGCCTCCCGACGGAGGCAGGGGAACTGGAGTTCCTGATCACCACGACGCTGGCCGGAACCGCGCCTGACGGCAGCGGCGGGCGCGTGGAGGCGATGGCTGCTGCCGACCGGCTGGCCCGCCTGCCGGTGGAGCAGGCGAGGGCCGTCGTGCTCGCTGTGATCGGCGGGCGTACCGTGACCGAGGTGGCCGACTACGAGGGTATTCCGCTGGGCACGGCGAAGACGAGGATTCGAACCGGGCTGCGGCGGATGCGGGTGGCGATGGAGGCGGAACGTGACTGACTGGCATCCCGAAACCGACCGGCTGGTCGCGCTGGCGCTCGCCGACGTCGATCCCGGGGAGCAGGAACAGCTCGTCTCGCACCTCGCCGGCTGCCCGGCGTGCCGCGACGAGTACACCGGCCTGTCGGACGGGCTGCAGCAGGCCCTGGCTGCTGCCCCGGCGGTGGCGCCCCCGCCCGGCTTCTCCGGGAGAGTGCTGGCTGCGATGACCCCGCCGGCCGCGATCCCGCGCGTCCGGCCGCAGCGGGAACGGCGCCTGGTGGCAGCAGCTGTCCTGCTCGGCCTGCTGGCCGGGGTGGGCGGCACGCTCGCCGTCACCAGCTGGTCGACGCGGCCGCCGGCGACCGCCACCACCCAGGCTCCGGTGGCCACCCAGCTGCTGACCAGCGCTGGGCTGCCGGTCGGTTCCGCCGGGATCACGGTGCAGGGCGGCCGGACCTACCTGCTGCTGAACATCACCGCAGGCAGGCCGGGGGCCAGTTACGAGTGCTTCCTCGTCGGCAGGGACGGGCACCGTTCCAGCGGGGGACGGTGGACCCTGACCAGCGAGTACGGCTCCGACCGGGCATCCGGCGCCTGGCTGGTCCCGGTCAGCGGCGACCCACCGGCAACCGTCGAGCTGGTGGCGCCGTCGGGGAAGGTGTGGTCGAGCGCGAACTTCTGAGCCGGCTCCGGCCGCCGGCCGACGCTGTGGGCGTGTGCCGCTGGGCCACTTCGGGTACAGGACTGGACGGATCAATCCTGGGAGGGACCATGTCGCAAGCTGAGGAACTCGACCCGCAGGGGCCCGGTTGGGAGACCGGCCCCGCGTCCGGGGAGCCGGTGACCCACGAGTTCGAGCCGGACCCGCTGGCGCACGGCCTGGGCTCGGGCCCCGATCCCGACGGCGCCCGGCAGCCGAGGCGGATCGCCACCGGCGATGAGGTGGACGGCGACCCGCTGCGGATCGGCCCCGGCGCGGAGCCGGAGGCGGTGCCGCCGGAGCCGCAGCGCGCGGTGCCGCACCCCCTCGCCCACGGCCTCGGCTCGGCAGACACCCAGCTCAGCCCCTAGTCGCGGGGGCGGCTCAACGCCGGGCGATGGTCGAGCCCCTGATCACCAGGCGAACCGGGAGGTGGCGGGTACCGGCCGGACGCTCCGCGGCGTTGCCCATGGCGTGGAACAGGGCCAGCGCCGACTCGCGCCCGAGTTGCTGCAGGTTCGCGTCGATGCTGGTCAGCTCCGGACGGGAGTTGGTGGTCAGCACCTCCCAGTTGTCGTAGCCGATCACGGCCACGTCCTCCGGCACCCGGCGGCCGAGGTCGCGCAGCGTGTCCAGGACGCCCCTGGCGATCTGGTCCGAACCGCAGGCGATCGCGTCGACGTCAGGGTTCTGGGCCAGCAGCATCGCTGCTGCGTCGCGGCCCCAGCGTTCCGACCATTCCGAGAACATGGGCTCGCCCTGGAGCTCGAGACCGGCAGCGCCCAGCGCCTGCGCGATGCCGCGCGCCCGGTCGTGGGCTGCTGCGTAGCTCGGATCACCGTTGATGTGGCCGATCCGGGTGCGGTCGCAGGCCAGCAGGTGTTCGATGGCCAGCCGGCCGCCGGCCTCGTTGTCCGGGGTGAGGGACAGGTCGGCCGGGTCGTCGGAGGGGGAGTAGGCGTACACCACGGGAACCGGCAGGTCGTGGCCGAGGGATGGCCGGGGGTCGGTCTGGCGGCCGACGACGATGATCCCGTCGACGCGCCGGTTGAGCAGGGCCTTCAGCTGGTGCTGCTCGCGGATGGTGTCGCCGCGGGCGTCGCAGAGGAAGACGTTGACCTGGCCGGCCCCGAACGCGTCCTCTGCGCCCATCAGGATGGGCAGCACGAAGCGGCCCTCGAGGTCGCTGGTCAGCAGGCCGACCGTGCCGGTCCGGCCGGCGAGCAGGCTTCGGGCGAGCTGGTTCGGCGTGAACCCGATCCGGTCGGCCGTTTCGAGGACGCGCTTGCGGGTCTCGTCGGCCACGTCGCCGCGGCCGTTGATCGCCTTGGAAGCCGTCGAGACCGACACCCCGGCGATCCTTGCCACCTCGCTGAGCGTTGCGGGATAGGTGGACGGGGTGGCCTGTCCGGCATGCATGTCCCCGCCTCCTCTCTTTCGTTACTAAAACGATACCTGACAGAGTCCCTTGACGCTCGTCCCACCCGTAGATAGAGTCCTCGAAAAGGGTTTCGGGGAGTTTCGGGCTTGCCCACCACGGACCCGATGCGGAAGGGTTCCGCCGGGGAACCCGCTCAATGACGAGCAAGGAGCTCAAGAACATGGGTACTTTCAGGAATCGACGGGCACGCAGCTTCGTCGGTCTGGCCGCGGCGGGCGCACTGGCGTTCTCCCTGGCCGCGTGCGGGGGAAACGCAGCGCCGTCAGCATCAACGGCGGCATCGGTGAGTGCCGAGGGAACCGATGACGGAGCCAGCCTGACCTTGTGGACCAGGGCACCCCTGGAGAAGCAGGCCAAGTTGCTGGTCGCCGCCTACAACGCCAGCCACAAGAACCAGGTCGAGCTGACCGTGGTCCCGAACGACGACTACGTCGCGAAGGTCGGCGCAGCCGCCGGATCCAACAGCCTGCCCGACCTCTTCGCCGCCGACATCGTGTACGTGCCGAACTGGATCAAACAGGGCCTGTTCCAGGACCTCACCACCAACATCGACGCGATGCCGTTCAAGAGCTCCATCAACGCCGGCCACCTCGCCGCAGGCACCTCCGAGGGCAAGGAGTACGTCCTGCCGTTCGTCCTCGATCTCTCGATGCTGTTCTGGAACAAGGAGTTGTTCTCCGAGGCCGGCCTCGACCCGGACAAGGCTCCGGCCACCATGGCCGAGTTCGCCGAAGCAGCCAAGAAGATCCAGGCACTGGACAAGCCCGGCGTCTACGGCACAGCCACCGGCCTGAACTGCGGCGGCTGCCTCGTGTTCACCTGGTTCCCGAGCATCTGGGCCTCCGGTGACCAGC
>CAYQXH010000055.1:0-14506 GCA_964421325.1 uncultured Propionibacteriaceae bacterium
CCAGCTCGATCGTGATCTGCGGCGCAGGCGCCATCGGCACCGAGTTCGCCTACGTCCTGGCGAACTACGGGGTGGCGGTGACGATCGTGGAGTACTTCGACCGGATGGTCCCCAACGAGGACCCGGAGGTTTCGGCGGAACTGTTGAAGTCCTACAAGAAGCTCGGGGTGAAGGTGCTCACCGGCACCAAGGTGGACGGGATCGACGAGCACGCGGACGGCGTCCGGGTGCGGGTCAGCCCGGCCGGCGGGGGAGAGGGGCAGGTCATCGAGGCCGAGCGGGTCCTGCAGTCCCTCGGTTTCCAGCCCCGCACCGAGGGCTACGGCCTGGAGAACACCGGGGTGGAGCTCACCGACCGCGGCGCGATCGCCATCGACGACTTCATGCACACCAACGTCGAGGGCATCTACGCGATCGGTGATGTGACCGGCAAGCTCATGCTCGCGCACACCGCGGAGGCCCAGGGCGTCGTCGCGGCCGAGACGATCGCCGGTGCCGAGACCATGGCCATCAACTACGACATGATCCCGAGGGCCACCTACTGCCAGCCGCAGATCGGTTCCTTCGGCTACACCGAGGCCCAGGCCAAGGACCGCGGCTACGAGGTGAAGGTGGCCAAGTTCCCGTTCAGCGCCAACGGCAAGGCCCACGGGCTCGGGGACGCGACCGGCTTCGTCAAGGTGGTCGCCGACGCCCGCTACAACGAGATCCTCGGCGCCCACATGATCGGCCCAGACGTCTCCGAGCTGCTGCCAGAACTCACCCTCGCCCAGCAGTGGGACCTCACGGCTGACGAGGTCGGCCGGAACATCCACGCCCACCCGAGCCTGTCGGAGGCGCTGAAGGAGGCTGTTGAGGGTATTGCTGGGCACATGATCAACCTCTGATCCCCGGTGGCCCTGCTACCCGACTCCGACGGCGCCTGACGGTGCGAACGGCGCTGGCATCCTTCGGCCGCGAGACGCTCGGCCTGGCTGCCGATACCGCCGGCGTCTGGCGACGGCTGTTGCCAAGGCTGCTCGCGCTCACCCTGCTCGGCTGGGTGGCCTACCACGGCGCGGTCCTGCTCGCCGCTGAAGTGGCCCAACTCTCGCCCTGGCTGCTGATCCTCGCGTTGTCGATCGGGGTGGTGCTTCGCCTGGCGACGGTGGTGGTCGCGCTGCGCTCGATCGCCACTGAACTCGGGGCCCCGGCCCTGTTGCGGCAGGTGGCAGCGGCGGAGGCGGTGATCGACGACCGGGATCGTTCGGTCGGCAGGCTGCTGGGCGTCACCCTGCTGCCCTTCCTCGCTCTCTATGCGGCCTTCGGCTACGTCGATGTCTTCGCCCGGGACGTGGTCCTGCTGTCGACCTACCGGTTCGGGCCGGGCGAGCTGCTCACTGCGCTGAACCCGCTCAACTCCCCGGTGGTCGGCATCACGACCGCGGCCGTGGTCATCGGGCTCTACCTGACCAGACGGCTGATCGACCGCTGGCAGGACCGGACCACCTGGATCCTGCCCGCGCTGATCGGGGCCGTCGTTGAAGCCAGCCTGCTCCTGGTGGTGCTGCTCAGCGGTTTCCGGCTGGTTGAGAGCGCCCAGCTCTGGCTGGGCGACCGCCGACTGGTCCAGTGGTGGCAACAGGTGGTCGAGGCGGCCTCCGGTTGGCTGCGGATCGACCTGCCAGATGCGGTGGAACGGGTCTGGGCCTTCCTCGCCGGCACCGCCTGGCCGGTTCTCTGGGACGTGCTCAGCCAACCGCTGGCGTGGTTGACCCTGACGGCCCTGGTGTTCGGCGCCCGCGCCCTCACCCTCGCCGACGTCTGGCGCACCGACAAGGCGACCGGGGTTCGCACCCGCCTGGAACGACTGCGGGGCGCCGTCCTGCAGTCGGAGGGCCCGCGACGGGTCGTGCTCAGGGTTCAGGCGAGCCTGCTCGGCGACATCGACGACAAATACCTGCCCACCTGGAAGTCGCTACGGCTGGTCCTGCGCGCCGGCTGGGGATTCCTCGGCGCCTTCGTGCTGCTGTTCAACCTGGTCCGGTTCGCCGGCGAGCGGGCAAGCGACCTGATCGTAGGGGCGATGGGCGGCCAGCCGGTGTCGGTGGGGATCCGGCTGTACCCATTGCTCGACCTGCTGCCGAACGTCCTGGCGATGAGCCTGCAGCTGGCGCTGCTGGGGACCGGGTTCGTCCGCATGCTGCAGCTGCAGGCCGATCCGGGATCGCGGCCGGCCGTGCCGGCGCGTCCGGTGGTGCGGGTGGCGGAGGTGGCAGTGGTCGGAGCCCTCGTTGTCGCCATGACCTCGGTGACGCTGCTGGGGCAGCTGCCGGACTCCTCCGCGCGGTCGGCGGCGGTGGGGGAGCGGGCCGGCTTCTTCGGCGGCGAGGTGACGGTGGACGGCGTCGAGCTGGGCACCCGGCTCGAACAGGCGGGCCTGGACTCGGCCGAGCAGACCCCGCTGGTGTTCGTCGTGGTGCGGGGCCGGGCGATCCGGCCCGGGGCCGCTGCGGTGCTCGCCGCACCGACCCTGGTCAACGGTGACCGTCGCTACGACCCCGGACGGTGGGGAGGCACCTCGCTCAGCCCGGAGCCCGGCTTCGGCGTGGGCACCCAGTTCGTCTTCGAGGTCCAGCCAGCAGATGTGACCGCCGGCTTGAGGATCGAGTTCCACTCGCCGGGCTTCCTCACCTACTACCCGGACGTGGTCAGCTTCCCGCTCGGGCTCACCCAGGACCAGGTCTCCGCAGCCCGGGGCCGGACGATCCCGGTTACCACCGGCACGGACAAGGAGGTCGCGTGAAGGACATCAGGCTCCTGGTGGCGGCCCTGCTCGCTGCCGTGGTGTTCGCCTCGGTCTGGCTGTGGCGGGCCGGCGGCGACGGGCCACGGTTCGAGGGCCCCTTGCCCGCAGGGCAGGCCGCGACCGTGGATGGCGTGGAGTACCGCCTGGTCTCGCTGCTGGCCGGCGAACGGGTGCCCGTCGGCTCGGGCCAGGTGGTCGCAGAGGACGGCGTGGTGCTGGTGCTGGCCCGGCTCCGGTACGACGCGACCAGGCACTCCGGGAGCCTCTACTGCAGCTTCCAGCTGGTGGCCGGGGATCTGCACTGGCGACCCGAGTTCGGCTACTACCCCGCGGAGCCGGAGACGACCAGCTGCGTGGAGCGGGATGCCGGAACGGTGTCCGCCCTGTTCGAAGTGCCGGCGAGGCTGCTGGCGCAGGTCGAGGGCGTGGCCGTAATGGCGCCCGACGGGCAACCGGCCCCGGTGCTGGGCGGCAGCCCGCGGTGAGCTTCAGCCTTCGGCGTCCGGCAGTCGGGTGAAGGGCAGTACCACCAGCGCCGCGGGGGCGTAGGAGTCGATGTTCCACTCCTTCTCGCCGCCGCCAAGTCCGAGGATCACCGGGTCGGTGTACTCCATCGGGAAGACGCCGAGTTCGATGCTGGCCTGCGGCTCGTACTCGGCCGGGAGTTCGAAGGTGACCGCGAGGGCCATCGGGGTGTCGCCCGGCGGGACGAGCGATCGCTGGTCGGAGTCGCCGATCCGTACCGACTCCGGCTCCGCCGTGCGCCCGCTGGCGGGATCGTGGACCGCGAGATTGCCGGTTGGGCCGAGCCTCGGATACAGCGTCTCCTCGTTGCGATTGCGTACCGTTCCGGCCGCGACGAGTCGCCATTGCCGCTTGCCGGAGAAGTCGGCCACCGACTGCACGGTGGCGCCGGTGAAGGTGAAGACCAGGTTGTGGCTGTCGATCTCGGCGCCGGGGCTGGTGGGCACCAGTCGGTCGGTGCGCTTGTCGAACCCGCCGAGCCCGACGACGAGCGCTACCAGGGCCACGGCAGCCAACCACGGCCACAGGCGAAGGAAGCGGGGCCGGGTCACTGGGGCGGTCACGGCTCCAACCTAGGCCATGGCACCGCGTCCTGGCCGGGGTCCGCGACTGCTCCAGTGGCGGCCCGCGCGGCAACGCGGGCAGACTTGGGGCATGCCCAACCTGCACCTCACCGGCGATCCGATAGCGGACAAGCTCCTCTCCGAGGATCCCAACGCAGTGCTCATCGGGATGCTGCTCGACCAGCAGGTGCCGATGGAGAAGGCCTTCAGTGGACCGGCGGTGATCGCCGCGCGGATGGGCGGCCGCCTGGACGTCGCGGAGATCGCGGCCGCTGAACCGGCCGGGTTCGTCGAGTTGTGCGCCACCCCGCCGGCGGTGCACCGGTTCCCGAAAGCGATGGCCGAGCGCATCCAGGCCCTCTGCAGCATCCTGGTTGCTGAGTGGAACGCGGACGCAGCGACCCTGTTCGCGGCCGACAGCGGTGCCGAACTCAGGCAACGGATCGCCGGCCTGCCGGGCTTCGGCGCGCAGAAGGCAGCCATCCTCGTGGCCCTGCTCGGCAAGCAGTACGGCGTCACCCCACCGGGCTGGCAGGAGGCCGCCGGCGACTACGGGTTGCCGGGCCACCGTTCGGTCGCCGACATCACCGATGCTGATTCCCTTGCCCTGGTACGAGCCGCGAAACGCGCAGCCAAGGCTGCAGCGAAGGGCTGAGAGCCGCCATTTGCCGGTAGTCGGGGGACGCCCACCAAATAGGTGGGCAGAGCTCGCTATTGCTGCGGATATCGGGCCTCCCGGAGGTGGGGGAGGGACGACTTTCCTTGCCAGCCCAGCCGGCGCCGGCCACCGCTGACGGGTCGGGCTCTCCGGGTCGGCGCAGCGCAATTTGTCCTCCAAACGGGGGACATGCGAGTGCATTTGTAGCCCGAAAGGGGGACAATTGAACACCAGAATCGACGATATTCGCCGTGAATAGCGCTTTCCGGGCACCGGGAAATGCAATATCATGAGCGTTGTGATGACTGATCTGGACCGCGGGGCAACCTCCGTCGAGTACGGCCTGTTCGTTGCCTTCGTGGCCGCTGTGATCATCGTCGCCGTCACGGCGTTGGGATCCAGCACAGTCGGCCTGTTCGAACCCGTTCGTACCTTCTTCGCCAGCCTTGGCGGCTGAGACCACCGGCCATGCCTCACTTCAGGCTCCAACGATCCCGGCTCGTCCCGGTGCTGGCCGCCGGTGACGGCAGTACTCGGAGCCGGGCTGCGAAAGCGTCGCTTGGTTGGCCGATAAGGTACATTATGACATTCGAGGTCGGCGGACGGCACCTCCGGTTGGCCTTCACCCTCTCCCCGAGGAGCTGGCGATGAGCCGCGCGCAGGGTCGGTTCGGCCGCTGGCTGCAGCGGGTGCTGGACGCGGACACCCGGTACATCTGCGCCGCTTGCGACGATCGGTTCCGCTGTCGCGTGGAAGGCGTCGAACACGTCCTGCGCTGCCACCCCGAGTTCGGCTGCGTCAGCCTCGAGGTCGCCGACGTCAGGCCTCCGTTCGTCGAGCCCGCGCCGACCAGGGCGCCGGCAGCAATCGCAACGCGACCGCTGGTGCCCACACCCCTGTGGAGCTGACCCGGCCCTGCACAATGGACTCGTGAGTCAGTCCCGCGTTCCGGCAGCGGCAGCCGTGCTGGACCGGGCTGGTGTCGCCTACCGGCTGCACCACCATCCGCCGGTCCGCACCGAAGCCGACCTGCACCTGACCGGACTGGACGTCCGGACCTCGGCCAAGACCCTGGCCTTCACGCTGCCGGACGGCCGGCTCGTCCTCGCAGCGATCCCGGGGCCGGCACGGCTGCGCTACGGGAACCTCGCTCGAGCACTGGCCGTCACCCGGTCCGCGCTCCGCCCGGCCGGAGCCGACCGGCTCGCCGCCGTGGGCATGGAACCCGGCGGCGTCGGCCCGGTGGCCGACGATCCGCTGGTCCAGTTGGTCCTCGACTCCAGCCTGGTCGGCCAGCCCGTGCTCTACTGCGGCAGCGGACTGCCGGAGGTATCGGTAGAGCTCTCCGCCACGGATCTCGTAGCGGTCTCTCCCGGAGCCGTGGTCGCCGACCTGTGCGGCGACGCGGGCGCCTGAAGGTATTTGCCTTCATTGCCCTAGATTTAGGCTCTCGGCTTCAGGCTTCCCGAACCCGGGGGGCTGCTCCCCCCAACCCTCCCCAACCGGTCGCGGCGACATCGGCACAGTGGCACGGCGAGTCCCATCGCGATGGCTACGATTGCGGCAGATAACGTGGCCCAGCGTCGAGCCCAGACAAGGAGCAACCGTGATCAACCCCGCCGCTGAGTTGCGGGCTTTCGTCACGGCAGCCCTCGTCACTCCGGTCGAACGTGAACACAGCGTGACACCGGAGGAACTGGTTCATCGCCGCCTGATCTGTGCCGCGACCCTTGCCGTCGGTTCCTTCATGATGGCGTGGACGATCCGGATCCCGCCCGGTAATCCGGCCATCTACGCCGCGATCCTCGCCCTGGCAACCACCTGGATCGTCGGCGCCCTGCTCTCGGGGAAGATCTACCTCGGCGCCTCCCACACCCGCAGGGGTACCCAGGACGGCCGGGCGATCCTGCAGTCGATGGTGGTCGGGATCCTGCTGACCGGCGTGTTCCTCGCCGGCGGGTTCGTTGTCGCCAACATCCCGCTCCTGCGGGATTCCCTGCAGGTGCTCCTCGCGCACGCCCAGCTCGGGAACATGCCGGTGATCTTCGGCCTGGTGGCCTTCAACGCCGTGGCCGAGGAGCTCTTCTTCCGCGGCGGGCTCTACGCAGCCGCCGGCGAACAGCACCAGGTGCTGATCACCACCCTGGTGTACGCGCTGTCCGCCGTACCCACCGGGATTCCGCTGCTGGTGTTCGGCGCAGCTGTCCTCGGAACCGTCGTCGGCCTGCAGCGCCGGGTCACGGGCGGTGTGCTCGGACCGATCGTCACCCATCTCGTCTGGCTTGCGGGCATGCTGTTCGTGCTCCCGAACATCCTCGCTCTCGCGCAGTGATTCCGGGAGACGCCGCCCCCGTCCGGGCGGACGCGGCCGAGGCGGCGGCCGTCGGTGCAGCCGTGGCGGCGGGCGTGGAGGTCGTGGAGCTCCAGGACGCTGCCGGGATGGCCAAGGCCTCCCTACTCTGGGCGGAGGTCTGGGGCAGCGGGCCGGACGGACTTCAGATGCACCCCGGCCTCCTCGTCGCCCTTGCACACACCGGCAACTACGTCTCCGGCGCCCTGCTCGAAGGTGAGCTGGTCGGTGCGGCTGCCGGGTTCTTCCACTCCCCCGACCACCGTGCCCTGCACTCGCACATCGCCGGGGTCCTCCCCGGGCACACCCGCCGGGGCATCGCCAGGGCCCTGAAGCTGCACCAGGCTGCCTGGTGCCTCCGGCGCGGCGTCACGGAGATCACCTGGACCTTCGACCCGCTCATCGCGCGCAACGCCAGGTTCAACCTGATGGGCCTTGGAACCTCGGTGCTGGAGTACCTGGAGGACCTCTACGGGCCGATGACCGACGCGCTCAACGCCGGCCACCCGACCGACCGGCTGCTGGTCGGCTGGGACCTCACCCGTGCGGTGGTGCGCCCGCCGTGGCCACCGGCGGGGCCCGGGGGGGCGCTGATCCCCCACGAGGAACCGCTGCCCGACCTGGCACGGGCCGCCGGCTGGGCATGGTGTACCACAGCGATCCCGGCGGACATCGAGGACCTGCGGCGCACGGATCCCGACCGGGCCGCGGCCTGGCGGGCCGGGCAACGCGCGGCCTTCCAGCACCTGCTGGCCACCGGCTGGCAGGTCGCTGGCTTCGACCCGGAGGACGGGTACCACTGGCTAGGAGAGGACCAGCATGAAGCTGCTGGAAGCTGAGCTGATCACGCTCCGGATGCCGCTGGTGTCCCCCTTCACCACGTCCTTCGGCGTGCAGGACGAGCGCTATCCACTGCTCGTGCGTGTCCGGGTCGACCACCTGGGGCAGGTGGCGACCGGCTGGGGCGAGTGCGTCGCCCTGCGGGATCCGGTCTACTCCCCCGAGTACCTGGACTCGGCCAGGCACGTCCTGCAGCACTACCTCGTCCCCCTCGTCCTCGGTGCGCCCGAGCCCTGGGGTCCGCAGGAGGTGGGCGCGATCCTCGAGCCGATCGTCGGCCATCCGATGGCGAAGGCCGCCCTCGAGATGGCCTTGCTGGACGCCCAGCTGCGCGCGAGCGGGAACTCGCTGGCGGAGTTCCTCGGCGTCACCGCCACCAGCGTCCCCGCCGGTGTCTCTGTCGGCATCCAGGACTCGATCCCGCAGCTGCTCGGTGTGGTCGGCGACTACCTGGACCAGGGCTACGTCCGGGTCAAGCTCAAGATCAAGCCCGGCTGGGACTACGAGCCGGTGCGTGCGGTACGGGAGCGGTTCGGGGACATCCCGCTGCAGGTGGACGCGAACACCGCCTACTCCCTGGCCGACGCCGCGACGCTGCGCCGCCTGGACGAGTTCGACCTGCTGCTGATCGAACAGCCGCTCGCCGAGGGCGACCTGCGCCAGCACTCGCTGCTGGCGGCGCAGATCTCGACGCCGGTCTGCCTTGACGAGTCGATCACCTCGGCTGCCTCGGCCGAGGATGCGATCGCCCTCGGCGCGGCTGCCGTGATCAACGTGAAGCCCGGCCGGGTCGGCGGCTACCTCGAGGCCCGGCGGATCCACGACCTCGCCCTGGCCAGTGGGGTGCCGGTCTGGTGCGGCGGGATGGTGGAGACCGGCATCGGCCGCCATGCCAACGCCGCGCTCGCCGGGCTTCCCGGCTTCACCCTGCCCGGCGACATCTCCGCATCCGACCGGTTCTACCGGGCCGACATCACCGAACCGGTGGTGATGACCGGCGGCCGCATCCCGATCTGGTCCGGGCCGGGGGTATGCCCGGAACCGGTCGAGGCCGCGATCGCCGAGTTCACCTTCGCCAGCACGAGCCTGCCCTGCGGCTGACCAGAGCCGGCTCGTGGGCACGCTCCCCCACCCGCGGCCCTCGGGTGGTCGACGGGCGTAGGGCAAGGCCTTGACCTATTCAGTCTTACGGCTTAACTTGGCCCTATGAAGTCTTCTTCCTTCATGTTCGTCGTGATCGCCGACCAGGTCGGGAGCCGCACCGGTCCGGACGGTGTGCCGGCCGCGCTGGCAGCCCTCGGGCCCCTGGAGGTGGTGCTGCCGTTCGAGCGGACGGCCGGCGACGAGATCCAGGGACTCACGGCCGCCCCGGCGACGGTCGTCGAGGCGATGGTTCGGCTGACCCGCCTGGGTGGCTGGCGGATCGGGATCGGCGGTGGCGGGGTGGACTCCCCCGTCCCGGACTCGACCCGCGCCGCGCGCGGTCCGGCGTACCTGGCCGCCCGGGCGGCCGTGGTCGCCTCGCGGACGGCCCCTGCCGAACTCGCGCTGACCCTGCCGCCGGGCGTCAGGGGCGAGGCCTATCGTGAGATCAGCGAGGCTGCGACGGACGCCGAGACGGCACTGTGGTTGCTGCGCACCATGCTGGGACGGCGAAGCGAGGAGGGCTGGGCGCTGATGGAACTGCTCGACGACGGCCTCACCAACGCCCGCGCCGCCGAACGGCTGGGCATCACCCCGTCGGCGGTGAGCCAGCGCCTCTCCCGCGCCCACCGCACCGAGACCGCTCGGGGCGCAACCCTCGCCACCCGGCTGCTGGCCCGCCTGCAGGCCACTGCCGTCGAGGCGCTCGGATGAACCCGGCGCTCGCACTGGTCCTGAAGGCCCTGGTCGTCGGCGTCTTCGCCATCGTGGCCGTGCTCGTCGGCAGCCCGGTGGTCACCGCGCTGTTCCGGCGGGCGGACCCGCCCCGGCCGCCGGCCGGCGACCCGACGGCAGCACCGGGCGATGCTGCCGACGTACCCGGTATCCGGGCAGCAGCAGCCACGCTGCGTGGCGGTCGCTGGATCGGCATGCTGGAGCGGCTGGCCGTCTTCGCGACCATCCTTTCCGGCTTCGCCGAGGGCATCGCCGTCGTCCTGGTGATCAAGGCCTTGGCCCGATACCCCGAACTGAAGGCGACCACCTCCGGTGCGGCGGAGCGGTTCATCATCGGCACCTTCACCAGCGTGCTGTTCGCGGCTGGTTGCGCCGGCCTGGCCTGGTGGCTGATCGGTCTGTGGTGACCGCGGAACTGCGGCGGCATTGGCTGTCATTGCTGCCCGCCCGGCCCGGCCTCGGCGAGGAGCTGATCAGCCGTTGGAGCGAGCCGCACCGGCGCTACCACGATCCCGCGCACCTGGTGTGGGCGCTACGTGCCCTCGCTGAGCTCGGCGGCACCTCCCGGGTCGAACGGCTGGCGCTGTGGTTCCACGACGCCGTGCACACCGGCACCCCGGGCAGCGACGAGCTGGCGTCGGCCGAACTCGCCGTGGCGAACCTCACCACTGCCGGACTGCCCGCCGCTGAGGTGGACGAGGTTGCCCGGCTCGTGCTGGTGACGTTCGCACACGCACCCGACCCGAGGGACGTGCCCGGGTCCCGGGTCAGTGACGCCGACCTGGCGATCCTCGGCTCCGAGCCTTCGGTCTACCAGGTCTCGGTGGCGTCCCTTCGCGCCGAGTCACCGGAACTGGACGAAGCGGGCTGGCGCGACCTCCGGCTCGCAAGGCTCGCCGAGCTGCTCGACGGCACCCCGATCTTCCACACCGGTGCTGGTCGAGAGCTCTGGGGAGCCCGGGCGGTCGCCAACCTGACCGCCGAGCGGTCGACGCTGCTCGGCACAGGCTAGGGCGCACGAACACCGGCGGTTCTCGCGGACAACTGCCGGACCGACCCACGCTGCACCGCCGGGAAGGGCACGATAAGGGACATGGCTCCCCTCGCTCTGGGCCTCGACATCGGCTCGACCACGGTGAAGGCCGTTGTGTTGCGCGAGTCCGAGGTCGTCTTCAGCGAGTACCGCCGACACAACGCCGATGTCCGCGGCGAGCTCCGGGGCCTGCTCCAGACCCTCGCCGACCGGTTCCCCGACCAGGGCCTGCGCACCGCCGTCACCGGTTCCGGGGGGCTGCAGGTGGCGCAGCTGATGGGCGCGGTCTTCGTCCAGGAGGTCATCGCCGGCACCGAAGCCGTCCAGCGGTTCCTTCCCGACACCGACGTTGTGATCGAGCTGGGTGGCGAGGACGCGAAGATCACCTACCTGCATCCGGTTCCCGAGCAGCGGATGAACGGCACCTGCGCCGGCGGCACCGGAGCCTTCATCGACCAGATGGCAGCCCTGCTGCACACCGACGCCGCCGGGCTGGACGAACTGGCCGGGCAGTACCGACACCTCTACCCGATCGCCTCGAGGTGCGGTGTCTTCGCCAAGTCCGACCTGCAGCCGCTGCTCAACCAGGGTGCAGCCCACAGCGACCTGGCCGCCTCGGTCTTCCAGGCCGTCGCGCTGCAGACCATCTCCGGCCTGGCCTGTGGGCACCCGATCCGGGGGAACCTGGCCTTCCTCGGCGGGCCACTGCACTTCCTCCCGCAGCTCCGGGAGGCCTATCGGCGGGCCCTCGGCACCGCCGTCACCAGCTTCACCACCCCGCCGAATGCCCAGCTCTTCGTCGCCATCGGCGCAGCCCTGCTCGCCGACGGGACCCCGCGTTCCCCGGCGGCACTGCTGGCAAGGCTGAACCGCAACGTCCAGCTGACCCCGGTGACCGCAGCAATGCGTCCGCTCTTCGAAGGACCATCGGAGTACGCCGAGTTCGCGCGCCGGCACGCCGTCGCCAGCATTCCAAGGGGTGAACTGGCTGACGCCGCCGGCCCGTGCTACCTGGGCATCGACGCCGGTTCGACGACGATCAAGGCTGTGCTGCTGGACGGCGAGGACCGGGTGCGCTACTCCCACTACGCGTCGAACCTGGGCGATCCGGTGACGGCGGCGGTCGGTATCGTCCGGGCCGTCCAGGAGCAGCTGCCTGCGGCCGCCCGGCTCGCCCGGGCCTGCGTGACCGGCTACGGGGAAGGCCTGATCCGCGCAGCCCTGCGCGTCGACGAGGGCGAGGTCGAGACGATGGCCCACTACCGGGCGGCGGAACACGTCGCCCCGGGAGTCACGGCCGTGATCGACATCGGCGGCCAGGACATGAAGTACCTCAAGATCCGCAACGGCGCCGTCGACTCGATCGCCGTGAACGAGGCCTGTTCCTCCGGCTGCGGCTCGTTCCTGCAGACCTTCGCAGAGACCATGGGCACCGACGTGGCGAGCTTCGCCACCGCAGCCACCCGCGCCGCCCACCCGGTGGACCTCGGCAGTCGCTGCACCGTTTTCATGAACTCCTCGGTGAAGCAGGCCCAGAAGGAAGGTGCGGAGGTCGGCGACATCTCGGCCGGGCTGTCCTACTCCGTAGTACGAAACGCCCTTTACAAGGTGATCAAGCTCAAGGACGCAGCCCAACTCGGCGACAAGGTGGTGGTCCAGGGCGGAACCTTCCTCAACGATGCCGTGCTGCGGGCGTTCGAGCTGCTCACCGGAGCCACGGTCATCCGGCCGGACATCGCCGGGCTGATGGGTGCTCTCGGCGCTGCGCTCACCGCGAAACGGCATGCCCGGCCCGGTGCCCGCTCGCGGCTGATGACCGCTGCGGAACTGGCGTCCTTCAGCGTCGAGACCACCATGGATGCCTGCCGGCTCTGCCAGAACCACTGCCAGCTGACCATCTCCACCTTCGGCGACGGCAGCCGGCACGTGTCGGGCAACCGCTGCGAGCGGGGCGCCAGCACCGAGCGCGTGCCACGGAAGTCGGAGCTGCCCAACTTGTACGACTTCAAGTACCACCGGATCTTCGGCTACCGCCGGCTGACCGAGGCGGCCACCACGCGGGGCGACATCGGGATCCCGCGCGTACTCAACATGTACGAGAACTATCCGTTCTGGTTCACGGTGCTCTCCCGGCTCGGGTTCCGGGTGATCCTGTCTGGTCGAACGTCCCACCAGACCCTGGCAGCTGGAGCCGAGTCGATCCCGTCGGAGAACGTCTGCTATCCGGCGAAGCTGGCCCACGGTCACCTGGAGAACCTGCTCGACCGCGGCGTGCGCACGATCTTCTACCCGTGCGTGCCCTATGAGCAGAACGCCTTCCCCGAGGCGGACAACCACTTCAACTGCCCGATCGTCGCCTTCTACCCGCAGGTGCTGGAGAAGAACGTGCCCCGGCTGCGGGAGCCCGGCATCCGTTACCTGGATCCGTTCCTGAACCTGGCCGAACCCGAGCACCTGGCCCGCCGCCTGGTCGAGGTCTTCGACGACTTCGAAGTCACCATCGCCGAAGCCACGGCCGCAGTAGCCGCCGGCTATGCCGAGGATGCCCAGGTGAAGGCCGACATCCGGGCGGAGGGCCGGCGCGCTCTGGCCTGGCTCGCCGAGCACGACCGGCGCGGGATCGTGCTGGCCGGCCGGCCCTACCACGTCGACCCGGAGGTGAACCACGGGATCCCCGAGCTCATCACCGGGCTGGGACTCGCCGTGCTGACCGAGGACAGCATCATCGAAGCTCCCCTGGTGCGGCGACCGCTCCGGGTGCGGGACCAGTGGGCCTATCACACCCGGCTCTACGAGGCAGCGACCGCGGCCACTTCGAACCCTCGGCTCGAGGTCGTCCAGTTGAACTCCTTCGGCTGCGGGGTGGACGCGGTCACGACCGACCAGGTCCAGGAGATCCTCGAGGCGGCCGACAACGTCTACACAGCCCTCAAGATCGACGAGGTCTCCAACCTCGGCGCTGCCCGGATCCGGCTGCGGTCACTGCAGGCGGCAACGGCCGAACGCCTGCCGAGCGCGGAAGTGGTCACCCACGAGCCCCGCGGCGCCCGTCCGGTGTTCACGACGGCCGCCCGCCGGACCCACACCGTCTACATCCCGCAGATGGCGCCGATCCACTTCAGGTTGGCCGCGGCCGTGCTCAACCGGCTGGGCTACCGCGTGGAACTGCTCGAGCGGGCGTCTTCGGCTGACGTGGAGGCCGGGCTCAAGTACGTCAACAACGACGCCTGCTTCCCGGCGATCATGGTGATCGGCCAGTTGGTGAACAAGTTCCTCACCGGTGGCGCCGACCCGAAGAACTCCAGCGTTGCGATCACCCAGACCGGCGGCATGTGCCGGGCAACCAACTACGCCGGCATGCTGCGCAAGGGCCTGGCCGACGCCGGCTTCGGCCAGGTCCCGGTGGTGGCGGTGAGCGCGCAGGGCTTCGAGGAGAACCCGGGGTTCAAGTTCGGGCCCGCCCTGGTCCACCGCGGCATCCAGGCGCTGGTCGTCGGGGACCTGCTGCAGACCCTCCTCCTGCGCGTCCGGCCCTACGAGCAGCAGCCGGGCTCGGCCCAGGCGCTCTACCGGCACTGGGACGCCGTCTGCCAGGAGTTCTTCACCACCGGGGGCCACTCCCCCACCCTCGGCCGGCGGATCGGCTACGCCTGGCTGATCGACCACCTCGTCGCCGACTTCGATTCGCTGCCGCTGCGCGCGGTTCCGCGGCGGCCACGGGTCGGGCTGGTCGGCGAGATCCTGGTCAAATTCCATCCGGACGCAAACAACCACGCCGTCCAGGTGATCGAGGACGAGGGTTGCGAGGCGGTGTTGCCCGGCCTGCTGGAGTTCTTCGGGCAGATGCTCTACACCGGCGACTGGAAGTGGG
>CAYQXH010000056.1:0-14120 GCA_964421325.1 uncultured Propionibacteriaceae bacterium
TCCGGGCGTCCGGCGTGTCGTCGGCGTGTCGGGTTACACCCGGGAACAGACGGACGAATCACCCGCTCGAACGACCCAAGGCCCGGCCACAGACCGGTCACGAACCCGCTCAACAGCACGACGCCAACAAGAAAGGGGACTGTCCCCTTTCTTGCGATGCCGCTGCGCGACACGGGACGGCAGTGACGGCGAGCTGCCTCAGGCGGGGGGCTGCGCGGCCTGGGCCCGCTCCAGGGCGCCCAGCATGGCGAGGGCGCCGCGCCGCAGCAGGTCGAGCTCCTCAACCGAGAGGAGTCCGATCACCACGCCGAGTGCGCGGCCGAACATGGAGTCCATCTGCCGGATGACGTCCAGGCCCAGCTCGGTCGCGTGGAGCCGGCGCACCCGCCGGTCGTCGGGATCGTCCACCCGGGAGACCAGGCCCTTCTCCACCAGCCGGTCGATCAGCCCGCTGGCCGTCGGGGCGCTCACTCCCAGCCGGTCGCCGATCTCGTGACCGGAGATCCCCGGGTCCTTGGCGATGTGCCCGAGCACCCTTACCTGCTGCATGGTGAGGTCCGGGGGCACCGGCAGGGGCCCCACGAGTCCGACCGCCCGGTCGTGCACCTTCGAGTTGATTTCGAAGAGTTCCTGCGCCAGCGCCGCACGCTCGTCATCGAGTTCCAGGGACTGGATCGGGTGCACAGGGATCGCTTCCGTCGGCATAAATAGTTAGAGCTATGCTAACCGATGTGGTCTGGTTCAAGCCACGCCTGCCCGTCGTGGGCACAGGACTAAGGGGATAGCAGTGGTTCGTCTCACCAAGATCAGCCTTGCGCATCGCACAGTGGTGCTGCTGCTGAGCTTGCTCACCATAGCGCTGGGCGTCTACGCCGCCGGAGCGCTGAAGCAGGAGCTGATCCCGTCGATCGACCTGCCGCGCGGCAGCGTCCTCACCGTCTATCCCGGAGCGGCCCCCGACGTGGTCGAGGCGCAGGTCTCCAAGCCGATCGAGACAGCTGTCAAGGCTGTCCCCGGCGTGACCTCGGTCACGTCGAAGAGCTCCAGCGGCGTCTCCCAGGTCTCCGCCCAGTGGGACTACGGGCTGGCTGCGGACGAGATGGCCGACAAGATCCGCAGCGCGATCGACTCGATCTCCGGCACGCTCCCCAGCACCGTCGATCCCAACGTGCTCACCGGGGGCACCGACGACATCCCGGTGGTCGTGCTCGCACTGTCGTCCGATGACAACCTCAACGATCTCTCCAACAAGGTCACCGAGATCGTCGCGCCGGCACTCAAGTCGACCGATGGCGTGCAGGACGTGGCCATCTCCGGCCAGGAGAAGCACGAGATCATCGTCACCTACAAGCAGTCCGAGATCGAGGAGTACGGCATCGACCCCGGCTCGATCGCGCAGCTGTTCGCAGCCAACGCGACCGCCATCCCTTCCGGGACCATGCGTACCGACTCGGCCAACTACGACGTGCAGACCGGCACTACCTACGCCAGCGCGGAGGACATCTCGAAGCTGATGCTGCAGGGCACGGACGGCCCGGTGATGCTGAGCGACATCGCCACCGTCAAGGAACAGCCGGTCGAGACCACCAGCATCTCCAGGGTGAACGGCCAGACCGCGCTGGCGCTCACGGTCACCAAGACCGCCGACGCCAACACCGTCACGATCTCCCACGAGATCGAGGCCCAGCTCGACGGCTTGCAGAAGCAGCTCGGTAACGGGGCCGAGTTCGCCACCGTGTTCGACCAGGCGCCCTACATCGAGGACTCGATCAAGGACCTCAGCGTCGAGGGCGCCATCGGGCTCGCGATGGCCATCCTCGTCATCCTGATCTTCCTCGGCTCGGTCCGGCCGACGCTGATCACGGCCATCTCCATCCCGCTGTCCCTGCTGATCGCACTGATCGGCCTCTGGGTCGGCGGCTGCACCCTGAACATCCTCACCCTCGGCGCGCTCACCGTTGCCATCGGACGCGTGGTGGACGACTCGATCGTGGTGATCGAGAACATCAAGCGGCACCAGGGCTACGGCGAGTTCGGCCGGCACTCCATCACCAATGCGGTCCGCGAGGTGGCCGGCGCCGTCACCAGCTCCACGCTCACCACCGTTGCGGTGTTCCTGCCGATCGGCCTGGTCGGCGGCCAGGCCGGGGCCATCTTCCGCCCGTTCGCCGTCGCTGTGACCGTCGCCCTCCTTGCGTCCCTGTTCGTCTCGCTGACCGTTGTGCCGATGTTCGCGTCCTGGTTCATGCGGCCGACGGCGAAGCAGGAGGCGGCGATCGCAGCCCAGCAGGGGCTGCCGGAGAAGGACAACGTCGTGCAGAAGGGCTACCTCCCCGTCCTGGACTGGGCCCTCGCGCACCGGTGGATCACCCTGCTGGTGGCCCTCGGCCTGTTCGCCGGGACGCTGGCGCTGGCCCCGCAACTCAAGACCGACTTCATCGGCAACATGGGCAACGAGAGCCTAACCATCACCCAGAAGCTGCCCTCCGGCACCGGACTGACGCAGACCGACAGCGCCGCCCGGCAACTCGAGGACGTCCTTGCCGCCGACCCCGACGTGGAGTCCTACACCACCAGCATCGGCGGTTCCACCTCGGTCTTCATGGGCAGCCAGGCCGACACCAACCAGGCGTTGTACACCGTCCCGCTGAAGGCCGGCTCGGACGCGACCGAAGCAGCCAACCGGCTGCGACGGTCCATCGCCGACCTGGGGCAGGGTGTCGGCACCATCGAGGTCTCCATCGGCAGCGGTGGCGGCGGCTCGACCGGGGTGGCGCTCTACGTGGAGAGCTCCGACCCGGAGAAGCTCAAGGCTTCCAGCGACGAGGTGCTGGCGATGCTCAAGACCATCCCGGGCCTGACCAACGTGGTCAGCGACCTCAGCGACGCACGCGAGCAACTCGCGGTGGACGTGGACGAGCAGAAGGCCGCCGACAACGGCATGACCCAGGCCTCGATCGGCCAGGCCGTCGCCCGGGCCGTCCGCGGCCAGCAGATCGGCACGCTGACCAAGGCCGACACGACGCTGAACGTCTACCTGCGCTCCCAGGCCCCGGTCAAGAGCCTCGCCGAACTGCGCGAGATCAAGCTCCCCGTGACCCAGCTGATGAACGGCAACGCCAAGTCCGACGCGGCGGACAAGGTCACCAGGCGATCGGAGAAGCTGCAGGCCGAGGGCAAGCAGGCCGCCACCGATGCCTACAACGACCAGGTCAAGGCGCTCAAGAAGGCACGGGACGCTGCCCGGAAGGGTGCCGCTTCTGCCAGCCGTCAGCTGAAGGCCGCGAAGCGCGACCTGGCTGATCTCAAGGAGGCCCTAGAGGCCGCCAAGGCGGCGCCGGCCACCCCGGACAATCCCAACGTCACCCAGCTCGTGCTGGACCTGACTCAGGCGGTCTCCGGGGTCACCACCCAGGTCATCCAGTTGACCCAGGGAGTCGCGGCAGCCAACGGCCAGGTGACCGCCATCGACAAGCAGCTCGACGGGGTGACCGAGGGCCGCACCAAGTCGCTGGAGTCGCAGGCGAAGCAGGAGGCCATCGCAGATGCGGGCAAGGCTGCGGGCGAGGCGACCGCCGACCCGATCAAGCTGAAGGCCGTCGCAGAGGTCACCCTCGTCGACGCGCCGGCGAGCGTCACCCGGGTGGACGGGATCAGGGCAGCCACCCTCACCGCGAGCTCGGAGTCCTCCGACCTGGGGGCGACCACCACCCAGATCAACGAGGGCATCGCAGCGCTCAGCCTGCCCGACGGGGTGACCGTCCGGGTCGGCGGCGTCTCCCAGCAGCAGTCGGAGTCGTTCTCCCAGCTCGGCCTGGCCATGGTCGTGGCGATCTTCGTCGTCTACCTGATCATGGTGGCCACGTTCGGGTCGCTGCTCCAGCCGCTGATCCTGCTGGTCTCGATCCCGTTCGCAGCCACCGGTGCCCTCGGCCTGTCGCTGCTGACCGACACCGCGCTCGGGGTGCCGTCCATGATCGGCCTGCTGATGCTGATCGGCATCGTGGTGACCAACGCGATCGTGCTGATCGACCTGATCAACCAGAAGCGCAAGGCCGGCGCGAGCGTGGAGGAGTCGATCCGCTCCGGCGCCCGGCTCCGGGTGCGGCCGATCGTGATGACGGCGCTGGCCACCGTCTTCGCCCTGGTGCCGATGGCCCTCGGCCTCACCGGTGGCGGCGGGTTCATCTCCAAGCCCCTGGCCATCGTCGTCATCGGCGGCCTGGTGTCCTCAACCCTGCTGACCCTGATCCTGGTCCCGGTGCTGTACGACATCCTGGAGAGCTGGCGGGAGCGGCGGGCGACCCGCAAGGCCGAGCGCCGGGCGGCGCAGAAGGCTGCGGTCGCAGCGGCAACGGCCGATGGCGCCGAGGCCTGAGGCCGGGGACCGGGCCGCGCTCCTGGCCCGGTACTACCCGGCTCTTGCCAAGGCGCCGGCGGAGCTGACGTCCGAACTGGTCGCGGCCTCCCGGCCCTTCGACGCGCAGCCCGGTGCTGTCCTGTTCGACCTGGACGGCCCGTGCACCGGCTTCGTGCTGATCTTCGCCGGCCGGATCGAGGTTGGTCGACCGAGCCCGGGCGGGCGACAGCTGCTGCTCTACCGACTGGGAGCCGGCGACACCTGTGTGCTCACGGTCAACTGCCTGGTTGGCATGGGCAACTATCCGGCGCGGGGTGTCGTCCGCGAGCACGCCAGGGGAGTCATCGTTCCGCGACCACTCTTCGAGCGGCTCCTCGCAGAGGTGCCGGAGTTCCGTTCGGAAACCCTCGAACTGTTCTCCAGGCGCTTCAGCCGGTTGCTCTCGCTAATGGAGGGCATGGCCTTCTCGCCTGTGGAGCAGCGCCTGGCCGCCCTGCTCGCCGAGCACGGTCCGACCGTCGTGGCGACCCAGCAGGAACTCGCCGACATGACCGGCACTGCCCGCGAGGTGGTCAGCAGGCAGCTGGGCACCTGGACGCAGGCCGGGCTGATCTCGACGGCCAGAGGGGTGGTCACCGTCCGGGACCACGACCGGCTGCAGGCCATCGCCGAGCCTCTCGGCGGAGTGTGACCCCGGTCACAGACCGCGGCCGGCCCACCCCCTACCTTGGGGGAACAACCAAGGTTCTGGAGGAAGACATGAAGCTCAACGAGAGCAACATCGACCGCAGCCTGCGCGTCGTCGGCGGCGTGGCACTGGCAGCACTCGGCTTCGGCGGCGTCATCGGTGGGGTGGCCGGGGTGATCGTCGGGGTCCTCGGCATCGTGCTGGTAGCCACCGGCGCGATCGGATTCTGCCCGTTGTACGCGCTGTTCGGCATCAGTACCCGCCGGGTTCCCAAGGCCGGCTGACGTGTCACAGCGGCGTGGCACAGTTGAGCCACGATGGCCGCGGATGTGCTTGACCGGTTCTCGGTAGCCACCAGGGAGTGGTTCCGGAGCAACTTCGCCGCGCCGACTTCCGCCCAGAGCGGCGCCTGGGCCGCCATCTCCAGCGGGCGCAACACCCTGGTCGTGGCCCCGACGGGTTCCGGCAAGACGCTGTCGGCCTTCCTCTGGGCGATCGACCGGCTGGCCACCGACCCCCCGGTGGCCGAGGCCGCCCGCTGCCGGGTGCTGTACATCTCACCGCTGAAGGCGCTGGCTGTCGACGTCGAGCGGAACCTGCGAAGCCCCCTGGTCGGGATCGGGCATGCCGCAGCCCGGTTGGGCCTGCCACGGCCGGAGATCAAGGTGGCGGTCCGGTCGGGGGACACCCCGGCAGAGGAGCGTCGCGGCTTCGTGCGCCACCCGGCCGACATCCTGATCACCACCCCGGAGTCGCTGTTCCTGCTGCTCACGTCCGCTGCGCGGGAGGCCCTCCGCGGGGTCGAGACCGTCATCGTCGACGAGGTGCACGCCGTCGCCGGCACCAAACGCGGCGCCCACCTGGCCCTCAGCCTGGAGGGGCTCGACGCGCTGCTGCCGCGACCGGCCCAGCGGATCGGGCTCTCGGCCACCGTCCGCCCGATCGAGGAGGTCGCGCGCTTCCTCGCCGGCGGCCGGGACGTGAGCGTCGTCAACCCGCCCAGCGAGAAACGGTGGGACCTGGAGGTCGTGGTCCCGGTGCCGGACCTCGCCGCCATCGGCCAGGCCACCGGCGACCTGTCCGGGCCGGCGGCCGGCGACCCCGAGCGCACCTCGATCTGGCCCCACGTCGAGGAACGGATCGTCGACCAGATCGCCGCCCACACCTCGACCCTTGTCTTCGTCAACTCCCGCCGCCTGGCCGAGCGGCTCACTGCGAGGCTGAACGAGATCTGGCTGGACCGGCTCGAGGCGGCGGCCCCCGAGCCCCAACCCCCCGCGCACTCCGGGCCCGACGAAGGGGCCTGGCCGGTGCGAGAGCCGGGCTCCGTCGCCACGCCGGGCCAGGGGCAGACCGGGCCCGGCCGGGACGTGGTTCGCGCACCGGCCCAGGTGATGGCCCAGTCCGCGATCAGCAAGGGCGCCCCGCCCGTGCTGGCAAGGGCCCACCACGGTTCGGTCAGCAGGGAGCAGCGCCAGCAGACCGAGGAGGACCTCAAGGCCGGCCGCCTCCCGGCCGTGGTGGCCACCTCCTCCCTCGAGCTCGGGATCGACATGGGTGCCGTCGACCTCGTCATCCAGGTAGAGGCTCCGCCGTCGGTCGCGTCCGGCCTGCAGCGGGTCGGCCGGGCAGGGCACCAGGTCGGCGCCGTGTCGCGCGGGGTGCTGTTCCCCAAGTTCAGGGGCGACCTGGTCCAGACCGCCGTCATCGTCGAGCGGATGCGCTCCGGGGCGATCGAGGCGCTGCACATCCCGGCCAACCCGCTGGACGTGCTCGCCCAGCAGATCGTTGCGATGGTCGCCCTCGACGAGTGGCTGGTCGCCGACCTGGAGGCGCTGGTGCGCCGGGCCGCACCGTTCGCAGCCCTCACCAGGGGCGTGCTGGAGTCGGTGCTGGACATGCTCAGCGGCCGCTACCCCTCCGACGAGTTCGCCGAGCTGCGTCCCCGCCTCGTCTGGGACCGGCTGTCCGGCACGCTCACCGGACGCCGGGGCGCACAGCGCCTAGCGGTCACCTCGGGTGGAACGATTCCCGACCGCGGGCTTTACGGCGTCTTCCTCGCCTCCGCAGAAGGCCCCGGACGGCGGGTGGGCGAGCTCGACGAGGAGATGGTCTACGAGTCCCGGGTGGGGGACGTCTTCACCCTCGGCACCTCCACCTGGCGGATCGAGGACATCACCCATGACCGGGTGCTGGTCACGCCGGCACCGGGGGTGCCCGCCCGGCTGCCGTTCTGGAAGGGCGACACGCTCGGCCGGCCGGCGGAGCTCGGGCGCGCCGTCGGAGCGTTCCTCCGGGAGGTCTCCGGCCTGAAGCCGGCGAAGGCCCTGGACCGGGTGCGCACGTCGGGACTGGACGAGTGGGCGGCGGACAACCTGCTCAGCTACCTCACCGAGCAGCAGGAGGCGATCCGTGCCCTGCCGCACGACCGCCAAATCGTGGTGGAGCGGTTCCGCGACGAGCTCGGCGACTGGCGGGTGGTGGTGCACTCCCCCTTCGGCGCCCAGGTGCACGCGCCGTGGTCGCTGGTGGTCGCAGCTCGCCTGCAGGAGCGCTACGGGGTCGACGTGCAGGCCATGCATGCCGACGACGGCCTCGTCTTCCGCCTGCCCGACACGGAGTGGGGGGCGCTCGACCCGGCAGAGGGGACAGCGGCGAGGTCGACGAAGGAGCAGCTCGACGAACTCCTCGAGCTGGTGTTCCCCGATCCGGACGACGTGGCGGCTGTGGTCACGGAGCAGATCGGCGGCTCCGCCCTGTTCGCCTCCCGGTTCCGCGAGTGCGCCGGCCGCGCCCTGCTGCTGCCCCGCCGGCGGCCCGACCAGCGGCAGGCGCTGTGGCAGCAGCGGCAGCGGGCGGCCCAGTTGCTGGAGGTCGCCAGCCAGTTCCCGAGCTTCCCGATCGTGCTGGAGGCAGTCCGGGAGTGTGTCAACGACGTCTTCGACGTCCCCGGCCTGGTCGAGTTGCTCAGGGATGTGCGCAGCCGCCGGATCGCGACCATCGGGGTGGAGACCCCCCGGCCGTCGCCGTTCGCCTCCTCGCTGATGTTCGGCTACGTCGCCCAGTTCCTGTACGAGGGTGACTCACCGCTGGCTGAGCGGCGGGCTGCCGCGCTCTCGCTCGACCCGTCGCTGCTCGCCGAACTGCTGGGCACCACCGAGGGCCTCTCGCTGGCCGAACTCCTCGACCCCGAAGCCCTGACCCGCACCGAGCTCGAGCTGCAGCACCTCGCCGACCCGCGCAGGGCAAGGGACGCCGACGAGCTCACCGATGTCCTGCGCGGGATCGGACCGCTCGCCACCGCTGAACTGCACCGCCGCAGCCAGGCGCCGCCGGAAGTGGTGGACGCCTGGCTGGCCGAGTTGGTCGGGTCCCGACGGGTGATCGAGATCTCTCGCGGTGGCTCCCGCTGGGCCGTTGCCGAGGACGCCGGCCGGCTGCGGGACGCCCTCGGGGTCTCGCTGCCGCTCGGCCTGCCCGTCGCCCTGCTCGAGCCGGTCACCGATCCGCTGGGTGACCTGCTGGCCCGCTACGCCCGTGGCCACGCCGTCTTCACCGCAGCCGAGGCCGCCGACTGGCTCGGGATCGGGCCGGTGGTGGCCCGGGACGTGCTGCGGCGGCTGGTGGCCTCTGGCCGGGTGGTCACCGGCGACCTGCGTCCGCCCGGGTGGACGCCGCCGGGCCGGCCGATCACCGAACCTGGCGGCGGGCACGAGCCGGCCTCGTCAGGCCCGGCCGGAATCGCGGAGGCGGGCTCGGCCAGCGAGATCGGCTTCTGCGACGCCCGGGTGCTGCGGCTGCTGCGGCGCCGGTCGCTGGCCTCGCTCCGGGAGGCGGTGGAACCGGTCTCGGCCACGGACTTCGCGCGGTTCCTGCCGTCATGGCAGGGCGTCGGCGAGCTCAGGGGCGTGGACGGGGTGCTTCGCGCGGCCGAGCAGCTCGCGGGCGTCCCGGTGCCGGCCAGTGCCCTGGAGTCGCTGATCCTGCCGGCCCGCGTTCGCGACTACCAGCCCGGGATGCTGGACGAGCTGACCACAGCCGGCGAGCTGCTCTGGCAGGGCCATGGGGCGATGGCCGGCACGGATGGCTGGATCTCCCTTAACCCGGTCGACCTGGCGCCCCTGACGCTCACCGAGCCCGAGCCGGTCACGGGCGACCTGGCTGCGCGGGTCCTCGAGCTGGTCGGCGGCGGCGGCTACTTCTTCCGGGCGCTCGCCGACCAGCTGCAGGTCGACGACGCCGAACTCAGCCACGCACTGTGGGACCTGGTCTGGTCGGGTCGCCTCGGCAACGACACCGTCGCCCCCCTGCGGGTGCTGATCCAGGGTCGTCCGGCGCACCGGAGCCGCCAGGTGGCGCCGGCCCGCGGCCGTTACGGCCGGGCCCTGCCAAGGGCACCCCTGCCCCGGCGAGGTGGCCCGCCGGAGGCGGTCGGACGCTGGTTCGCGCTGCCGGAGGCCGAGGCGGAGGTGACGGCACGGGCGGTGGCGCGGGCCGAACTCCTGCTCGACCGCTACGGCATCGTCACCAGGGGCAGCGTCGGCGCGGAGGAGATCCCGGGGGGCTTCGCCGGGGTGTACCGGGTGCTGGCAGCAGCCGAGGACTCCGGACGGGTCCGGCGGGGCTACTTCGTCGAAGGCCTCGGCGCTGCCCAGTTCGGGAGCGTCGGGGCGGTCGACCGGCTCAGGTCGCTGGCCCGGCCCCTCGAGGACGGCGTCGTGGGCCCGGCCCTGGTGCTGGCGGCAACGGATCCGGCCAACCCGTACGGTGCGGCACTGCCCTGGCCGGTCCGGCCGGAGGTCACCGGCGGCCACCTGCCCGGACGGAAGGCCGGGGCGCTGGTGGTGCTGGTGGACGGCCGGCTGGCCCTGTACGTGGAGCGCGGCGGTCGCACCCTGCTGTCCTGGTCCGACGACCCGGCGTTGCTGGAGCCGGCCGCCCTGGCCCTCGCCGGCGCCGTCCACGCGCTCGGCAAGCTCACCGTTCAGCGGGTGGACGGGGAGTCGGTGATCGGCTCCAGCCAGCCGCTCGCCCAGGCCCTTGCCACGGCCGGGTTCGGGCTCACCCCGGGCGGCCTGAGGCTTCGTCGCTAGCCATGCCAGAGGGCGACACCGTCTTCCGAACCTGCACCCGGCTGCACGAGGCCCTGGCCGGGCGGGTGCTGCTGGCCGCCGACCTGCGCTGGCCGGGCCTGTCCACGGCAGGGCTGGCCGGCCAGGCTGTCACCGAGGTCGTGCCCCGCGGCAAGCACATCCTGATGCGCCTCGACTCCGGCTGGACGCTGCACTCCCACCTCCGGATGGAGGGCCAGTGGCGGATCTCACGAACCATTGCGGACCCGTCCGCCACGGTGGCCCGCGGCCGGACCGGTGCCCGCCGGCGGGAGCGGCTCGACCGCGGCGACCGGGGCCAGGACATCCGGGCGATCCTGGTGACCGATCCCTGGACGGCAACCGGCCTGCGCCTCGGGATGCTCGACCTGGTGCGCACAGCAGAGGAGGCGAGCCTGATCGGCCACCTCGGCCCGGACATCCTCAGCGCGGACTTCGACCTGCCGGCAGCGGTTGGCAACCTTCGCTCCGGTCCGGTCGGCGAAGCCCTGCTCGACCAGCGGAACCTGGCCGGGATCGGCACCATGTGGGCCAGCGAGTCGCTGTTCCTGCAGGGGATCCTGCCGTGGACCCAAGCGAACCGGCTGGAACCGGGGCAGGTAGCCGCCCTGGTCGAGCGGGCCCGGAATCTGATGACGGCGAACCTTCCCCACGCGCTGCCGACCTCGACCGGTGTCCGTCGCGACGGCCAGAACACCTACGTGCACGCCAGGTCCGGCCGGCCCTGCCGGCGCTGCGGCACAACGATCCGCGTCGGGCGGATCGGCCCGCCAACCAGGGAGCGGGCGATGTTCTACTGCCCCACCTGCCAGGGCGGCCTGGCGCCGGGGGACGACGGTCGTCCGGTCGCGCCGCTCGGCGCGCGCTGAGCCGGCAGCCGGAACCGGGTCAGGGATCCTGCCAGAACTGCCGGTACAGCTGGGTGGACGGCGAGGTGACGAGCTCCCGGTACTCGGCTTCAGGCAGCTCCAGCGCGGTCCCGGTGAGCGGATGGCCGCCGACGAAGGAGACCCCGAGACCGGCCCGGCCGTCCGGCAGGCCGAAGCCGAGGAGTTCCAGCGTGGTGGCCAGCAGGCTGAGCTGGTCGGCGCGGTCCCGGCTGAAGGTCACCGGCCTGGGGCTCCAGACGCGCAGCAGGAGTGTCCGCTCGGGAGCTCCGGTCAGCTCGGCCCGGTAGCTGGCTCCGGCAGCTGCGTACTTGAGGTGGTCACTCGTCAGCACAACGACGGTGTCGTCCAGGGAACCATCTGCCTTGAGCTCGGCAAGGAACCCGGCTACCGCCTGCAGCGAGCAGCGCAGGGCCCGCGCCATCGTGGGCCCCTTCCCGGCCGGGCAGTCGGCGAACGTTGCCGGCGGTTCGTGGGTGTCAAGGGTGAGGAGCGTCAGGTGGTACGGCTTGCCGGTGGCGCGCAGCTGCCGGACGGTGTCGCGGGCATGGACGAACAGCCGCGCGTCCGAGAGCCCCCAGCTGGACAGGTCGGCCGGGTCCTCGCCTCCGGCGACCCAATCGGCCAGGCCTCGATCGATCCCGTAGCCGTGGTCGGCCAGATAGGTGGACTTCCCGGCGAAGTCGGCGTCGGCCCCACCGACGAACGCGTTGAGGTAGCCGTTGGCGGCGAGGAGGTCACCCAGGCAGGTGGCGCCCGGCAGGTAGTGCCTGACCCCCTGACCGGCCTGGTTGGGGCTCAGCCCGAGGGCCAGCGACGGGCTCTTCAACGGGATGCCGCACTGGGTACCCACCAGCCCGGCCATCGTCCAGCCGCCGCCGGGATCCTGCTGCAGGCCGGAGTAGTCCGCCCAGCCCTGCGTAGCCCGGTCGAGTCCGGCGAGCAGGTTCTCACCGAAGACCGCATCGTCGGCGAACGTCGCCTCGACCGACTCCAGGTAGATGGTGATCAGGTTCAGCGGCCTGGCCGGGACCGACGTGACGGCCGGCGGCAGGTAGCTGGCTGCGAAGGTGCGGTTGGCGAGCAGAGCCGCTGCATACCGGGGAAAGGCAGTGACCGAGGCAAGGGTCGCGAGCGAGACCACCACAGCCAGCAGCGGCAACCCGACCCGGAACCAGCCACTGCGACTCCGCCCGTCCCTGGCACCACCGCGGCCGTTCACCACCATCACGGTCAGCCCGACCGCGAGGATCGGCAGGAGCACGCAGCCGAGCACCACCTGGTTGAAGATCATCGGGTTGCCGACACTCTGCAGGTCGAAGACAGGGAAGTTCGAGACGACCTGCTCGAAGGTGACCTCGCCGAACTCGAACCGGACCCAGCCGGCGAGGGCAGCCACGATCAGCGCGAACGTGGTCAGCACCCACGGGACCGACCGGCTGAGGAACGGACGGCTGGCACCGCCCTCCGCGCTCTGCTTCATGATGCAGCCGACGCTATCAAGCCGCCCGGCGCGGTCGGGGACCCGGGATGAACCCGATCCCCCGGCTTCGGCACCGGCGTGGGTAGGGTGACCGGCATGGAGTGGCTGCGTCGCACCTTCGCGATCCTCAAGGCGAACCCCTCCGGGACGTTGCTGACCGTCCAACTACTCGGCATCCTGCTGTACGCCTTCGTCGATGACGTCCCGGCCGACTCGATCGGCCGGCTGGCGCTGTCGCTGTTCGGGATGCTGGTCGTCCTGCTGGCCCTCGGCGTCGTCCGCGCAACCCCCACCTACACCTGGCTCGGGGTCCTGATCGGCATCCCGGCGGTGATCCTGACCATCGTCGACTGGGCGGTCGCCGGGTCCCAGCCGCTGCACCTGATCTCCGACCTGGTCCACGTCGCCTTCTACGGCTACACGCTGATCGGATTGCTGCGCTACATGTTCGCGGACGAGGAGGTCACCCAGGATGAGATCTGGGCGATCGGAGCCACCTTCACGGTGGCGGTCTGGCTATGGGCGTACGCGTACTCCGCCGTCCAGGGGATCGTCCCCGGCTCGTTCATCGCGGCCGTGGATCCCCAGGCGCAACGCAGCTGGCTGGAGCTGCTCTTCCTTTCCACCACGACGATGACCAGCACAGGTCTCTCCGACGTGGTGCCGGTCAAGCCGCTGGCCCGTTCCGTTGTCATGATCCAGCAGATCGCGGGCATGCTGTACCTGGCGGTGGCGGTCTCCCGGATCGTCGGATTGACCATCAACCGGCGCCGCGCCGCGCGGGAGGACCGATGAAGCAGCTGACCGACCACGCCTTCTGGCTGACCGGGGCTGTCGGCGCGCACTGCTACTGGCTGGACGCCGGCGACCGGGTGGCGATCATCGACCCCGGGATGAGGCCCGGCCTGAACCCGGTGGCCAGAGAGCTGCGGGCCGCCGGCCGCTCGCCCTACGAGGTGACCGACATCCTGCTCACCCACTACGACCTGGACCACTCGGCCGCAGCTGCGCAGTGGCAGCGGCGGACCGGGGCGCGTACCTGGATCGGCGCCGAGGACGCGGCCATCCTCACCGGGGCTGTCCCGCCGCCGGCGACCCCGTTCCGGCAGTTCACGGCTGCGATCACCCGCGTGGAGTTGCCAGGCAACCTGCACCTGATCGATGGCGATACCGAGCTCTGGCCCGGGCTGGCCGCCCTGCACACCCCCGGGCACACTCCCGGGCACCACTCCTTCCGCCACGAGCGGGTGCTGTTCGTCGGAGACACCGGCACTGCCGATGCCGACGGTCTCCGGCCGATGGCCAACTTCATCATGTCCGACCCGCTGCAGGGGCTGGCCGACCTCGCCCGGCTCCAGGCCGTCGGCGCGGAGTGGCTGTGCTGCGGGCACAGCGACCCGGTCCGGCGTCGCTGAAGCGGACCCGGGTCAGGACGGGCGGAGCCCGGTGGGGAACCCGTCGATGCTGACCAGGTTGTGCTCCTGCTGGTAGGCCAGGAGGCCGTCCTCGCCCTTCTTCGTCGCCCATGCGGCCATCAGGTCGCGCTGCCCGGCGAAGTCGTAGCGGGGCACCCCGTAGCCGCACGAGGTCT
>CAYQXH010000057.1:0-13576 GCA_964421325.1 uncultured Propionibacteriaceae bacterium
CCCTGGAACAGCGACTCGGCCAGGAACATCCCCATCACGGTGCGCCGCCGGGTGCCGATGGCCCGCAGCATGCCGATGTCCCGCCTGCGCTCGGCGACGACGGTGCGGAAGCTGTTCAGGATGATGAACCCGGCGGTGGCGAGGGCGAAGACGCCGAACATGTTGAAGGCGAAGGTGCCGACCTGCAGCGAAGCCAGCAGCGTCGACTCGGTCGATAGCCCGCCCACCTGGTAGTCGGGGCCGAGCGCGGCCCCGACGGCCTGCTCGGCAGCCTCCCGGTCGGCGCCCTGGGCGAGGACCGCCTCGACCTGGGTGATCCGGTTGCCGAGACCGAACAGCTGCTGCGCGGCCGGCAGGGTGACGAACACCTGCTCCTGACCGGGCACCGTCGTGGTGTCGAGCAGGCCGATCAGCCGGAACCGTGCCGTACCGCCCGCCGCCGGCAGCACCAGCTGGTCACCGACCCCGAGGCCGAGGTCATCGGCCAGGTCGGAGTTCACCACGACGGCAGCGTCGTCGCCCGGTGCCAGCATGCGGCCCTGGCTGAGCGGGAAGTCACGGACGGAGTCGACCGTCGGCAGGTCGATCCCGACCACGACCAGCTGGGCCAGGGCGTCCGGGGCCGCGTCGGCGCTTCGTGGCAGCGGTGCCATGCGCTGGACGCCGGGGCTGGCCGCCGCCACCTGCGGCACCCGCAGCAGGTTGTCCACCACGTCCGGTCGGAACGGTTGGTTGTAGGCGCTGGTGACGGTGAGGTCCACCTTGCCGGCTGCAGCGAGCAGGTTGTGGGTGAACGCGTCCACCATTGCCGGCAGGATCCCGTTGAGCCCGAAGGTGAGCATCACCCCGAAGACCACTGCGAGCGTGGTCAGCAGCGACCGGGCGCCGCGCCCCCGCAGGTAGCGGGCGGCAAGGGTGAGGACGAGCTTCACAGCAGACCGGCCCTCTCCAGGGCCGTCCGGGGTCCTTCGTTGCTGCCGTCCAGCTCCAGGTCGTCGACGATCCGACCGTCGCGCATCAGCACCAACCGCTGGGCGAAGCTGGCGATCCGGGGGTCGTGGGTGACCATCAGCACGCTGCGACCCCACTGCGTACTGACCTGCCGGAGCAGGCCGCCGATCTCGGTGGCCGACCTGGAGTCGAGGTTGCCGGTGGGCTCGTCCGCGAGCACGAGGGCCGGGTCGCCGGCCAGCGCGCGGGCGATCGCCACCCGCTGCTGCTGGCCACCGGAGAGCTGGTCGGGCCGGTTGTGCAGCCGGTCGCCGAGACCCACCCGTTCGAGCCAGGCCGTTGCGCGGGCGTTGGCCTCGGAGTCCCCGTCCAGCCGGAGCGGGAGGGAGGCGTTCTCGACGGCGTTCAGGACCGGGATCAGGTTGAAGAACTGGAACACGAACCCGATCCGGCGCCGTCGCAGCTCGGTCAGCCGGTCGTCGGGCAGGTCGCCCAGCGGGGTGCCGTCGATGCTGATCGTGCCGGCAGTGGGCGTGTCGAGCCCGCCGAGCAGGTTCAGCAGTGTCGACTTGCCGCAGCCCGACGGCCCCATCACGGTGACGAACTGCCCCTCGCCGACCCGCAGGTCGACCCCGTCCAGGGCGGTCACCTCGGCCGCCCCAGCCCCGTAGACCTTGGTCAGGCCCCTGATCTCGACGATCGCAGGCGTGGGTTCGACGGTCATCGGCGGGTCACCTGGTCCGCACCTGCTGGCCGTCGACCAGCCCGGAGGCGCCGGTGGTGACCACCCGGTCGCCCGCGGCCAGCCCGGAGGTGACCTGCGCGGCCGAATCGGTGGCAGCGCCGACCGTGACCTGGCGGCGATGGACGGTGTCGTCGGCTGCGAGGACGAAGACCGACCGGGCCGAGCCGTCGGTGAGCACGGCCTCGATCGGGACGGTGAGGGCTTCCGGGATGCTCTGCACCTCGATCTCGGCCGAACCGCTCATGCCGCTGAACAGCCGCGCCCGGCCGCCGTCGAAGGCGACCCGGACGCCGAAGGCGACCGTCCCGGTCCCGGTGGTCTCCGGGGTCGCCAGGACGCGGGTCACCTTGCCCTTGAAGGGCTCGGTGAAGGCGTCGAGGGTGATCGTGGCCGGCTGGTCCTTGGCGACGGCCGCGATGTCGGTCTCGTTGACCGATGCCCCGAAGTCCATCCGGGCCGGGTCGGTCACCGTGAACACAGCGACCCCAGGGGTCAGGCCGGAGCCGCGCTCGACCGTGCCGTGGAAGCTGACCGTGCCGGCGAACGGGGCGGTCAGCTCGGCGCGGGCCAGGTTGCGCGTGGCCTGGGTCAGGGCCTGGTCGGCAGCCGTCACGGCCTGGGCCGCAGCCGTCTGCGCCAGCGCGACCCGGGATGCGACCGAGAGCTTCCCGAGCCCGGCCTGGGCGGCCTTGAGGGCTGCGGCCGCCTGCGACTTGGCCGTCCGCAGGGTGCGCAGGGTCGGCCGCATCGCGCGCCGCTCCTCGCTCGTGGCGTCACGGTAGTCGGCGACGAAGGCCGAGTAGTTCTTGGCCGCCGTCGAGACCTGCGAGCGGGCTGCGGAGAGCGCGGCGCCGGCGGCGGAGCGGTCGATGGCGCTGGGCACACCGTTGCGCACCGCTTCCACCTGTGCCACCGCAGCCGAGAGGTTGGCCCGGGCCTGGGCGACGGCCAGCTTCAGCGGGCCGGTGGCCATCACGGCAAGGGCCTGGCCGGCTTCCACGGTGTCACCGTCGGCGACCCGCAGCTTCGCGATCGTGCCGGGGGCAGGGGGGTAGACCCCTCGGGAGTGCGCAGCGACCAGCGACCCCGAAGCGCTCACGGTGACGCTCATTTGGCCGACGGCTGCCGTTGCCGACCCGACCAGTGGCCGGTTGTTCGCTGCCGAATAGGCATAGCCGCCGCCGAGGGCCAGCACGACAGCTGTGCCGATTCCGATGGCGATGACGGTCTTTCGCTTCATTCCTGGTTCCTGTCCAGTCGGGCGTGGAGTTGTTTGAGGAGCACGACGACCTCCGGGCCGAGCGGCACGCTGAGCGTCCCGTCCGGGACGCCGAGGACGCGTTCCTGGGCCTGGAAGATCGAGGCCGAGCCGTCGAGCATCACCTCGGCGAAGGCATCGGCATCGGGTGCCTGCATGGCCCGGTTCCAGAGGCGGTCGGCCGCGTCCAGCCAGAGCAGCAGGACGATGTCGGTGGCGCCTTCGGCGGAGCTGACCCGGATCGACCCGTCGGCGACACCGTCGCGGACGATCGGGAGCAGCACCAGGCGGGCCTGTTCGCGCCAGGTCTCGAAGATCCGGTGCCGGAGCGCGTAGTTCTCCTCGCGGTAGAGGAAGGCCGCCTGGGCGACGTCGGCGTTCTGGGCCTTGTAGCCGGCACCCGCCTCCATGACGGTTCGGAGCCGGTCCGCTGCCGTGCCCCCAGCACCGGCAGCAGCATCGCTGAGGTGCGTGAACAGCGAGTCGCCGAACCGCTGGACGAGCTGGGACTGGAGGTCCGACTTCGAGTTGAAGTAGTGGTAGAAGGTGCCCTTGGCCACGTTCGCCGCGCGGGTGAGTTGCTCGACGCTCATCGCCTCGTAGCCGCTGGTGCGGCACAGGTCCAGCGCCAGGTCGAGCAGTTCCTCGCGGCGGACCTCGGGTCGCTTGGTGATCCGCGTCATGGTGCGACCAGCCGAGCCGTGCCTGTCATCGGACGTTCCTCCAATCCTGGTCGCGCCCACTGACCGACCGTCGGTCAGTCTACGCCGCGGCCCGGCGGTTGGCGAGTGGAACGCGCAGGTCAGGTGGTCAGCAGAGCCAGCACATCGGGCGCCTGCCGGTGCCTCCCGGGGGCCTGTGCCGTCCACTCCGGATAGTGGTCGAACCAGGCGAGCAGGTCCCTGGCCATCGGCTGGTTCCGGGGCGCGAGCGAGCCAACCACCGTCCGCCAGGAGTCAGCCATCGCGACGACGTGGTCGCCGCGGGCGAACCCGGCGGTCAGGCCAGGGCAGGGGAGCATCGGGATCCCCAGGTCGGAACGGAGCAGGTGGCTCAGCCCGTAGCGGGTGGGCGCAGCAGCCCTCGCCAGGTCGAAGTCGAAGTCGTTGAGGCCCGGTCCGGTCACCTCCTGGCTCGTGCTGCCCCAGGACATCGCATCGACCCATGCCTCCAGCAGTGCCCAGCAGGCGCTGAGCCGGTGCGGCTGGACGTAGCGGCCGGCCAGGACGGTGTCGACGTCGGATCCGCTCGGGACACCGGGACGCAGCACCGGGGCGTCCGGCGCCCGGCGGAACACCGGCCCGAGCTTTCCCAGCAGGCCGGGGGTGGAGGCCGGCGTGGCCGGGAACCTGTGGGCGGCGATGGCGCGCAAGGCTGAGGCGGTCTCCTCGGGGGCGCCGAAGATCCCGCGCACTTCATCGATCGCGATGGCGTAGAGCCGCAGGGCACCCATGGCTCAACGCTAACCGGGCGGCATAGGTTTGGGGCCGTGAACCCCAGATCCCGTCGACTGATCGTCACCGGGGCCCTGCTGCTCCTGCTCATCCTTGTCGTGGCCGGGACGGTCCTCGGCCAAGGGGCGATAGGCTCCGCCCCATGATCGTGGGGGTGCGCAGGGCTGTGGCCGGGCTGGTCGTCGGGCTGGTGGTCTCGCTGGGACTCTCCCCGGCCTCCCCGGCGGGCGCCGAGACGCCGACCCCCACCCCGACAGCTGCCACCTCGCCGGCGGCCACGGACAGCGACGGCCCGGACGCGGCCGGGGACAACTCCCGCAATGTCTGGGCGCTGGGTGGCGCCGGGGTGCTCGCGCTGATCGCCGCAGGCGTGGTGTTCCTGCGCCGGCGCTGATCTCAGGCGAGCTGGTTCAGTTCGATACCGACCCGCCGGAAGACCGCGCCGAACCCGGCCAGCACGCCGGCGTTCGGATCCGGGACGGAGAGCACTCCGGAACCGTGCCGCGCCCGCAGTTCGGCGAGGCCGGCCAGGTCCGGATGGGCCAGCACGGCAGCCACCGCCGTCCGGTCACCGCCGACCATCAGGGCCTCCAGCCGACCGAGCTCTGGCAGCAGGAGCTCGGCCACGTCCTCGGCGGCAGCATCGAAGGACCGCCCGGCCTGGTTGGCGCGGCGCCGGGCGTACCGCTGCTGGGACCACCCGCCGGCCTTCGTCCGTCCCTGAACGTAGTGGCTCCCGTGCCGCCCGGAGACCAGCAGGGCACCGTCGAAGATGCCGACAGCGTGGGCCTTCTGGCGGGCGATCAGCGCCCCGACCCGGCGGGCCCGGACGAACTCGCCGACCAGTCCCGCCAGCGGGTCTCCCGCGGGTAGCGGACCCCAGACCAGGCTGAAGCCTGCCGTCGCGCCATCCGGGGCGAGCAGCAGGACGCGGTCGGGCGAGACTTCGGCGGCCACCTGGCCGTGCCGCTGCTGGAAGCCGGCCAGCCAGCCGTCGAGACGCTCCGGCGCGACGCTTACGGTGCGCGCCCCCGACTGCGGTGTCATGGCTATAGTCTGGCTCTCGATCGCAGGAGGGAGGGATGATGAGCGACCTCATCGACACCACCGAGATGTACCTGCGAACCATCTACGAACTTGGTGAAGAGGGTGTGCCGCCGTTGCGGGCCCGGATCGCCGAGCGGCTCAAGCAGAGCGGGCCAACCGTATCCCAGACCGTCGCAAGGATGGAGCGCGACGGCCTGGTCTCGGTGCACGAGGACCGGCACCTGGTCCTGAGCGCCAAGGGGGAGCGGCTCGCCGCCCGCGTGATGCGCCGGCACCGGCTGGCGGAGCGGTTGCTGACCGACGTGATCGGCCTCGAGTGGCACCTCGTGCACGAGGAGGCCTGCCGTTGGGAGCATGTGATCTCCACCGATGTGGAGCGACGCCTGGTGGCGATCCTCGACCATCCGGTCAGCTCCCCGTACGGGAACCCGATCCCGGCGCTCGAGGAGCTGGGCGTCGAGCCGGCTGCCGAGTCGTTCCTCGACGGCACCGAGCTGCTGTCCCTTCGGGTGGCCGACGGACGCGAGCACGAGGTGGTGGTATTGCGGATGAGCGAGTCGATCCAGAGCGACCCCGAGCTGCTGTCAGCGCTCGAGGCCGCGGGGGTGGTCCCGGGGTCGCCGGTGCTGGCCGCCCTGGTCGGGCGGAGGCTGCTGTTCCGTGGCGACAGCCATGAGGTCGAGCTGCCGGCTCTGGTGGCCGAACACATCTTCGTCGCGGCCGACTGACCTGCCGGGCACCCGTGTCGGGACGGCTGCCCGGGCCGCGATCGGGAATACCCGGACGGGTGTGGGGCGTTCCCCGGACGTACCGCGATCGATAGGAACCCAATGGCAACCATCGCACTGACGAACGACGACTTCGGCAAGACCGTGAGCGAGAACGGCATCGTTTTCGTGGACTTCTGGGCCGACTGGTGCCCGCCGTGCAAGATGTTCGGACCGGTGTTCGATGCGGCTGCAGAGGCCCATACCGACGCGGTCTTCGCCAAGGTGGACACCGACGAGGAGCGCGAACTGGCCGGCGGTCTCGGGATCAGCTCGATCCCGACGCTGATGGCCTTCCGCGACGGCTACCTGGTGTACCGGGAGGCCGGCGCCCTGAACAAGAACCAGTTCGAGAAGCTCGTCCAGCAGGTCAAGGACCTCGACATGGAGAAGCTGAAGGCCGAAGCAGCAGCCGTGAAGGGGAGTTGAGAAACACCCCCGGCTTGTCACCCATTGGGGTGACACCCGTCCAAGCCCGACCTATACTCGAAAGTGGTTCCTGCCCCATCCCCCCGGGCAGGAACCACTTAGCGTCCATGGCCGGGTTTCCGGCCCCGGGCCACCGATCCGGCGGCCCTCCCGCGCCGCCGGTCCCGCCCCCGGGACGGCCGGTCGGACGAGCGCGCTAGCGCCCGATCCCGGCAGCGATGATGCTGGTCACGATCACCGAGGTGATCGTGACGGTTGCGAAGCCGGCGACGATCATCTTCGGCAGGATCTCGCCCTCGATGGCTGCCACCTCCTCAGGAGTCTCGCCAGCACCCTTGGCCGCTTCCTGCGAGAGGATCATCGTGCCGGGGAAGCCGTAGAGCGAGGTGAGCCCGATCGCCAGCGACATCGGGACGGTGTAGCCGAGCAGCTTGCCGGTCACCGCGGAGAAGGCAGCGATGCCGACCAGGCCGAAGGCGAAGGCGATCAGCAGCGGCACTGCGAGGTTGGCCAGATCGGCGGGCTTGAGGGTGGCCAGCGGGCCGAACACCATGATCATGATCGCCAGCATCATCAGGCCGAACGAATCGATGCCGGTCAGCACCGAGGCCTTGAACACCCCCGTCGTCCGCAGGACGATGCCGAGGATGAGCGCGACCACGAACGTGTTCAGGGTGCCGTTGGTGAGGTTGTTGATCCCGATGCTGAGCAGCACGACGACGCCGACACAGAACAGCGTGCCGGCAGTGGTCCGGAACGGCGCCAGCAGCAGGCCTTCACTCGTCTTGCCCTCCGCAACCGTTTCCGGGACGGCCAGCCGGCCGGCCCGGTACTCCGCCTTCAGCCGGGACGCCTCCTTGCGCAGGATCAGGGAGGTCAGCGGGAAGCCGAACAGCCCCTGCAGGGCAGCGATCAGCACCGGGAAGGCAGCCACCGTGGTCAGGCCGACACCGAGGGCTGCCTCCTGCACGATCAGCACCGAGATGGTTCCACCCGAGAGGGCGCCGATCCCGGCGATCGCGTAGTCGCGGCCGACCGAGATCAGGTCGCCGTACTCGTCCACCCGGGCACCGCCGCCGAAGATCAGGCCGGCAACCAGCAGCAGCACGCCGATGCCGACCACCGTCGCGATGCCGATCAGGAGCGTCTTCCACTGCTTCTTGAAGTCGTCGAGGCTGATCATGGTGCCGAGGTGGACGATGATGAAGCCGACGACCACCCCGGCGAGGCCGAGCAGCGACGAACTGGGCAGCAGGTCCTCCGGGAAGACTCCGGTCATGAACCCGACCAGGAAGATCAGGGACGCCACGAACAGGCTCGAGAGCAGCGACTTCGTCTTCTTGGCAACGAAATCGCTGATGGTCCAGACCAGCATGACCACGACGAACGCCAGCACCGGATTCATGCACGCACCACCTATTCGGCCTCAGTTGGCAGACATCATGGCTGCTCAGCGGTTCCCTGGGCAGCATCGAAGCGGGTTTCGGCCGGAATTGTGCCCGCAGCCGGCGCTCCGGGGTGGATCTTCGACAGCAGGACGACGCCGGCGATGGCCACGGCTGCGAACAGCAGCATCAGCAGCGCCGCCGGCCAGGTGAGGTTCATGCCCTCGCCGAGCACTGCGATCCCGTAGGCCACGCCGGCGACCGGGCCGGCCGCGTTCAGGGTCCCGACCACGATCTCGGCAGCGCCGGAGGCGTAGCCCTGCTGGATCCAGATCCCGGCGAGCACCATGCCGGCGACGATCGAGCCGGCCAGCAGCCAGAACACCGGCGAGCCGAGCCAGGGCCGGCTGGTGGTGTAGTGACCGATCGCCTTCACCACGCCCGACTCGGCGCCGTAGATGACCGCAGCAGCCGCGGACCAGGCCAGGCATCGCCAGGCGAGCGGGCCGCGGGCGCCGGCGAGGGCAAGCAGGGCGGCGATGCCGAAGCCGGCGAGGGTGCCGAGCACCAGCCAGGTGTCGTTGAGCACCGGGTAGGGGGCCGCGTTGCGGATCGCGACCCAGGCGAACGCGACCGTGCCCAGCACGGTGAGGGCGGTCGCCCCCCACATCGCCGGGGTGATCGGACGCCGGTGGATCCTGGCGGCAAGCAGGATCGTCCACGGCACGGCGAGGACGCCGATCGGCTGCACCACGGTGACCGGTGCCAGCAGCAGCGCCGTCATCTGCAGCACGGCGCCGACCCCGGTGAGCAACAGCCCGCCCAGCCACCGGGGGTTCCGGATCACCGCCAGCAGTTGCCCGCCGGACAGCTTCCCGCCGGGTTCGGGCGCAGCGGTGTCGCCGACGGCGAGGTGCTGGACGACCGAGGCAACCGCGAGGGCCACAGAGGCCAGGACGGTCAGGACGACCGCGAGGCCGATGTTCTGGGTCACGAAGGTTCCTCTCAGAAGCGCCAGATGACGGGGACCCACAGCACTGCGACGACCAGGAAGAGCAGCAGCAGCGGCAGCCCGAGCTTCCAGTAGTCGGTGAACCGGTAGCCGCCCGGTTCCATCACCATGGTGTTGGCCGCTGTCGCGACCGGGGTGAGGAAGGACGCGGCGCCGGACACGGTGAGCGCCATCATGAAGGGCAGCACCGAGACGTCCAGGTCGGCGGCCAGCACGGTCGCGATCGGCACCATGATCAGGACCGTCGCGGTGTTGGAGATCAGCTGGCCGAGGACCATGGTCAGGACGCTGATGGCCAGCAGCGCGAGGTAGGGGGAGGAGTCGCCGATCAGGGCGAGCAGGCCGTTGGCGATCAGGTCGGCGGTTCCGGTCGAGGTGAACGCAACCGAGAGCGGGATCATGCCGGCCACGAGCACGACGGTTGTCCAGGACACCGCCCGGTAGGCCTGGGTGGGCGTGAGGACGCCGGTCAGCACGATCGCGATCGCTGCCAGCACCCCGGCCACCGCCGGCGGGACGATGCCGGTGGCCAGCAGCACCACCATCGCGGCGAGGATCCCGATGGCCCGCTTGGCCCCGATCCCCAGCGGCACGGAGCGGCGCAGCTTCGCCGGCTCGTCAACCACCAGCACCTCTGGCCCGGCGGTGTGCTCCTGCAGGTGTGCCCAGGTACCCCGCAGCAGGAGGGTGTCACCTGCCCGCAGTTTCGCTTCCGTCCCGGAAAGGTCCTCGCCGGAGCGCTGCAGGCCGAGCACCACGAGGTCTCCGCTCGGGGTGGTCATGCCGGGGAACAGGTGCACCCCGATCAGCTCCGACCGCGGCGGGATGACGACTTCGGTGACGCCGGTGGTGACCCCGACCAGCTCGGTGCCCTCCGGCAGCGCGTACTGCTCGAGGAGGGTGCGGGCGTGGCTGCTCACGTCCGGTGGCAGCGCAGCCGGGGCCCGGTCGGGCAGCAGCCGGTTACCGAAGGCCGCGAGGATGGCGATCGTGCCGACCACCAGCGGCACGCCGACCAGGCCGAACTCGAAGAAGGTGAACGGCCGGGCGCCGGCGTCCGCTGCGGCCTCGCTGACGATGATGTTCACCGGCGTGCCGGTGAGGGCGAGCATCGAGCCGGCGTGGGCCGAGAAGGCCAGCGGCATCAGCATCTTGCTCGGGGTCAGGCCGATCCGGACGGCCACGACGACCACAACCGGGATCAGGGCAGCCACGGCTCCGTTGACGCTGATCAGGGCTGTGAGGACGGCGACCAGCAGGCAGATCACCACCAGCAGAGGGGTGCGCTTCTCGCCGCCCCGGCTGATCACCTGTTGTCCGGCCCATGCCGTCACCCCGGTGGAGTCCAGCGCCTCGGAGACGATGAACAGGGCAGCGATGAAGATGACCGTCGGGTCGCCGAAGCCGGCGAAGGCCTGGTTGATGGTGAGAACCCCGGTTGCCCACAGCGCCAGCGCGACGCCCAGCGCGACGACCCCCATCGGCACCCGGTTGGACATGAAGGCCACAACGGCGAGCGCGAGGATGGTCAGAACGATCGCCACCGGTCCCACACGCAGCACCCTAGTGGCACGCCGCTGCGGGCAGCAGCCCCTCACGCGGAAGCGCGCGAGGCGATAATCTCGAACCGTTTCCGGCCCAGACCGAAGGAGTGCCATGCCTCGCAGCCCGATCAAGCTGATCCCCGCCGACTTCTCGCCAGTGCCAGCCCTCGGCAACGCCTGCGACGTGGCGGCCGTCGAGGAGTTCGCTCCAGACCTGGATGCCGTCGCCCTGCTGGTGGCGGTTGGCTCGGACGTGTCCGGGGTGGTGGGGCTCGGGGTGGACGCGCTCGCGTCGGCCGGATTCGACGCCAAGCCCGGCAGCAGCCTGGTGATCGCCCGCGACGGTCACCCCGTCGTGCTGGTCGGCCTGGGCGAGGCGGGTGAGCTGGACGCGGACAAGCTCCGCGACGCCGCTGCCGCTGCCGCCCGCGCCACTTCGAAGAAGGGTGGCCGGATCGGCATCGAGGTGCCGGAGCTCGGGATCGACGCCGGCACGGCCGGCCAGGTACTGACCGAGGGCGCCCTGCTGGCCCGCTACCGCTACTCCGTGCTGAAGGCCGAGCCCAAGGAAGTGCCGCTGGCACAGCTGCAGCTCAAGGTGGCCGGCGCCGACACCGTCGATGTGGCCACCGGGATCGCGACGGCCCTCGTCACCGTGCGGGCCACAGCCGTCGCCCGCGACCTGGCCAACACGCCTCCGGGCCATCTGACCGCTGCCGACCTTGCCGAGGTCGCAGCGGAGCTCGGCGCCGAGTTCGGCTTCGAGGTGGAGTCCTACGACAAGGCAGCGCTGATCGAGATGGGTTGTGGTGGCATCCTCGGGGTGAACGCAGGCAGCGCGGAGGAGCCCCGCCTGATCGTGCTCACCTACACCCCGGTCGGCGACGTCACCGGTCACCTCGGCCTGGTGGGCAAGGGCATCATGTACGACTCGGGCGGCATCAGCCTGAAGCCGTCCGACCCCATGCACCTGCTGATGAAGATGGACATGGGTGGGGCAGCCGCAGTGCTCGGTGCGTTCACGGCGCTGCGCGACCTCGGTACGACCGCTGCCGTGTCCGGCTGGCTGACCTGCACCGACAACATGCCCTCGGGCTCTGCCTACAAGCTGGGCGACGTGCTCACCTGCCGCAACGGCAAGACCGTCGAGATCAAGAACACCGACGCCGAGGGCCGGATCGCGATGATGGACGGTCTCGCGCTCGCCGTCGAGGCCGGCGTTGACGCGATCGTCGACATCGCCACCCTCACCGGGGCTGCGCTGATGGCACTGGGCAAGTCCCGGGCCGCGGTGCTGGGCAATGACCAGGCCATGGTCGAGCGGGTCGAGCAGGCGGCGGCGGCAACGGACGAGCCGGTCTGGCAGTTGCCGCTGGAGCGCAAGTACCGCAAGCAGCTCGACTCCGACATCGCCGACATCTCCAACCTCGGAGGCCCCCACGCCGGCGCCACGACGGCTGCCCTCTTCCTCGACGAGTTCGTCGCCGGTACCCCGTGGGCGCACATCGACATCGCCGGCACCATGTCCACCGACGCCGACGACGCCTGGCGCTCCGCCGGCGCCACCGGCTTCGGCGCCCGTCTGCTGGCCCGGTTGGCTTCCGGGTTCGGCTCCTGAGGACCACCACAAGCTGTGAGTTGGGCGCCGCTGCCGCGCCGAACTCGCAGCCTTGCCTGGGCGGGCGGGAGCGTCCGATGGTCAAACGATTTAGCCAATCCCTCCCGTTCCTGACAGCGGGTGGCTAGGCTGCTGCAATCCTGGATCCGGGGACGAAAGGAAAGCGACATGGACGTCAACTTCCCCGAAGTGACCGATCTCGAGGCCGTCCCGACCGGCGACATGCCCGGGGACAAGGTCCAGATCACCCCGGCGCACCTGGCCAAGGCCCGCACCATCTTCCCGGTCCTCTGGCGCCAGCTCGAACCCGTCCTCGCCGCGAGCCCGCAGCACCGGGCTGTGGTCTCCGTCCACGGCGGATCCGGGGTGGGCAAGTCGGAGACGGGTTCGCTGCTCGCCCACGGGCTGAACTCGCTCGGGGTCGGGGCCTACGTGCTCTCCGGCGACAACTACCCGCGCCGGATCCCGTCCGCGAACGACGCCGAGCGGCTGCGCACGTTCCGGGTCGGCGGCGTCCAGGGTCTGGTCGCAGCTGGTACCTATGACGAGTCCATCCGTTCCCGGCTGGCCGGGCTCCAGGCCTCCGATGCCGACGCCGACCCGGCCCGGGTGGCCGAGCACCCGTGGCTGGCCACCTACCAGAAGGCCGGGCGGAAGGCCCTGGCCGGCTACCTGGGCACGCCGAACGAGGTGGACTTCGACGAGGTCAACCGGATCCTGGCTGCCTTCCATGACGGCGCCCGGACGCTGCTGCTCAAGCGAATGGGCCGAACCCCGGACGCACTCTGGTACGACCGCGTGGACGTCAGCGGGGTCCAGGTCATCGTCATCGAGTGGACGCACGGCAACAATGAACACCTGGTCGGGGTCGACATCCCCATCCTGCTGAACAGCACGCCGGCGGAGACGCTGGCGCACCGGCAGGCCCGCAGCCGCGACGGCGCTGTCGGCAGCCCGTTCACGACGATGGTGCTGGAACTCGAGCAGGCCAGGCTGCACTCCCGGGCCGCCGGCGCCAGCATCATCGTCGCCAAGTCCGGCGAACTCCTCGACTACGACGGCTACCTGAGGTCGATGGGTGCCGACCTGCCTGGCGCCGGTCCGATGCTGAACGTCTACCCGGACAGCATCGGCGGGACCCTTGCCGACCTGGTCGCGTTCGTCCGGCGTCCGGAACTCAAGGATGTCTTCGCATCGGCCTACCTGTTGCCCAGCGTGTTCAACACCGACCTCGACCGGGGCTTCTCGGTGATCGACTACAGCCTCAGCGACCAGTTCGCGACCGAGGCCGACCTGGCCGCGCTGACAGACGAGGGGATCGACTTCAAGTTCGACTTCATCCTCAACCACGCCTCGGTGCTGTCGC
>CAYQXH010000058.1:0-13500 GCA_964421325.1 uncultured Propionibacteriaceae bacterium
CGGGAAACCGGGAACAGGTCAAGCCGCGGCTCGGCACCCGGTGAAAGGAAGCCATGTTCGCCTTCGCAGACACGCCGGTGAGGTTCGTGGGCCTGCTGCTGTTGTTCGCAGGGTGCACGCTGTGGAGCGTCTATGAGTTGACCCGGCCCCAGGACGCCCGCCAGAGGATCTCCAACGCCCTTCATCTGCTGATGGCAGTGGTGATGCTCTTGATGGTGGCGCCCGCGACGTGGACCAGACTGGTGGCCGTCGTTCCCACCTCCGCCCTCGTCGGACTCTTCGCCCTGAGCACCGCGTGGTTCGCCTGGCTGGCGGTCGGAGCCCTCCGCGGGTCGGATCGAAACGGCGGGTTGCACTTCGGGGGCCACGCGGCGATGTTCGGCGCAATGACCTGGCACCTGGCAGCTATGGCCGTGATGCAGGCTGCCATGTCTCCCGGAATGGGCATGAACCGGGATCCCGGCTCACACCTGGGCGGCATGCACAAGGGTGAATGGATGGCGGCACAGAGCATCCCGGGAGGAACCCTGTGGATCTTCGCCCTCGTTGGCCTGCCATTCATGGCCTACCTCCTGGTCTCGAGCGTCAGGTCCCTTTGGCAGGCCGTACAGCCCGGAACGGCACCCACAGCGACTGCCTGCTCCTGCGGTCCGGACTGCACCTGCGGACCTGAGTGTTCCTGCCGGGTCAACCATCCAGACGCGATGGCGCGCGAGCCCGAGTTGGTCTCTTCAGGAGGCACGGCACCGGTGCCAATCACCGTGGTGGCACCTGCCACCAGCACCCACAGCTGCCACGAGGTGCGACCGGTCGGCACCGCCAAGTACCGCCTAGAGGCCATCGCTGCGTTCGCGATGAACTTCGGCATGTTCTGGATGAGCACCGGGCTGATGGTCCCCATCCTGCCGTTCTTCCGGCTGCTCGCCTTCTGAGCACGACCCCGGTCAGGGGACGCTGACGTCGCGCGCCTGGCGTCCGATGGCCGCGACGAGGTCTGCCCTCGCCCGAGCCACCCGCGACCGGATCGTCCCGACGGGGCAGCCGCAGACCTCGGCTGCCTCCGCGTAGCTGAAGCCCAGCAGCTGGGTCAGCACCAGGGCTTCGCGCCGGTCGAGCTCCAGGACGCCGAGCAGCTCCGCCAGCTCCAGGCCGCTGGACGGGTGGCCGGCTGCAGGCAGTGAAGCGATGGCGTCCAGCAGGCCGTCGCCGCCGGCCAGCCGCGGCCGCGCCCTGTCGTGACGGATCCGGTCGACGACCACCCGCCTCGCGATGGCCACGAGCCAGGCTCGGGCGCTGGAGCGTCCCTCGAAAGCCGGCAGCGCCGAAAGGACACGCAGGTAGGTCTCCTGGGTGAGGTCGTCGGCGAGGCTGGGATGGGCGAGACGTGACACGAAACGCCAGACGTCGGCCTGCGTCCGGCGGATGAACTCGGATAGGGCCGCGCGATCACCCCGGGCCGCGGCGAGGGCCAGCTCGGTCACTTCGTCCCGGTCACCCATGACGTCACCCTAGCCACCGCTGGCACCTGGAAGACCGCTTCGGGGCCTACTCGACGGTCGGTTCCGAAGGGCCGGAGATCCTGTGCGGTTCCGAGTCGAAGCGGCCGGCGATCAGTGACCGACAGCCTCGCCCACGGCGAACCCGGCGATGAGGAGGACAGTCGCGATCGCGAGTGCGATCAGGAGCAACGAGCGCTCCTTTCGTCCGAAGATCGCCACAGCGGCCGCAACGAGCGATGCGACGATGAGGATCCCGAGCCCGATGACAACGACCGCCGTCTCCCGCACCGAGTCTGGCAGGAGCAGGAAGACCGACCAGTAGAGGGGGTACAACAGCACCGGCAACAACAGCGCCACAGCCAGCCAACCGATGCGTGTGTGCGGCATGACGTACATGGCATCGTCACCTCCCGGCAGCTTTGTCCCACCGATTCAAGTGTCCCACTGCGGCTGCTGCGGCGCGGCTGAGTCGCCCGCCTTCCCGCTACCGGAACCATCCGAGCTGCCGACGGACACAGCGGATCACCGGTCGCTCTGCGGCGCGATCCGTGTCCGGCCCGAGCTTCCGCGGCGTTTCGCCCTGGACTGCTCGCCGAGCGGCCCGAGGTGATATGCCTGATTCCTGGGGGCGTTTAGGGGTCGAGTCTCGGAGGCCTGAGATGTTGCTGGGGCGACTGGCCTGGACCGCGGTCGGGCTCGCCGGTACCGCCGGAGCGGCAGTTGGCGGGTATGCGTTGCGGAACACCGCCTTCGCCCAGATCGCGCGACGCGCGGTCGATCGCTGTGGCTTCGTGGAGAAGACGACGCAAGTGGCCGGGCCAGCGATCCACTATGCCGAGGGTCCGGTGAACGGCCCTGCGCTGCTGCTCATCCATGGCCAGATGGTCGACTGGACCAACTACCTGCCCGCCTTGCCCGAACTGGCGAAGCACTTCCACGTGTTCGCGATCGACTGCTACGGGCACGGCGGCTCCGCCCGCGTGAAGGAGCGGTACACCAACCTCGCCATGGGCAAGGACCTGGCGCTCTTCCTGCGCAGGGTCGTCGGCGTCCCGGCCTTCGTCACGGGCAACTCCTCTGGGGGGCTGCTCGCGATCACGATCGGCCTCGAAGCCCCCGACCTGGTCCGGAGTCTCGTCCTGGAGGACCCACCCCTGTTCTCGTCGGTGAACCCGAGGTTCCCGAGCACCGCCGGCTACGACCTGGCACGCTCGGCACACGCCTTCCTGGCCAGCGGTGAGTCCGACTTCGCCTCCTGGTACGTCCGCGACAACGCCATGATCAGGATGTTCGGACCCCTGGGTCGCCGCATGAGCGAGACCGCCCTCGCCCAGCGGAGGCGAGGCGAAGCGATCCGCTGGTGGTACCTGCCACCGATGATCAATGAGATCTACCGTCGCCTCGACAAGTACGATCCCGAGTTCGGGGAGGCGTTCTACACCGGACGTTGGCACGATGGCTTCGACCACGCCGGATCACTCGCCCGCCTCGAGGTGCCCACCGTCCTAATCCACGCCGACTGGCAACTCGACCCGCGCGACGGCACGCTACTCGGCGCCATGGACGACGACGATGCGGCCCGCGCCAGGTCGCTCATCAAGGGCGTCGACTTCCGGCGGCTGCATGCCCTCCATGCCGTCCACTTCGCCAAACCCCACCTGTTCAACGCCGTCCTGATCCAGCAGGCCCAGAGCCCCGAAACGAGCTAGCCAGCAGGGCCCGGGCTCAGGCCGGCAACCGACCGCTGCGGCCGAGGCATCCCTGGGCAAGTCATTCGCGGGATCCAGGCTGCCACCGCTGACCAGCACGTCAGCTGAGGACCGCCAGGGCAGGCACCTCTTTCTGCGGCCGCGCCGTTGCAGGTCGACATCCCGCACCGGCACGGTAGACCCCATGGGTGATTTCGAAGTTGTGTGCGCGGCCGGGAGTCTTCGTCCAGGGCCCGCTCCAGGCGTCGTCCACCTCGATCATCGCTGGACAGCCGGCGGGGTGGACCTGTCGATCACATTCACCGGGGCGCATCTGCTCCACGCCTCCGTGGCGGCGTGCGTCCTGAACGACCTGTACCGGGAAGCGGCCGGACTGGGCATTCAGCTCGACGGGGTCAGGGTGCGTGCCGACGGCGGTTTCTCCGAGGCCTGGTCCTCCACCGGCATCCAGTACACGGTGGAAGTGGACTCTCCTGCAGGACCCGCAGCCCTGGAGAACCTCCCCGCCCTCGTCGACCAGGTCGCAGAGGTCCCTCGAGCCCTGCGCCACAGCGCAGTCGTCACCCGAGGACGCTGATCTGCCGCACCGGGGCCTGGCTGCTTCACGCCGGTCTTCCCGGCGCAACACGGTGGTTCGGGTGTGCCCGCCCGTCGGGCCACGCTCTCGCGATGGGCAGGTGCTGGAAGCAGCGACTCACCCGCACAAGCCTGTCTGTCCCGCCGGGTCCACTTGACCTTGCCGCTACGGCAAGGTTTTCACTGGATGCGGAGGTGGTCGAGATGACCCAAGAAGGTCTCGACGCAGTCGTGGACAGGCTGAAGGCCGCGCTGGAGGCGGACTCGGCGTCCGCCCGCCTGCAGACGGCGATGGCGGCAGGATTGCGTCCCAACGATGCCTACATCGACCCGCTGGTCGAGCGGTTCACGGTGGAGCCGGACTTCTTCGTACGCGACATGCTCACCTGGGCCCTGATCCAGCACGACCGGTCCGCGACGCTGGAGCGGGTCCTGCCGGAACTGCAATCGGTGTTCCCGCAGGCTCGCAGCCAGGCCCTGCACACCTTGTCCAAGCTCGGCGATCCGCGCGCGTGGCCAGCGATCACCACCGAACTCCTGCGCGACGGCGAGGACGAGGTGGCCCGGACCGCGTGGCGCGCGGCGGCCGCCCTGGTGCCGACGCAAGAGGCCGCCGCGCTCGCAGAGGTCCTGGCAACCCAGTTAAGTAGAGGCGATCACGCCACGCAGCGGAGCCTCAGCCGCGCCCTGGCCAGGCTCGGAGACGCAGCTGCCCCGGTCATCGAGCGCGGCAAGCTGCACCGCGATGCCGGAGTCCGCACGCACGCCTTCGCCACCGAGCAGCTGATCAGGGATCCCGACGTCGGCTTCGACGTCGCCATCGCCGCCGCGGCGCGGATCGTGTCGCTACGCGGCGCCCCGCTCGTCGGCGACCTCGGGGAGTGACCGGGCCGACAGTGCACTGCTCCATCGATCGCACCCCGGTGCGATCGATGGTTCTCGGGTGCCGCTGGGACCGCACCACCCGGAAAGGGTGGGCTCCCCCACCGCACGCCTCACCGAACGGGCAGGTCCTTGCTGCCACCGAGCACAAGGGTCACCCGGGCCTCGACGTTGGCCAGGCCGGCGTCGTCCAGCCGCTCGCGAAGACCGGTCTCTGTGATCGTGGGCGGCGGTCCCAGCGCAACGACGTGCAGGACGCCCTGCCGGAAGGTCAGGTCGCTGACCTGCCAGCCTTGTGACTCGGCCCAAGCGGCGGCGACCGGCGCTGCCCTGGTGAGCACGAGCTCCTGCTCGACAACCACCGCGCTGCCCATCCCCAGGGGCACGGCGAGCGCAACCAGCGACCCGACGACGACGGCGAGCGTGCCGCCGCCCACCCGTCCCAGTTCGACTCCCAGCGCCCTCGCTGCCGCTCGAACCCGGTACATCAGGAACACCACCGTGCCCGTGGCGATGATCGCGCCCACGTTCGTGCCGAACAGCAGTAGCGCTCCCACCGCCTGTCCGGGCGCTCCGGACTCGAGAGCCAACCCCACCACGCACAACGGGGGCACCAGGGAGATCGCGATCGCAACGCCGGGCAGGGTGTCCGAGACGTCGTGGCGGACGATGGCGAAGGCACCCACGACACCGGTGGCCAGGGCGGCCACCAGGTCGATGAGCCGCGGGCTGACCCGGGAGGCGATCTGGGCGTTGGTGTCGGCGACCAGGTGGGCGTGCGTGGTGATCCCGAGCAGGAACGCGATCAGGACCACGACCGCCGCGCCGGCGATCACGATCGCGAGATTGGCGAGGATCAGCCGCTTGCGGGCCAGCACCACCGAAAGGGCTGTACCCAGGATCGGGGTCATCAGCGGGGCGACGATCATCGCCCCGATCACCGTGGCGGTCGAGTCAGCGATGATCCCGGCGCTGGCGATGACGGCGGCGAGCACGATCAGAACCCAGAACACCGAGAGCTTGGCGCGGATGCCGGCTCCCGAGGTGAGCAGGAGCCGGTTCATCATCCGCTCGACGTCTGCCGGTCGTGCCCGTGCCAGCACGGAGCCCTCGGGAGCGGCAGGTGCGGGAGTCTCGGCAGCCATGGATCGTCCTTTCCGTTGGTGAGTGGAGCGTCAGGGGGTTTGCTGCAGTTGCCGTGCCCGTCGCAGACCAGCCTGGAGTGACTCCCCGACGTTGGGACTGGCGGGGTGGACGTTGTCCGCACCGAGGCGGTCGATGGCACCGGTGTTGTGCAGCTGGGCCAGGAGGCGTTCGTTGAGGCCGGTCAGGACGAGATGGCTGCCGACCGCGGCGAGGCTGTCGTGGTAACGAGTGATCGTCTTGATGAAGGTGCTGCCGAGTTCCTCCTTCCCCCGCAGCCGGAGCACGACCACCGATCCTCCGGACGCCGGAGTGGCCACGGGGAGCTGGCTCTCGAACACCGTCGCGGACGCGAAGAACAAGCTGCCGTAGGCAGTGAGGACCACGACCTCACCGGCAGGCAGCTCTGCCGGGGGCGCCGTCTCGGTGGGCAGCAACGCGCCGGGTGCGAAGATCCACCGCTTCACCGAGACCCGGTTCGACTGCCGGGCGACGAACAACACCACGGAGATGCCCACTCCGGACAGGACGGCGTACTGCATCGGCACGAGCAACGTGAGCACGAAGGTCGCGGTCATCACCGTGGCCTGGGTGCGGCCGGTACGCCACACCATCAGCACCTGGTCGGGTTTGAAGGTCCGGATGCCGATCAGGACGAGCAGGGCGGACAGAGATGGCATGGCGATGTGCCCGAAGGCCGGGGCGAGAACAAGGATCGCGACCACCATGACCGCGGCGGCGGCGAGGTTGGCGTAGCGGCCGCGGCCGCCGGCGGCCACGACCAGCGCCGTGCCCGACATCGACCCGCCGACCGGCATGCCCTGCAGCACCCCGGAGACCAGGTTCGCGATGCCCTGGCCGCGGAAGTCGCCAGACGGGTCGGGGTAGTTGCCGTCGGGGTTGGGGATCGACTGCCCGATGGCAGCACCCTGCACCAGGCCCACCAGCGCCAGCGAAGCCGCCGGCACCAGGAGGTTCCCCAGTTGGGCGAGGGACGGCAGCACCGGCAGCGGGAGCGACTGCGGAATCTGCGCCAGGCCCGCCATGGTGGGCACCTCGAGGGCGGGAAGCAGTGCGACGCCCCCGGAGACCAGGACGACCGCGAGCACCAGGCCCATCGCGCCCAGCCTGGTGCGTTCCAGCAGCAGGATGAGACCAAGGGTCGTTGCGGCCGCCAGGACCGTTGGCCAGTGGAACGACCCGACGTTGAGCAGGGTGTCAACGGTCCTGGTGATCCGGTTCGCGCCCTGTCCGGTGTGGCCGGTGACCCCCGCGAGTTGTCCGAGCACGATGTTCACGGCGACGGCGTTCACGAAACCGGTGAGGACGGCGTTCGGCACGTACCGCACGAGGGTGCCGAGGCCGGCAACCCCGGCGCCGAGCATGATCATTCCGGTGAGGATGGTCAGGGCAGCGAGCGCCTGCGGGGCGTCCGCGCCACGCAGGCCCGGCGTGTCGGCGATGATCACCGCCATCGCCCCCGTGCCCTGCACCGACATCAACGCCGAGCTCGTGGCCAGCGCCCCGGCAAGGGTCCCGAACAGGTAGCCGTACAGCCCGGCGACCGGGCTGAGGCCGGCCAGCAAACCAGCGGCGAGGCCGTCCGGGACGCTGACCAGCCCATGCACCAGCCCGGCACGCAGGTCGGACGCCGCCGGCCTTGGCAGGCCGGACCGGAGCCGGACAGGCAGCGTCACGGGCATCGGTGACCGCTGTCAGGGCGTGACGATGGCGAAGTCCGGGTCCGTCCGGTCGAGGACTCCCATCAGCCGTACCAGAGTGGAAAGGTCGCCCTCGGCGCTGATTCCTGCGGCCGCAAGCCCGTCCATCGCCACCTGCCCGGTGAGCAGCCCGGCCAGCCGGCCGCTCTCGAGGCGCAGCACCAGGTCGGCGGGCCCGCCGCCGGTGCCGGTGGTGTGCGAGAGCACCCCGTTGCTGAGGGTGAGCCGGTGCAGTTCGCCGAGGTCCAGCAGGTCGACATCGATGCGGAGGTGCTCGGCCCACGCGCGCGGCCCGTCCACCCTGATCGCGATCGCGTCGAACCACTGTTCGGGGGTGAGCTGGGCGAACAGGTCGGGGGCCGCCGAGGTGGCGGGCGTGCCGAACCCGCCGTGGCGGAGCTCGTGGGCCGCCGAGAGGTACGCGCACCGCCAGGTGCCGTTCTCGGAGCCGTAGCCGAGCTGTTCGAAGGTGTCGGCCAGGAGCTGGTGGGCTTCGGAGTGGTCCGGTTCGGCGAACACCACGTGGCTGAGTACCTCGGCCACCCACCGGAAGTCGCCGTCGGCGAAGGAGTCACGCGCCTTGGCAACCACTGCGTCCGCGCCGCCCATGTAGGCGACGTAGCGGCGGCCGGCTGCTGTCGGCGGGTGCTGCCACAGGTTGGCCGGGTTGCCGTCGTACCAGCCGAGGTAGCGCTGGTAGATGGCCTTCACGTTGTGGCTCACCGAGCCGTAGTAGCCACGGGCGTGCCAGGCGTTCTCCAGAGCCGGCGGCAGCTGGAAGACCTCCGCGATCTCCGACCCGGTCAGCCCCTGGTTCAGCATTCGCACGGTCTGGTCGTGCAGGTAGGCATACAGGTCTCGCTGTTCGGCGAGGAACCGCATCGCGCGGTCATGTCCCCAGGTGGGCCAGTGGTGGGACGCGAACACCACATCGGTCTGGTCACCGAACAGCCGGATCGCGTCGGCGAGGTAGCGGGCCCACCCGTGCGGGTCCCGGACGAGCGCGCCGCGGATGGTGAGGATGTTGTGCAGTACGTGGGTGGCGTTCTCGGCCAGGCACAGCGCACGCAACTCGGGGAACAGGAAGTGCATCTCGGCCGGCGCTTCGGAGCCGGGCGCCATCTGGAACACCATCCGGACGCCGTCGACCGTGAGCTCCTCCCCGGTGGTGCCGATCTCGACCGTCGGCGGGATCAGCGTGACGGTTCCAGTGGACGTGGTCTGGCCGAGCCCGGCACCCACCTGTCCGCGGGGTCCGCGTTCGAGGGCTGCGCCGTACATGTAGCCGGCGCGTCTGGCCATCGCCGTGCCGGCGTAGACGTTCTCGGCAACCGCATGGCTGGTGAAACCGGCCGGCGCGATCACCGGGACGGCCCCCGAGTCCACGTCGGCTTGATCGACGACCCCACGGACGCCGGCGAAGTGGTCGGCGTGGCTGTGGGTGTAGATCACCGCGGTCACCGCGCGGTCCCCCCGATGCTCCCGGTAGAGGCGGAGGGCCGCGGCTGCGGTCTCTGTGGAGATCAGCGGGTCGATCACGATCACCCCGCGGTCACCCTCGACGAACGTGATGTTGGACAGGTCGAGGCCGCGTACCTGGTAGATCCGGGGCACCACCTCGAACAGTCCCTGGATCGCGTTCAGCTGCGACTGGCGCCACAGGCTCGGGTTGACCGTGGCCGGCGCGTCGCCGGCGAGGAAGCTGTAGGTGTCGTTGTCCCAGACCACCCGCCCGTCTGCGGCGTGGACGACCCCCGGTTCGAGCGAGGCGATGAAGCCCCGGTGGGCGTCGTCGAAGTCCTGCCGGTCAGCGAAGGGCAAGGCTTCGAGCAACTGGTTGTGCTGCGCAATGATGGCCGGCGAGGCCGGCTTCGCCTGTTCGGTCATGGCCCCGGGCCCCGCTAGCCCAGCGCCTTGATCTTGAGCCGGTCGTACTCGTCGGCGGTGATGGCACCGCTGTCGAGCAGCGCCTTGGCGCGGGCGATCTGGGCGCTCGGATCACCGTCACCGGCGACCGAGCGGATGTAGTCCTCCGCCGCGGCGCGCGCCTGAGCTGCACCGGCCTGCTCCCGCGCGGACATTCCGCGACCTCGAGCCAGCACGTACACCAGGGCGGTCAACGGCGGGGCGATGAACAGCGCGACCAGCCACAGGGCGCGAGACCACCCGCTCAGTTCGCGGTCGCGGAAGATGTCGGCCACCACCTGGAACAGCACCAGGAGGTAGCTGACGAAGATGAAACCCCAAAACATCAGCCAGAAGAAATCCCAGAAGTTCACGTCCCGCTCCGTTTCGTCTCGCGCCGCGGCCGCGGCTCTGGTCGCCGGTGATCGCCGGCCCGCCCAGCCTGCTCCCACTCCCGGATGGCCGCATCACCTCGTCAGGGTGATTCCGCGCCTGAGAGAACCCCGAGGACGAGCAGCATCGCAATAGAGTCTGGCTATGCAGCCGTTGCGGCCGGCGGTCGCGCCCGGAGTCGCCGTAGCCTTGGTCACCAGGCCCTCGCCCGGCCGCCAGATCATCGAGCGTCCGAAGCTCTCGCGGCGGCTGGACGACCTCGTCGGTGCACACCGCGTCACCGTGCTCGTGGCTCCCGCCGGGTACGGCAAGACCACCCTGCTCAGCACCTGGGCGGCGACCACAGACCATAAGGTGGCGTGGCTGTCGCTCACCGAGGCAGACCGCCACGCCGAGCACCTGGCGCGCGGACTTCAGGCCGTGCTGCTCTCGCTCGACCAGCGCCCCGGGGCGGCCGGCGGGGACCGGGTGCTGGTCGTCGACGACGTCCATCTCGCCGGCGAAGCCATTGCGGCGCTGCTGCCCCTGGTCGAGGACACGCCGCCCGGTCTGCGGATCGTCCTGTCCGGCCGCGGGGCACCACCGCTCGGCCTCTCGCGACTGACGGCCAGCGGCGACCTCGGGCGCCTCTCCGCCGAGGACCTGTCCTTCACCGCCGACGAGGTCGACCTGGTCGGACGAGCGGTCGGCCACCCGATCAGCGCCGACCGGGCGTCCCGGCTGCGGGCGACCACCGGTGGCTGGCCGGTGGCGGTACGGCTGGCCCTCATCACCACCCTGGACAGGGTGGGCGCGCTACGACCGCCGGTCGACGGCTTCAGCATCCCGGAACTCCCCGAGTACCTGATCGAGAACGTGCTCGACAGCCTGCCGCCCGACCTCCGCGCGGTCGTGTTGCCGGCCTGCACCTGCGACTGGCTGACCGGTGAACTCGCCGGTGAACTCGCGGGCGTGAGCAACGGTGCCGAGTACCTCGAGCTGGCCATCGCCGCCGGACTGCCGCTTGAGCGCCGCGGCATGTTCCGGGGCGACCCGGTCTACCGCTGGCACCCCGTGATGGCACAGGCCGGACGCGAGATCCTCCTCCGGCGCGACCCTGAGCGGAGCCGGGCACTGGACCTGGTCGCGGCCCGGGCGATCGGCACGAGGGATGCCTTTGCCGCGGCCGCGCACGCCCTGCGGGGCCGCGACCCCGCCCTGGCAGCGCACCTGATCAGGTCGCACTGGCTCGCGGCGGTTCTGCGGGGTGACTCCGACCAACTCGCCGAACTCTGCGGGCAGTTGCCGTCCCCCTGGTCGAACGACCCGGAGATCCTCGCCGTGCTGGCAGCCTGCCGGCGCAACGCCGGGGACGCCCCGGGCGCGCTCGACCTGGACCGCCGAGCCGCAGCCGGGGCAGCCGCGCTGGATGCCGAGCGGCAGCGCAGCTTCGAGTTCACCCTGCTGCTCGCCCGACTCTTCGTCCTGGATGACGCCGAGGCGCTGGGCGACGTGTCCCGCCGCTCCCTCGAACACCTGTCCTCCCCGGAGAGCATCGATCCCGTCCTGCACGCGTGCGCCCTGCTGCTGATCGGCTGGACGGAACTGCGGCTGCGGCACATCCGGGCCGCGCTGCCGATCCTCGCCGAAGCCAGCCAGCGGTGCCGGGCCGAAGGGCTGGACGATCTGGCTGGCCGCGCCCGGGCGAACTACGGCTTCACGCTGGCGTTTGCCGGAGACTTCGCCGGTGCGGCGGACGTGATCGCCGAGCCCGAGCCGACCGGGGTGGGCGAGGCGGCGTGGCGCCGCGCCGACGGTGCCATCGAGTGGTTCTCGCTGGGCTGGATGAACTACTGGCGAGGCGAGACCGCCACCGCGATCGACGCCTTCCAGCGGGCCGTCGATCAGGGCGGCGGCCTCATTTCGTACGCGCAGCTGGCCCGGTGCTGGCTGCTCGACGCTGCCGTCGAGAGCGGTGATCGAGCTCTCATCGCCCGCACCGAGGCCGTGCTGGCCGACATCCCCGACCGCACCATCCAGGGGTTGCCGTGGGCGGTCTACCGCGGGGTGGCGCGGGCGGGGCTGCTGGCCGGCCGGGGCAGGTTCGACGAGGCGATGGGCATCCTCGACGACGTCATCTCCTCCGAGCCGGTGGTGCCCGCAGCCAACGCGCAAGCGGCGGCACTCTACTGGCGCGGTGGGCGCGTCGACTCTGCTCGCCAGCAGGCCGACCTCTTGCAGGGCGACCTGCCCGGCTATCTGAGGATCGGTGGCCTCGTGGTCCGCGCATTGTGCGATCGCAGGGACGGCAGAGTCGCGTCCGCCCACCAACTGCTGGAGGAGGCACTCGCCCTGGGAACGAAGCAGGCCCTGCTACGTCCCTTCATGCAGGCCGATCCGGAGCTCTCAGCTCTCCTCGCCGAGCACGCCGACCTCGGCACCGACCACGAGCACTTCCTGGCGCAGGCGATCACCCGCCAGCGAGCGTCCATCGCCTCCAACCAGGTGGTTCCCCTCAGCACGCGCGAGAGCGAGGTGCTGGGTCTGCTGCAGACCAGGCTGGCCGCCGCGGACATCGCGGCCCAGCTCCACATCAGCCCGAACACCCTCAAGACCCACCTGAAGGCGATCTACCGCAAGTTGGGTGTGGAGAACCGGCGCGACGCCGTCCGGGTTGCCCGGGGCGACGGAGCGACGCGCACGCCGGAGGAAAGCGGCTCAGGATCTTGAGGACGGTCAGCCGAGCGCGCTCGCGGAAGGCGAACGCAGCTGTCAGCCAATCCATGGCCCTTCCGGGCATGATGTGGGGATGATGGACTTCGGCCTTGACCGGGAGGTGGCGCTGGTTTCTGGCGCGTCCAGTGGCATCGGGCTGGCGATCGCGCTCGCGCTGGGCCGGGCCGGGGTTGCTGTCGGGTGTGGGGCGCGGGCGGAAGCCAGGGCTGCGGAGACGGTGGGTCGGATCGAGGCTGCCGGCGGTCGAGCGCTGGCCGTCGAGTGGGATGTCACCGATGCCGGACAGGCGGGTGCGGCGGTGGCCGCGGTCGAGCAGGCGTTCGGCCCGCTCAGCCTCGCGGTGAACAACGCCGGCGTCGGTGGCGGCACGCCGGCCCTGGACATGACCCCCGATCAGTGGCGGGTCGTCTACGACACCAACGTCAACGGCGTGTTCTACTCCTGCCAGGCCGAGGCTCGCGCCATGCGACAACACGGACGCGGCGCGATCGTGAACATCGCCTCGATCTCAGCGACCATCGCCAATCGCAACCTGACCCAGGCCCAGTACAACTCGAGCAAGGCTGCGGTTGTCCACCTCACCAAGTCGTTGGCAGTGGAGTGGGCACCGCTCGGCATCCGGGTGAACGCTGTCAGCCCCGGCTACACCCGCACCCCGATGAACCTCCGTCCCGAAGTGGCCGAGCTGGTGGCGCAGTTCGCCGACACCACGCCGCTGGGACGACTGGCCGAACCGGACGAGATCGCCGGCCCGGTCCTGTTCCTGCTGGGCCCGGCGGCCAGCTACATCACCGGCGTGGACCTGCTCGTCGACGGCGGATACTGCTGCTGGTAGCCCCGACCGGACGTCAGTCGGCCACCGCCACCGGTGCGCCCCGGACCGGTGAGGGGTTCACTGACCGGCTGCTCGGGCCATGACGAAGAGCCACGGCTCGAGCTGACCGGCGACGTGGTCGA
>CAYQXH010000059.1:0-13346 GCA_964421325.1 uncultured Propionibacteriaceae bacterium
CTGTAGGCACCGAGGCAATCACCCCGGAAAGCCCACCACCCGCAGGGACGCGATCACGGCCTGGACCTCGCCGCCGCTCATAGGATCGGCGATAGGCGACAGATGTCCCTCACCAGACGGTGGCGCGGCAGCATTCGGGGGGCGAGTGCCCGCCCCCAATGCCGAACCACCTCCAGCCCAGCCCCGGCCGCACCTGCGAATGGGGCGGGATGACCACCGTCGAGTCGCCGCCACTGGTCCACGAGGCCTCCTCCCCCTTGTTCTCGGCCCACTGGTTGGGACGCGACCCGCTGGACCGCAGGCCAAGGATGGTCGAGTGCTTCGGGCCGTCCGCGTCGGGCGGTCCGGTAGCGATCCAGCCCGCCGACCTCGGTCTGCAACCGGTGCTGCTGGGCAACCCCCCGCCGATGACGTCGGTGGACGGCGGCCTCGACGGCCAGCAGCTGGTGCTCCGCTGGCAGGATCAGGAGTTCCTGCGAACCGAACCACTGCCCCTTGCGCTCCTGGCCGCCATGCGGCGGCGTCCGGAAGTCCTGCTGTTGTGGGTCGATGTTCCCCTGCGGGATCCGCGGGTCGAACTCCCCATGGTCGGGCTCCAGCACCTCTGGACCGGGGTCGCCGGCCTCGGCGCAACCCTCCGGTGACGGCCATCGCGCCGCCGCCGGGCCCAACGGCGTCCGAGAAACCGCACCCCGGCCGCCTGGTGGCCGCAAAGGCGTTCGCCGGAACGGCGCGGAGCCCACGGCCGGGAAACGTTCGGCCGGGCCCCAATAATCTGGGAGCAAGTACTGAGGGAATCCGGAATATCGGTTCACCGGCATCATTTTGCAATATTGTGGTTGTGCGGCCCGGGCTCCAGGCGAAATGTGGCTTGGGTTCGTTTCATTTTCGCCACGGCTGGTCGCGGCTTGATGCGGGCGTCACGTGCCGGAGGGAGGGTGGACCGATGCTTGATTCGGCTTCGACCTGGTCCGACGTCGGCGTGGAGAGGCTCTGCCGGGCGGCGCTCGCCGCAGCCGAGCCGTCCGGCCTCACCTCGGTGTGCGCGTCCCGGGTCGTCGATGACCGTCCCCGCGGAGTGGTCTGGGCCTCCGATTCCCGGGCCCGGCAGCTCGACGACCTCCAGGTGGTACTCGGTGAGGGGCCGGGCGTGACCGCCCTCGCTGAGGGTGGCCCGGTGATAGTGCCCGACCTGCTCGAGCAATGGCGCCAGGGGTGGGTTGGCTTCGAGCGGTCCGCAACGCAACTCGGGGTGCGCTCGGTCTGTGCCCTGCCGCTCCAGATCGGCGCCGTCCGCCTGGGCGTGCTCACGCTGCACGGCACCCAGCCCGCCGCACTCGATGCGACCCAGATCGGAAAGCAGCTCGCGATCTGCGACGACCTGAGCGTTGCGCTGCTGGTTGCCGACGCCGGTTCCGGAGACTGGTCGAGCGTGCTGGACGCCGCCCTCGACCCGCCCCTGGCCGTCACGTCGCAGGCGACCGGGATGGTCATGGTGCAGCTGGACAGCACCATCGGAGAAGCGATGGCCCGGCTCTGCGCCCACGCCTTCGCCGCCGGCCTCTCCCTGGAAGCGGTTTCGCGCTCAGTTGTGGACCGGACGCTCCGGTTCCATCCGGACCGGTTCTACCCCGAAATCGGCTCGGATGGGCCACATGAGTGAGCTGGACGTAGCAAAGTGTTGAGAGATGGACGGAGGCGAGTGGACATGACATCGACGCATGACGAGGTTCTATTCGCGACCCTGATCGAGCTGGCGGACACCACGACCACCGGCTTCGACCTGGTGAGCATGGCCGACCGGCTGGTCGGCGCTTGCGTCGAGGTGCTCGCAGTCAAGGCCGCCGGCATCATGCTCGCCGACCAGCGCAGGTCGCTGCGGGTGTTCGCCTCGACCAACGAGGAGACCCGGATGCTGGAACTGCTCGAGTTGCAGAACAACGACGGCCCCTGCCTGGAGGCTTTCCACACCGGCACGGTGATCGCCGGGGTCGATCTCGCCCGGCTCACGACGCGATGGCCCCACTTCGCCGCTGCAGCCCTCGCCGCCGGGATCAAGACCGCCTATGCGGTGCCGATGCGCCTCCGGGACCAGACCATCGGGGCCCTGAACCTGTTCAGGGCCAGCACCGAGCCGCTGAGCGTCCACGACATGAACGTCGCCCGGGTGATGGCCGACATGGCCGCCATCGGGATCATCAAAAACTGGAGCATCCGCCAGCAGGAGGTGCTCGCCCAGCAGCTGCAGAGCGCACTCAACACCCGCGTCATCATCGAGCAGGCCAAGGGTGTACTGGCCGAGCGGGAGGGGCTGTCCATGGGCGAGGCTTTCGAGTTCCTTCGCTCCACCGCACGGGCAACCCAGCGTCCCATCGCTGAGGTGGCCACCGAAATGGTTACCAAGCGGACGGCCTCCGAGGACAATGCACTCCGCTGAGGCCGCCGCCGAACCACGGACCCGCGAGTCCGAGGCCGAGCCCCGCGAGCTCGGGGAGGCCGTGATCCGGCCGCGGTCTCCCGAGCCGCCCGAGCGGTGGTGAGAGTCGCAGGATTGGAGGTGCCAGTGAGCCCGGCCCCGAGGAAGGACACGACAGTGGCGGCAGCCGTCTTCGCCCGCGAGCTGTCGGTCTCGGCCAGGGAGCCAGAGCAGCTCAAGCTGGCCGTGGCCGTGGTGGTCGACATGGTCGAGGGCTGCGACCACGCGGCCGTGACGATGGTGACCAGCGCCGGGCTGGAGACCATGGCTGCGACTTCGGAGCTGGCGACCGGTGCAGACCACCTCCAGTACGAACTCGGCGAGGGCCCGTGCGTTGACACGGTCCGTTCCCATACCACCGTGATCAGTAGCGACATCGCCTCGGATCCGCGCTGGCCGCGCTGGGGCCCGCTGGTTGCGAGGAAGTGCGGCTTCGGATCGATGCTCGCCCTGCTGCTGTACACCGGGGAACGCTCCTACGGCGTGTTGAGCCTGTACTCCGGCCGGCCGCACGCCTTCAGTGCTGACGACATCCTGATGGCTCACAGCCTTGCCACCCACCTGGCCGTGGCGGTTGCCGCGGCCCGTACGAGCCAGAACCAGAGCATCGCGATGGTGTCGCGGCTCGTGATCGGACAGGCCGAAGGCATCCTGATGGAGCGACACGGCATGTCTGCCGGACAGGCCTTCGAGCTGCTGCGGAAGATCTCGCAGAACACCAACCGCAAGCTCGTGACGGTCGCGGAGGAGCTGGTCGAGACCGGAACCACAGCAGGGCTGCCGGCCCGCGAGGTGGACCAGCCCAGCGACGCGGCGGACCAGGCAGGAGCCTCTGCCCGGAGCAGCCACTCCGCCCGGGTCAGCTGAGTTCGCGGGCGGGCAGGATCTCCAGCCTCGGGTACTCGGGCTTCCACATCCGCTGGTAGATGTCACTGATCGGGTTGGTCATCGGCACTCTGGCCAGGCCCTGCTTCTCCGCGGTGCCGGCGACCGCCTTCGCGACCGTCGCCGCCACCAACCGCAGGTCGCTCATCGAGGGCAGCAGCGAGGCCCCCTGGCGGTACTCGTTGACCAGCCCGGCGAGCGCGTCCGCTGCTGCGTAGATCATCTCCGGGCTGACCCGGGTCGCCTTGACGACCGAAACCCCCAACCCGAGGCCGGGGAAGATCAGGGCGTTGTTGGCCTGCGCGATGGTGTGGTAGACCTCGCCGTGCCGGATGGTGCCGTACGGCCCGCCCGTCGCGATCAGCGCCCGGCCGTCGGTCCATTCGAGCAGGTCTGCCGGGTGCGCCTCCGCGCGGCTGGTCGGGTTCGACAGCGGCAGGATGATCGGCCGCTCGCAGCCGGCCGCCATCGACCGGACGATCTCCTCGTTGAACGCACCGGTCTGCGCCGAAGTGCCGATCAGAATGGTCGGCTGCACCTGCCGGACCGTCTCGGCGAGGGTGATCCGCGACGGTTCGGCGACCTCCCAGGAGGCCACCTCAGCCCGCTTCCGGGCGTAGGGCAGCTGGAAGTCCCGGACCCCCTTGCCGTCCTCGACGATCAGGCCGCGACTGTTGAAGGCGTAGAACTGGCTGTAGGCCCGGTCGGCCGGCAGCCCGGCCTTCGCCATCGCCTCCCGGATGATGTCGGCGATTCCCACCCCGGCGGTCCCGGCGCCGTAGACCAGCACCCGGTGCTGCTCCAGTCCCATCCCGGTCAGCCGGACGGCTGCGAGCACAGCTGCCAGCACCACCGCAGCCGTGCCCTGGATGTCGTCGTTGAACGTGCAGATCTGGTTGGAGTAGCGGTTCAGGATGCGGTGGGCGTTGCCGGCGCCGAAGTCCTCCCAGTGCAGCATCGCGTTCGGGAACAGCTTGTTGACCGCCTGCACGAAGGTGTCGATGAACTCGTCGTAGCGCTCGCCCCGCACCCGGGCATGCTGCTCGCCGAGGTACAGGTCGCTGTTCAGCAGGCCGAGGTTGTCCGTGCCCACGTCGATCACCACCGGGATCGCTCGCCGCGGATGGATTCCGGCGGCGGCCGTGTACACGCCCAGCTTGCCGATCGCGATCTGGATACCGCCGATGCCCTGGTCCCCGATGCCGAGGATCCCCTCCGAATCGGTCACCACCACCAGGTCGACGTCGTCGGCGTCCAGTTCGAAGTCGCGCAGCGACTGCTCGATCAGTTCGGGATGGTCGATCGAGAGGAACAGGCCGCGGGCGCCGACGTACTCGTGGCTGAACCGCTCGATCGCCTCGCCGATGGTCGGGGTGTAGATGATCGGCAGCATCTCCTCCAGGTGCTCGCTCAGCAGCCGGTAGAACAGCACCTCGTTGCGGTCGCGCAGCTGCGAGAGGTAGATGAACTTCGACAGCGGCGACGGCGAACGCAGGTACTGGGCGTAGGTCCGCCGCATCTGCTCCTCGATGGTGGTAACCCGGCTCGGCAGCAGCCCGGACAGGCCCAACTGCTCCCGCTGCGACAAGGTGAAGGCTGTCCCCCGGTTCGCCATCGGGTGCACCAGGATCAACCGGCCCCTGGCGCTGATCCGCAACACTGCGTCGCGGGTGGTGGTATCCAGATCGAAGTCGAGTTGTCTCATCAGTCCACTTCCATGGTGTGGTCGCATCGGCACCTTCGTCAGCAGCTGCCATTGGCATTCTGCTCCCCGTTCGCCCGCCGGCACAGCGACGGCGTCCGCGAAGCCGGCTCCGGCGCTGGGGCCGGGCGCCCACCGCTAGCCTGACTCCGGCGACAGCCCAAGACGAACGAACGATCATGGAAGCGGATCGGTGACCGAACAGAACCTGAGACCACTGGCCTTCCTGCTCGGCTCGGTGGTCCTGTGGGGCACCAGCTTCGCTGTCACCAAGGCCGCCTACGCGAGCTTCCCGCCGATGTATGTGATCTGGCTCCGGATGCTGGTCGCCCTGCTCGTCTTCCTGCCGTTGCTGTCCCGCGTGAAGCGACCCGACTACCGTTCCGGCGACTGGAAGTACCTGGCGGTGTCGACCCTCTGCATCCCGTGCCTGTACTTCGCGCTGGAGGGCTTCGCGATCCAGTTCACGACCTCCAGCCAGGCCGGCGTGATCGCAGCCGTGATGCCGTTGATCGTCGCGGTGAGCGCCTGGGCCCTGCTGCGGGAACGGCCGACCCTCCGGGGCACGGCAGCGATCCTCGCCTCCATCGTCGGCGTGGTCGTCCTCTCCGTTGCCGGGACGCAGCAGCCGAGCGCACCCAACCCGATCCTCGGCAACCTGCTCGAGCTCGCGGCCATGCTGGCCGCTGCCGGCTCGACGATCACGATCAAGCACCTCAGCGCCCGCTACGACCCGTGGCTCCTCACCGGGCTGCAGATGGCCGTCGGCACCGTCTTCTTCGCCCCGCTGGCGCTGGCTTCCGGCCCGGTCGACTGGACCGCCGTGCCCGGACCGGCGTGGCTCGCCGTCATCTACCTCGGCGCCGGCTGCGGGCTCGCCGCCTTCGGCCTGTACAACTCGGCCCTGAAGCTGGTGCCAGCGACGCAGGCCTCCTTGATGATCAACCTGATCCCGGCCGTGGCGCTGCTCACCGGCTGGCTCGCGCTGGGCGAGTCGCTGACCTTCACCCAGATCGGGGCCTGCGTGCTCATCGTCGCCGCGGTCAGCTATGCCGAGGTGGGCAACCGACGGGCCGATGCGCTCGTGGACGCTGTTCGCTGAAGGCCTGACCGCAGGCCCGCTCAGCGGTACAGGTTTAGCAACCGGAAGGTCTCCTCCTCGACCGCTGAGCGAGCCGGCTTCAGCCACTTGCGCGAGTCGACCAGCGCCGGGTCTGCGGCCAGGGCCGCCCGGACGGCGCCGGTGAACACCTGGTTGAGGTGGGTGGAGACGTTGATCTTGGTGATCCCGGCCCCGATCGCGGCTCGCATGCCGTCGTCGGACACCCCGGAGGGGCCGTGCAGCACCAGCGGTACCGGCACCACCGCCCGGATCGCCCGGATCAGGTCCTCGTCGAGGTGCGCGTCCCGGGTGGTCATGGCGTGGGACGAACCGACCGCCACAGCCAGCAGGTCCACCCCGGTGTCCTCGACGAAGGCTGCGGCATCCGCAGGTGAGGTGCGTGCCGACGGGTCGTGGACGCCGTTCTTGCCGCCCACCTCACCCAGCTCCGCCTCCACGTCGACGCCGGCGGCGTGACACAGGGCGACCATGGCGGCCGTGGTCTCCCGATTCTCGGCGTCCGGCAGCTTCGATCCGTCGTACATCACCGAGGAGATCCCCAGCTCCACCGCTCGCCGGATCAGGTCGGTGTCCTCGGCATGGTCGAGGTGGACCACGACCGGCACCGATGCGGCCCTGGCCACGGCCAGAGCGGCGACACAGATCGGCTCAAGTGCCCCGTGGTATTTCACCGCGTTCTCCGAGATCTGCAGCACCACCGGGCTACCGGCACGCTCGGCGGCTCGCACGAAGGCCGTCGCGTGCTCCAGGTGGATCACATTGAACGCGCCCAGCCCGGTCCCGGCCTGCCGGGCAGCGAGCACCAGCTCGCGAAGCGATGCCAGCATCAGTTGCCCGACGCCACGCCGACGGTGAGCAGCAGGTTCGCGTAGATGCGGTCCTCACCCGTGGCAACCAGCACGGCGAGGTCCTGGCCGCGCGCCGCCTCGTAGAAGGCGAACCGCTCCATGATCTCCAGCGGCACGTCACCGCCGAGCAGCGCCCGGTACTCCTCGTGGACCGGCAGCAGGTCGGTGCCGGGGGCCATCACCGCTGCGCTCTCCACCTTGATCACGCTGGTGATCGCGGTCAGCACGTCCGGGCCGTTGACCAGCCCGCGGCTCAGGTTGAGGTGGATCACCTGGGCGTTGGGCCCGTGGGCGGTGGCGTGCGGATAGTTGGAGTCGGCGATCAGCACCGTGGAGCCGTGGCCGGCTGCGGCCAGGGCCGCGAGCAGCGGCGGGTGCGTGAGGTGGGTGGTCAGCATGGTCTTCGCTTTCTAGAGGACGGTGGTTGGTACTTCCAGGCTCGCTGCGTACTCCGGGTCGAACCGGCCGGTCTCGGGATGGGCTGCGGCAGCGGCCGAGACGGCCACCGCAAGGGGCAGTGCCGCATCGACGTCCAGGCCGAGTGCCAGCCCGCTGGCCAGCCCACCGACGAGCACGTCGCCGCAGCCGACCGGGTTCAGGACGGCCACCTTCGGCGCCCTGGCGTGAACCGCCCGGTCGGCGCTGACGGCGACGGCCCCGGAGCTACCGAGGGACACCACCACCCAGGCTGCGCCGAGCCGGCACAGGTCCCTGGCAGCGCTCACCACCGAGTCGAGATCGTCCAGCGGTGCGCCGACCAGGGCGGCCAGCTCTTCGCGGTTCGGCTTCACAACGGTGGGCCCGGCGGCCACGCCGGCCTGCAGCAGCGCACCGCTGGTGTCCAGGACCACCGGGCGGCCGGCCCGCTTCGCAGCAGCGATCAGGGGTGCGTAGACGTCGGAAGGACAGCCGGCGGGTGCGCTGCCCGAGATGGTGACCACGTCCACCTCCGGCAGCAGCTGCTCGTAGCGCGCCAGCAGCTCGGCGAGGTCGCCGGCCGTGACCGTGACACCGGGCTCGAGGAACTCGGTGGAGGTCCCTTCCTCGTCGATGACGTTGATGCAGGTGCGGGTCTCCCCCGGTACCCGGATGAACTCCTCCCGCATGCCCTGAGCCGAGACCTGGCTGGTCACGAATTGGCCGGCGAATCCGGCGACGAAGCCGGTGGCAACGACTCCCTGGCCGCACAGCTGGGCGCCGCGGGCCACGTTGAGACCTTTCCCGCCGGCACTGGCCAGCACCCGGCCGACCCGCTGCACCTCGCCGATGGTGATGCGGCCGACGTCGTAGCGCTTGTCGATGGCTGCGTTCAGGGTGACAGTGAGGACGGTCATGCCCGGCTCCCGGCGTTGGTGTAGGTGACCTGGTCGCCGATCACCAGTTCGGTGCCCAGCACGACTGTGCGCGGCTCAGGTGGCGCCTCGCCCCGGACGCGTTCCAGGATCAGGTCGGCTGCCCGGGTGGCGATCTGTGCGACCGGTTGGCTGACCAGGGTCGGCCGTGGCCGGATGATCCGGGCAAGTTCGAGGTTGTCGAAGCCGACGATCGCCGGTGCGGGCACGTCCGGGCCCAGCTCGTTGAGGGCGATGATGGCGCCGAGCGTGAACTCGTAGTTGGCGCAGACCACGGCGGTCGGTGGGGCAGCCAGCTGCATCAGCCGCCGGAAGCCCTGGTGGCCGCCCTCGATGTTGACCGGGTCCGGCTGGCTGAGGGCACGGGCGGGGAAGCGTCCGGTGTGGCGCTTCACCGCCTCCCGGAACCCGATCCGGCGCTCCCGCATGGTGTAGGTGGTGTCCGGGCCGGCCAGCAGGGCCAGGCCGGTGTGGCCGGCTCCCGCCAGCAGGTCGACGGCTGAGGCGATCGCCCCCCGGTTGTCGATCACCACGGCGTCCACGGCTGCGTTGGCGATCGCGCGGTCCACCGCTACCACCGGCACCCCGCGTTCGGCGGCTGCTGCCAGGCCGTCCACCTCGTCGCCGACCGGGACGATCACGATGCCGTCCACCATCTTGCCGATCAGGAACCGGATCGCCTCGGCCTCGGCCTCCGCGCTGCCCTGGGAGTTGCAGATGATGGTGCCGTAGCCGGCCTCACGCAGGCGCTCCTCCATCGCCGAGACGATGGTCGTGTTGAAGGTGGAGTTCAGTTCGGCCAACACAACTCCCAGCGTCATCGACCTGCGGCTGCGGAGTCCGCGTGCGAAGTCGTTCACCTGGTAGCCGAGATCGCTTGCGGCCTGCTCGATCAGGACCCGGTTGGCGTGGAGGACGTTGCCGCCGTTGAAGTGCTTCGAGATGGTCGCCAGCGACAAGCCGGTCAGACGCCGGATGTCCTTGTAGGTAGCAGCCACAGCAGCCCTGTCTGGCGAAACGTTTCGGTGAAGGCGAGCCTAGCGCCGGCCGGGTCGTTGTCAAGTGGGTCCGAAGGTAGAGCGAAACGGTTCGTGCGATGCCTTGCGGGCTGCCGAACGGCTCCGCTAGCCTTGGACAAAACGTTTCGCTCTCAAGGGGGAGGCGTGACCCGCATGACCAGAACTCCCGCCGCGGTGTACCTCGGCGTCGACATCGGCACCTCCGGCTGCCGGTGTCTGGCTGTCGACTCCGAAGGCCGCACGCTGGCCGTTGCCGAGCACCAGTACCCGCTGCACAACCCGGCACCGGGATGGGTGGAGCAGGACGCCAACGACTGGGTTGCCGGAGCCTTCGCCACCCTTGCCGAGGTGTGTGCTTCGGGCACCTTCGAGCCGGCCGCCGTCCGCGGCATCGGCGTCGACGGCCAGAGCTGGGCCGCCGTGCCGGTCGACGAGGCGGGCACGATCCTTGCCAACACCCCGATCTGGATGGACACCCGCGCCCAACCGATCTGCGAGGAGATCCTCGAGCACGTTCCGCCAAGGGACATCCTCGCCCTTGCCGGAAACCGGCTGAGCCCCAGCTACACCACTGCCAAGGTGGTGTGGCTCCAGCGCAACCAGCCCGAGGTCTTCGCACGCACCCGGTGGATCCTGCAGTGCAACAGCGTTGTCGTGATGGGGCTCACCGGGGTGGCCAGCCAGGAACACTCCCAGGGCTACGGCCTGCACTTCATCGACGTCGCCACCGGCGAGGTGGATACCGGCATGGCCGCCCGCCTCGGCATCGATCCCGGCCTCATCCCGACGCCGGTCGAACCCTCGGCAGTGGTCGGCGGGCTCACCCCGGCCGCCGCCCGGGCCACCGGGCTGCCGGCGGGCACTCCGGTCGTCGCCGGCGGCCTGGACGCGGCCTGCGGCACCCTCGGGGCCGGCGTGCTCCATCCCGGCCAGACCCAGGAGCAGGGCGGACAGGCCGGCGGCATGTCGATCGCCATGGCCTCCCCGGCAGCCGACGAACGTCTGATCCTCTCCCGCCACGTCGTGCCGGGGTGCTGGCTGCTGCAGGGCGGTACCGTCGCCGGCTCCGCCAGCCTGGCCTGGCTCACCCGGGTGGTCGGCGATGCCGAGCGGCTGGCCGCGTCCGCCTCGGGCAGGGGCATCTTCGAGGAGGTCTCGGCCCTGGCAGCGGGCGCCCCGCTCGGGGCTGACGGCCTGGTCTTCCTGCCCTACCTGTCCGGCGAACGCTCCCCGTTGTGGGACGCGGACGCCCGCGGGGCCTTCGTCGGCCTGACGCTGTCCACCGGACGCGGCCAGCTGTATCGCGCGGTGATGGAGGGCGTGGCGTTCGCGCTGCGGCACAACCTCGAGGTGGCGACCGCAGCCGGGGCGCACGTCGCGGAGTTGCTGGCCATCGGCGGCGCCACCAGGAGCCCGCTGTGGATGCAGATCAAGGCCGACGTGACCGGGCTGCCGCTGACCGTCAGCGCCAGCGACAACGCCACCCCGCTGGGCGCTGCCATGCTCGCCGCGATCGGCATCGACGGCCACAGCGCCGACGACCTCGTCGATCGCTGGGTCAGCCGCGGGGTCAGCCACCTACCGGAACCGGCCGCAGCAAAGCTCTACGACCGGCTGTACACCACCTACGCCGGGCTGTACCCCGCGATGGCCACAGGCATGCACGAGCTGGCGGCGTTCGCCAGATTGGAGAAACGATGAAGGCAGCAGTGCTGCACGGTCAGCGCGACATCCGGGTGGAGGAGATCCCGACCCCCGTCCCCGGGCCGGGCGAGGCCCTGGTCCGGGTGCGGCTCACCGGGGTCTGCGGCTCCGACATCCCGCGCGTCCTCAGCGACGGGGCGCACTTCTATCCGCTGGTGCTCGGCCACGAGATCGCCGGCGAGGTCGCAGCCGTCGGGGACGGGGTCGACGCAGCGCTGGTCGGGAAGCGGGTGGCTGTCGCTCCCCTGCTGCCTTGCCACGAGTGCGAGCACTGCCGGCTGGGCCACTACTCGCAGTGCCCGAACTACAGCTTCATCGGCTCCCGGGTGAACGGCGGGCTCGCCGAGTTCCTGGTGGCACCGGTACCGAACCTGACCGTTGTGGCAGACACCGTCCCGTTCCGCGACGTCGCTTTCTTCGAGCCGTCGACGGTCGCCCTGCACGGGGTCCGGCACGTCGGGTTCGCCGCAGGGCAGGACGTGATCGTGCTCGGCGCAGGCACCATCGGACTGTTCACCATGCAGTGGGTGCGGATCCTCGGCGCAGCCCGGGTCGCCGTCGTGGACGTGAACCCGACCCGGCTGGCCACGGCCGCAGCCCTCGGCGCCGACGCCACCTTCGACTCCACCGACGCCGGCTTCCTCGCAGCAGTCCGCGACTGGCAGGGCGGTACCGGCTTCGGCTTCGTTTTCGAGACCGCCGGGCAGAACGCGACCATGAGCCTGGCGTTCCAGCTGGCTGCCCCCCACGCCGGGGTCTGCTTCATCGGCACCAGCCACGCCGACCTGCACTTCGGCCACGCCACCTTCGAGCTGATGAACCGCAAGGAGTTCCGGCTCACCGGCTCCTGGATGTCGTACAGCGCGCCCTTCCCCGGCCCCGAGTGGAGCCTGACCGCCGAGTGCGTCGCCGACGGCCGGCTGCGGATCACCGACGACCTGGTCCACGGAATCTTCCCGCTCGACGAAGTGATGACCGCCTTCGAATTGTTCGAGCAGCCCGGTGCGGTCACCGGGAAGCTGCTCTTCGCGCCGAACCCGATTCAGGAGTGACCATGACCACAACCGTCCCAGAGGCAATCGACCCGGCCGTGGTGCCGTCGTTCGCCCTAGCCGGCGGAGCGAGGATCCCCGCCATCGGGCTGGGCACCTTCGGTTCCGACCGGTTCAGCCTCGAGCAGATCGCCGAGGCGGTCGGGGTCGCCCTGCGTACCGGCTACCGGCTGGTCGACTGCGCCTCGGTCTACGCCAACGAGCACCTGATCGGCCCGGTCCTCGCCGAGACGATGGCCGCTGAGGGCATCAACCGCGACGAGGTGTTCGTGGTCTCCAAGGTCTGGAACGACGCCCACGCGCCGGCGGACGCCGTCGCGTCGGTGCACCAGAGCCTCGCCGACCTGCAACTGGACTACCTCGACGCGCTGCTGATCCACTGGCCGTTCCCCAACACCCACGAGCGGTTCGCTACTCCGGATGCCCGTAACCCGAACTCCCGGCCCTACGTCCACGCCGAGTACCTGGCCATGTACCGGGCCCTCGAGGAGCTGGTGGACGCCGGGCTGATCCGGCACATCGGGGTCTCGAACATGACGATCCCCAAGCTGCGCCTGCTGCTGCGGGACGCGCGGATCGCGCCGGCACTCCATGAGATGGAGCTCCACCCGGCGTTCCAGCAGGGCGAGCTCTACCAGTTCAGCAAGGATCACGGCATGGTGGTCGTCGGGTTCTCCCCGATGGGCTCGCCGCGGCGCCCCGAGCGGGACCGGTTCGACGGCGACGTCGCCGACATGGAGCACCCGGTGATCACCGGGATCGCCGAGACCCTGGGCGTCCACCCTGCCGAGGTGTGCCTGAAGTGGGCGGCCCAGCGTGGCCACGTGGCGATCCCGTTCTCGGTGAAGCCCACCCAGATCCTCGCCAACCTGAAGGCGGTCACCGAGAAGCCGCTGACCCCGGAGATGCTCAACGCCCTGCGCTCGGTGGAGGCCAACAGCCGCCTGATCAAGGGCCAGGTCTTCCTGTGGGAGGGCTCCGGCACCTGGCTCGACCTGTGGGACGTGGACGGCACGATCCCCGGCTGGACCGGCTACGGGAGCACCGCGGCCGAGTAGGGACGCCGTTCGAGCCAGGAACGCAAGAAGGGGCGGGTGTGCGGGCTGTAGGCGCCCCCCGGAAGCCTCTGCACCGCACACCGCCCCAGACCCGATGGATCCCTCCGAATCCAATCGGATCGCAGCT
>CAYQXH010000060.1:0-13270 GCA_964421325.1 uncultured Propionibacteriaceae bacterium
GGGCCCCCGTAGCTCAGGGGATAGAGCACCGCCCTCCGGAGGCGGGAGCGCGCGTTCGAATCGCGCCGGGGGCGCCCATCAGGGTTCGTAGGTCGAATCCGCCTGCTGACGGCAGCAGGCGGTCCGGCCCCTGCCGGGCCGTCCGGCCGTCCAACCGGGTGGCGCGCCGGCCCCGGACCGGGTCGAACCTCACCCGCGCAGCCCCTCACCTCCCGACCGCTCGAGAACGCGACCGCCGACGGCCCGGATTTCACCGATCCCGCATTGTGAAGTGGTGCGGCGGGTACGTTCGTTGGTGGCCGGGCCGTAGGTAACATCGACCCGGTACATCCGCGCCATCAGGAAGAAGTGGAAAGTGGCCCCCACGCCTCAGGACGTGAAGAACGGCGAGAGCACAACCGACTTCGGAGCCAACGACTGGCTGATCGAGGAGATGCGGGAACAATTCGACGCTGATCCCGGTTCCGTCGACCCGGCCTGGGTCGCCTACTTCCAGGCGAATGCCACTCCCGACTCCGGGCCCGTAGCAGCGTCCACGCCCGGCCCGGCCGCCAGGCCTGCGGCCAGTGGCACCGGCACGTCCGGCCAGCCGGCAGCAGCGGCCAACCCTCCGGCGGACCCGGCGGCCAAGGCCACAGCCCCCGACCCTGCGACCCCGACCGCGGACGGCACGGGCAAGCCGGCCACAGCCCCGGCCCAGCCGAACCCGGTCTCGGCGGCCCCCGAGGCCTTCACCGAGCCGGCCCCGGCAGCCACCGGCATGGCCCCGGAAGGCCCCGGCTCTGGCCGCGGGGTCTCCCCCGACCTGCCGCGGCAGCAGCCGATAGTCACCAAGGAGCAGACCGAGCCGACCCGCACCCCGCTGCGAGGCGCCCCGTTGCGCACAGCCACCAACATGGATGCCTCGCTCGCGATGCCGACGGCGACCAGCGTCCGCGACGTGCCGATGAAGCTGGCCATCGACCAGCGCCAGATCATCAACGCCCACCTCGCCCGGTCCACCGGCGGCAAGATCTCCTTCACCCACCTGATCGGCTGGGCGATGGTGCAGGCCCTCAAGGCCGTACCGGAGATGAACAACTCCTACGAGGTCGTCGACGGCAAGCCGAACCTGGTGACCCCGCCATCGATCAACCTCGGGCTTGCGATCGACATGCGCAAGCCGGACGGCACCCGGCAGCTCCTGGTGCCGAACATCAAGAACTGCGAGGACCTCAACTTCGCCCAGTTCTGGGCCGCCTACGAGGGCCTGGTCGCCAAGGCGCGCAACAACCTGCTCACCGTTGCCGACTTCGCCGGCACCAGTGCCTCCCTGACCAACCCCGGGGGTCTTGGCACCAACCATTCGGTGCCGCGGCTGATGGCCGGGCAGGGCGTCATCCTCGGCGTCGGCTCGATCGACTACCCGCCCGAGTTCCAGGGCGCCAGCGCCGCCCGGATCAACGAGCTCGGCGTCTCCAAGGTGACCACCCTCACCTCCACCTACGACCACCGCGTGATCCAGGGCGCCCAGTCCGGGGAGTTCCTGCGGCGGATCCACGAACTGCTGATCGGCCAGCACGACTTCTACGACGAGATCTTCGACGCCCTGCGGGTGCCCTACTCCCCGATCAGGTGGGCCAACGACGTCAGCGACGACCGGGTCGGCTCGATCCCGCGCAGCGCCCGGATCTTCTCCCTGATCAACGCCTACCGGAACCTCGGCCATTTCATGGCCGACATCGACCCGCTGGAGTACCGCCAGCGCACTCACCCGGAGCTGGCCATCGAGTACCACGGCCTCACCCTCTGGGACCTGGATCGGGAGTTCCCGGTCGGCACCTTCGGCGGGCACTCCGGCGAGGTCGCGACCATGCGGGACATCCTCGCCATGCTGCGGGGCACCTACTGCCGCAGCGTCGGTGTCGAGTACATGCACATCTCCGACAACGAGCAGCGCACCTGGATCCAGGAACGCTTCGAGCGCCCGTTCGTGCCGTGGCCCCGCGAGGAGCACCTGCGCATCCTCGACAAGCTGAACGAGTCGGAGATCTTCGAGACCTTCCTGCAGACCAAGTTCGTCGGCCAGAAGCGCTTCTCCCTCGAGGGGGGCGAGTCGACCATCGTCTTCCTCGACGAGCTCTGCGAGCGCGCAGCCGACGCCGACCTCGACGAGGCGATCATCGGCATGCCGCACCGCGGCCGCCTGAACGTGCTGGCCAACATCGTCGGCAAGTCCTATGGCCAGATCTTCCGCGAGTTCCAGGGCAACTACGACCCCCGACTCACCCAGGGCTCGGGCGACGTGAAGTACCACCTCGGCTCCGAGGGCGAGTTCAAGGCCGCCAGCGGGAAGACCATCCGGACCTCCGTGGCCGCCAACCCCTCGCACCTCGAGGCGGTCAACCCGGTGGTGGAGGGGATCGCCCGCGCCAAGCTGGACCAGCTCGGGGTCGACGACTTCCCGGTGCTGCCCATCCTGATGCACGGCGACGCATCGTTCGCCGGCCAGGGCGTGGTGTACGAGACCCTGCAGATGAGCCAGCTGCGGGCCTACAAGACCGGCGGCACCATCCACCTCGTCGTCAACAACCAGGTCGGCTTCACCACGGCGCCGATCGAGTCCCGCTCCTCGGTCTACTGCACCGACGTGGCCAAGACGATCCAGGCACCGATCTTCCACGTCAACGGGGACGATCCGGAGGCCGTGGCGAGGATCGCCCAGGTGGCCTTCGACTTCCGCGAGCGGTTCCACAAGGACGTCGTGGTCGACCTGGTCTGCTACCGGCGACGCGGCCACAACGAGGGTGACGACCCGAGCTTCACCCAGCCGCTGATGTACGACCTGATCGAACAGAAGCGCAGCGTCCGGAAGCTCTACACCGAGGCCCTGATCGGCCGCGGCGACATCTCCACCGATGATGCCGAGCAGGTCATCGCCCGGTTCCGGGACCGGCTGGAGAGCGTCTTCCGCGAGGTCCGCGAGGCTGTGGTCACCGAGGACGACTCCTACCGCAAGGCGCCCTACTACCCCGCGAAGCTGGGCAAGGAGAAGGGCACGGCGATCAGCCCCGAGCAGATGGAGGCTGTGGCGAAGGCCCACCTCACGTTCCCGGAGGGCTTCACCGTGCACCCGAAGGTGCGACCGCAGCTCGAGCGTCGCGCGGAGAGCATCCGCAACGGTCCGGTCGACTGGGCGACAGCGGAGCTGCTGGCTTTCGGGTCGCTGCTGATGGAGGGCCGGCCGGTTCGCCTGGTCGGCCAGGACAGCCGTCGGGGCACGTTCAGCCAGCGGTTCGCCGCCGTCGTCGACCGGGTCACCAACCAGGCCTACGTGCCGCTCAAGCACCTCACCGATGACCAGGGCCAGTTCTACATCTACGACTCCCTGCTCAGCGAGTTCGCCTCGATGGGCTTCGAGTACGGCTACTCGGTGGCAGCCCCGGACGCCCTGGTCTGCTGGGAGGGCCAGTTCGGTGACTTCGCCAATGGCGCCCAGACCATCGCCGACGAGTTCATCGCGGCCGGCAACGCCAAGTGGACGCAGAAGTCGGGTGTGGTGCTGCTGCTCCCCCACGGCTACGAGGGCCAGGGCCCCGACCACTCCTCGGCACGGATCGAACGCTGGCTGACGCTCTGCTCGGAGGGCGCGCTGGCGGTCTGCCAGCCGTCCACCCCGGCCAGCTACTTCCACCTGCTGCGCACGCACGCCTACGTGAACTGGCACCGGCCGGTCGTCATCGCAACGCCCAAGTCGATGCTGCGCTCGAAGGCTGCGGTCTCCCCCGTCACCGAGTTCACCCAGGGACGCTGGCAGCCGGCGATGGGCGACCCGACGATCACCGACCATGCCGCCGTGCAGCGGATCGTGCTGTGCTCCGGCAAGATCCGCTGGGAACTGGCCCAGGCCCGCAGCGAGGCCGGGCTCGACGGGGTGGTCGCCATCCTGCCGCTGGAGCGGCTGTACCCGCTCCCGGCCAGGGAGCTGGCGGCCGAGCTGGCCAAGTACCCGAAGGTGACCGACATCCGCTGGGTCCAGGACGAGCCCGAGAACCAGGGGGCCTGGTGGTTCCTGCAGCTGCACCTGCCGCAGGCGATCACCACCTTCCTGCCCGGCTACGAGCTGAAGCTGACCGGCATCACCCGTCCGGCAGCCTCGGCCCCCTCGGTCGGATCGGTGAAGGTGCACGCGGCCCAGGAGTCCGAGCTGCTGGCCCGCGCCCTGGCCGGCTGATGTACTTCACCGACCGCGGGATCGAGGAGCTTGCCGATCGCCGGGGCGAGGAGGAGGTCAGCCTGGCCTGGCTGTCCGAAAAGCTCACCCTGTTCGTCGACCTGTACCCCGAGCACGAGAATGCCGTTGAGCGGCTCGCCACGTGGCTGGCTCGCCTCGACGACGAGGAGGACTGACCTTGCTCACCAAGCAGGCCATCGATGCTTTCACCGCGCTCACCGGCAGCACGCCTGCCGGGGTCTGGGCCGCGCCGGGGCGGATCAACCTGATCGGTGAGCACACCGACTACAACGACGGCTTCGTGCTCCCGTTCGCCCTCCCCCAGGCCGCCTACGTCGCTGCGGCCCCACGTGCCGACGGTCGCTGGCGGTTCCGGTCGGTCGACCTGGACGAGACCGTCGAGCTCGGTGAGGCCGAACTGCTCCCCGGGACGCCGGGTTGGCACTCCTACCTCGCCGGGGTGGTGTGGGCCCTGCGAAGGGCCGGCCACACTGTGGGCGGCGCCGACCTGGTGCTCACCTCCGACGTCCCGCTCGGCGCCGGGCTGTCGTCCTCGGCAGCCATCGAGTGCGCGGCCCTGGCAGCGCTGGCCGAGCTCAACTCGCTCGACATCGATCCGATGGACCGGGCCAAGCTGGCCAGGGTTGCCGAGAACGCCTACGTCGGGGCACCCACCGGCCTGCTCGACCAGGCTGCGTCCACCCTCTGCGTCGCCGACCATGCCCTGTTCCTCGACTGCCGCACGCTGGATACCCGACAGGTACCACTCGCCGTCACGGCGGCCGGCCTGGAGATCCTCGTTGTCGATACCCGGACGCGGCACAGCCACGTCGACGGCGAGTACGCCTCCCGGCGGGCCAGCTGCGAGGAGGCCTGCCGGATCCTCGGCATCCCGGCCCTTCGGGACGTCACCGACCTCGCTGCGGCACTCGACGTCCTTCCCGAGGCGGTCGGCCGGCGGGTGCGGCATGTGGTCACCGAGGACGAGCGGGTGCTGGCTGCGGTCGAGGCCCTCTCCGCCGGGGACCACGCCGAGTTGGGCCGGCTGATGACCGCCTCCCACGCCTCGATGCGCGACGACTACGAGATCACCGAGACCAGCGTCGACCTGGCCGTCGAGACGTCGTGCGCTGCCGGCGCGCTGGGCGCCCGGATGACCGGCGGCGGCTTCGGTGGTTGCGTGCTCGCTCTCGTCCGGGCGGATCAGGTGGAGGCGGTGACCGCTGCGGTGCGGGCAGCCTTCGCCCGGGCCGGGGTCGCCGAGCCGGTCACTTTCCTTGGTCGGCCCTCAGCCGGGGCTCGTCGTCTGGTGTGACCCGGCGCCAGTGGAGCGCCCGGCTGGTCGCCGGTAGCGCAACTGCCACGACGGTGATCGCCGACACCAGCACCACCGACCACACCCAGGGTGCGGTCGCCGTGAACGTGTAACCGGCCACCAGATTGACCAGGGCTGTCGCCACGACTGGTCCCCGGCCGAGGATGTTGAGGCGCCACAGTGCCCACCCGCTGGCGATCATCGCAAGTCCGTAGACGATCAGGGCGACCCCCACTCCCCCGCTGAAACCCCCGTGCCCGGCTGCCAGCGATGCCACGGCGAGGCCGATCAGCAGCAGCCCGACCAGCGCCGAACCGGTCGCCGCCACGACCACTCCACCCGGTCGGCTGCTGTCTGGTTGAGGCACGTCGGCCAGCGTAGTCGGGCGGCAGCCTGCGGCGCGCCTGTTCGTGCAGGCGATGGGAGCGCCTAACATCACATGTGCAATATGACTGCCGTATCTTGTGCTGGCCAGCTAGAGTTGTCAGTCTGGACACCGGGCGTTGGTTTCTTCCGCGCCCGGTGACGTGTGCTGGGGCCTCCACCGATACGGCCCAACTACCAAGGAGTGTTACTGCATGGACTGGCGCCACAGGGCTGCCTGCCTGACCGAGGACCCGGAGCTGTTCTTCCCGATCGGGAACACGGGTCCTGCCCTCATGCAGATCGCGGAGGCCAAGAAGGTCTGCCGCCGCTGTGACGTGCGCGAAGCGTGCCTGCAGTGGGCGCTGGACGCCGGTCAGGACCACGGTGTCTGGGGCGGGCTCAGTGAGGACGAGCGCCGGGCAATGAAACGCCGCGCTGCCCGGATGCGGGTGCGCAGCAACTAGTGCCCGGCCGCCGGCGCGCCCTCCGCAGACTCAGATCAGCGGAACCCGGACCGTTGCCGTCGTGGCTGCGGCATCGGATTCCAGCCGGAACTCCCCACCCAGGTCGGCGACCAGGGTGCTGACGATCGACAGCCCGAGACTCGTCGAGTTGCCGATCTGGAAACCGTCCGGCAGCGGCTCGCCGAAGTTGGTCACCTCGACCACGAGTTCCCCGTCCTGTTGCTGCGGCCGGACCAGCACCTCGCCGGACTGCTCCCGCAGCCCGTGCTCGACAGCGTTCTGGCAGAGCTCGGTCAGCACCAGCGAGAGACTCGTGGCCACGTCGGCAGGGACGTAGCCGAACGAACCCCCCCGAACCATCCGGACCTTGCCGCCGGTGGCTGCCACGTCACCGACCATCCGCAACAGCCGGTCGGCGACGTCGTCGAACTTCACCGAGGAGTCGAAGGCCTGGCTGAGGATCTCGTGCACGACAGCGATCGCTGCGACCCGCTTCATGGCGTCGCCGAGGGCGCCCTTGGCCTCCGGCGACGAGATCCGCCTCGCCTGGAGCCGCAGCAGCGCAGCGACCGTCTGCAGGTTGTTCTTCACGCGATGGTGGATCTCGCGGATGGTCGCATCCTTCGTGACCAGCTGTCGCTCCCGGGAACGGAGCTCGGTGGTGTCCCGGCACATCACCAGCAGGCCCTGGGGGCCGGCGTCGCTGGTGAGCGGGAGCACGCGCAGCCGCACGTTCGCCAGCGAGGTCTCCAGGTCGATCTCCGCCGAACCGCGACCGGCGAGGCTGGCAGCCACCGGCCGCTCCACCGGCGCCCGCTCCTTCAGCAGCGACCGGGTGACCGCGACGAAGTCCTCCCCGTACAGGTCGGTGGTGAGGCCGAGCCTCCGGTAGGCGCTCAGCGCATTCGGGCTGGCGAACACGATCATCCCGGCCTGGTTGACCCGGATCATGCCGTCCCCCACGCGCGGCGACACCCACGGCACCCGCCGGTCCCCGCCGAGCGGGAACTGGTGCCGGTGCACCATGCCGGCGAGCAACTGGGCAGCCTCGAGGTAGGCGTCCTCCAGCGCCCCGGGGGCCCGGACGCCCATCTGGTTGGTGTGCATCTCCACGACACCCAGGCAACGGTCCTCGACGAGGATGGGGATGGCCATCACATCCACCGGGATCCCGGCGTGCAGCTTGTTGCCACTGGTGTGGCTGATCTCCTGGGACAGGTAGGCCTCGGTGACCAGGTGCTCGGGGTCGTAGGCGATCTCCTCACCGACCACGTCGTCCTCGAGGGAGGTCGGGCCGGTCGTCGGCCGCACCTGGGCGCAGGCCCAGAACACGTTGTCGTCGGCATCAGGCACCCAGAGGATCAGGTCGGCGAACGCCAGGTCGGCCAGCAGGGACCACTCGTCGACGAGTTCGTTGAGCCATTCCCGGTCCTCGTCGGTGAGGACACAGTGCAGTCTCAGCACCTGCTCCATCGTCAGCATGACCGCCACCATACTGACCGAGTTGGATCCCTTGTGCAGCGGCTGGCAGAATGGGCCTTCGCGCCATCCGGCGCCAAGAGTGTCAACACGAGGAGACCGCGATGGGTAAGGGTGGCCGCAAGCGCCGTTCCCGCAAGAAGAACGCAGCGAACCACGGCAAACGCCCCAACGCCTGAGGATCGCAGCCCGAACGCAGAAACCCCCGCCTGAGCGGGGGTTTCGCCGTTTCCGGGGTCAGTCGGTCGTCTCGGTGATGATCACTGTCCTGGAGTAGGTGGCGCGCATCCGGACGCGAAGATCGTCGGGTGCCTTCTCCTCGGCGCAGCAGCGGCGGATCAGCAGGCGCAGCGCGTCCTCCACCTGGTAGTGGTCGAGGCACGGCTCGCACGCCATCAGGTGCTCGCGGATGTCGTCGGCCTCAGCCTGGGTCAGCTCGTTGTCGTGGAAGGCGTACAGGTTGCGCAGCACGTCGGTGCAGTCCTCGAAGTCATGCATTCCGATCGCCACCGATCAACCCGTGCTCGCGGGCGAAGTCGGCCAGTGAGGTCCGCAACTGGTTGCGGCCGCGGTTGAGCCGCGACATCACCGTTCCGATCGGGGTACCCATGATCTCTGCGATCTCCTTGTACGAGAAGCCCTCGACGTCCGCGAGGTAGACCGCCAGCCGGAAATCGGGGGCCAGCGCGTTCATCGCCTCGGTGACCGCCGAGTGCGGCATCCGGTCGAGCGCCTCCATCTCGGCGGAGCGCAGCCCGGTGGACGTGTGCGCCTCCGCCCTGGCGAGCTGCCAGTCCTCGACATCGGAGCCGGAGGACTGCGGCTGCCGCTGCTTCTTGCGGTAGCTGTTGATGAAGGTGTTCGTGAGGATCCGGTACAGCCAGGCCTTCAGGTTGGTGCCGGGGGTGAACTGGTGGAAGGAGGCGTACGCCTTCGCGAACGTCTCCTGCACCAGGTCTTCTGCATCGGTGGGGTTGCGGGTCATCCGCAGCGCAGCACCGTACAGCTGGTCGAGGTAGGCCAAGGCCTCGCCCTCGAACCGAGCGGCGCGTTCGGCGTCGGTCTCAGCGGTGGCGAGGGCGGCCTGGTCTGGGAGTGTGGGCAGGTTCATCGCGAACGAGCCTAGCGGGTGGACCGGAAGCGGCCGCATCGTCGAGACGTGCGGAGCCGCTTCCATGGTGTCGATCACGCAGTCCTCAACGAGCGGGCCGACGGCGATATTCCGTCCGCCGGCCGGACTAGGCCGGTAGTGGCTCGACCAACTGGGGGCCGTCGTTGGCGACCTTGTTGACGGCGGTGGACACCGGATGGTAGTCGAGGGCTCCGGCGGGCACGGTCAGCAGCTCACGGGCGTCGGAGCCGAAGGCCGGATCCAGCCAGGCCGCCCAGTTCTCCACCGGAACGGCCATCGGCATCCGGTCGTGGATGTGGCCGACCTCGTCGGTGGCCGAGGTCGTGATCACCGTTGCAGTGGTCAGCCAGGACCCGTCCGGGGCCTTCCAGAACTCGTACAACCCGGCCATCACGAACAGTCCCCCGTCCGCCGGCCGGATGAAGTACGGCTGCTTGACCGGCTTGCCGCCCTGGCTCTCCGGCAGCTGGTACCACTCGTAGTAGCCGTCGGCAGGCAGCAGGCACCTGCGCGTGGCGAAGGCCTTGCGGAAGGCGGGCTTCTCCCCGATGGTCTCGACGCGGGCGTTGATCAGCCGGGCCGCACCGCGCGCATCCTTCGACCAGGACGGCACCAGCCCCCAGCGCACCTCGGTGAGCAGGCGGCGGCGACCCTCGGGGCGCACCCGCTCCAGGACGGCAGGCACGGGGTCGGTGGGCGCGATGTTGTAGGCCGGGTTCGGCAGCGGCCCGGCAACCTCGTCGATCTCGAAGACCTCGGTGAGCTCCTCCCGGCTGGCGGAGGAGGCGTAGCGTCCGCACATGGCAATGACCCTAGCTCCGGATCGGCTTGGCACATTCAAGCGATCGGGGTAGTAATAGGGCATGAGTCTTCTCCGGTTCGTTGCTCGTTCCATGCTGGCCAGCTACTTCGTCGTCAACGGGGTAAAGGCGATCCGGCACCCGGACGAGTTCGTCGCCGACGCCCAGCCGCTCGCCGACAAGGTGATCCCGCTGATCAACTCGACGCTGCCAGAGGCTGCCCGCGGCTACCTGCCCGACGACACCGTCGGCCTGGTCAAGTGCAACGGCTTCCTGCAGGTCATCGGCGGGCTGAGCCTCGCCACCGGGATCGGGCGGCGGCTCGGGGCCGGGGTGCTCGCCGTCAGCATGATCCCGCACGTCCTCACCGCCAACCCGCTGAAGGCCAAGGGTGGCGAGCGGTCGGCCGTCGGGTCGCAGCTCGGCAAGAACGTCGCCCTCCTCGGCGGGGTGCTCGTGGCGGCGCAGGACACCGAGGGCAAGCCCAACCTGGCGTGGCGCGTCCGCACCCAGAAGAAGTTGCTCGGCAAGGAGGCCGCCAAGCGCAAGGCCGAGCTGCAGCGCGACGCCATCGCCACCACCGCAGACGCCGGCAAGCGGGCCCGCAAGACCGTCCGCAAGGCCCGCCGCAGCGTTGAGAGCGTGCTTTCTTGATCCACTGGCCCGCGCCGGTGGCGTCCGTACCCGTCCGTGGGTCCGTCGTCGTCCCCGGCTCGAAGTCGGCCAGCGCCAGAAGCCTGTTGCTCGCAGCCCTCGCCACCGGGCCGTCCGCCCTCAGCGGCGTCCTGGCTTCGAGGGACACCACCTTGATGCAGCGTGGCCTGACCACGCTCGGGGCCGGCTTCGCCGACCGCCCGGACGGCCGGCTGCAGGTCCAGCCCGCAGCGACGATCCGCGGCGGTGGCACCGTCGACTGCGGCCTCGCCGGAACCGTGATGCGCTTCCTGCCGCCCGTGGCTGCCCTTGCCTCCCCCGCGACGGCCTTCATCGGCGACGCGGCCGCCGCCACCCGCCCCGTAGCCGGCCTGCTCGGCGCCCTCGCCGCCCTCGGGGCGAGCGTGAGCCAGCCGCACCGGCTGCCGTTCACGGTCGGCGGCTCCCCCGCCGTCCGCGGCGGCGCAGTGGCGATCGATGCCGGTGCATCCAGCCAGTTCATCTCGGCCCTGCTGCTGGCCGGGGCGAGGTTCCCCGACGGCGTCCGGGTGACCCACACCGGCAGCACCCTGCCATCGGCTCCGCACATCGAGATGACCGTGGCACTGCTGACCCGCCGCGGCGTCCAGGTCGACCGGCCGGCCGAGCACACCTGGCTGGTGCGGCCGGGACCGATCGCCGGCATCGATGAGGTCGTCGAACCCGACCTCACCAACGCCGCCACCCTGCTCGCGGCTGCCCTGGTCACCGGCGGCGAACTCAGCACGGCCTGGCCCGGGGACTCGGTGCAGGCCGCGGACCAGCTGGCCGGGGTGCTGGCAGCCTTCGGCGCCCGGATCAGCTACTCCACCGCCGGATCCCGCCGGATCACCGTCTCCGGCGGCGCGGGCGTGCGGGGCGCGGACGTCGACCTCGGCGCGGTCAGCGAGCTCACCCCGGTCGCAGCAGCCCTCGCCGCCCTGGCCGACGGCCCGAGCGTGATCCGCGGCGTTGCGCACATCCGCGGCCACGAGACCGACCGCCTGGCCGCGCTCGCCGCCGAACTGACCGGGCTGGGCGCTGCCGTCAGCCAGACCGCCGACGGCCTGCTGATCACCCCGGCCCGGCTGCACGCCGGCACCTTCCACACCTACGCCGACCACCGGCTGGCCCACGCCGGGGCACTGCTCGGGCTGGTCACCCCGGGCGTGGAGCTGGACGATGTCGGCTGCACGACCAAGACGTTGCCCGACTTCCCCGGACTGTGGGCACGGCTGCTCGGGGCCGGCTCATGAGCCGCCGGCCGAGCGAGTCGATCACCGACGACCCGCACGCCGGCTTCGGCAGGCCGGGCAAGCGCAGCCGTCCGCGCACGAAGGACCGGCCCACCTACCCGGACGCCGTGGCCGGGACGGTCGTCACCGTCGACCGGGGCCGGTACCGCTGCCTGGTCGGTGAGCCGGGCTCGCTGGTAACCGCCACCAAGGCCCGCAATCTCGGACGCACCGGGGTGATCGTGGGTGACCGGGTGCGGCTGGCCGGGGACAGTTCCGGTCGCGAGGGAACACTGGCCCGGATCGTGGAGGTGACCGAACGGGAGACCGTCCTGCGGCGCACCGCTGACGATGACGACCCGTTCGAACGGCCGATCGTCGCGAACGCCGACCAGTTGGTGATCGTCGCAGCGCTGGCCGACCCACCGCCGCGGGTGGGCATGATCGACCGGATCCTGGTCGCGGCCTACGACGCCGGCCTGGAACCGTTGCTCGTGCTGACCAAGTCCGACCTGGCTGCCCCGGACGGCCTGATGGCCACCTACCGTCCCCTCGGACTCCAGGTGGTCGCGGTCGAGCCCGGCTCCGACCTGACCGAGTTGCGCTCAGCGCTCGCCGGTCATCGAAGTGTCCTCGTGGGGCATTCTGGGGTCGGCAAGTCCACCCTCGTCAACGCCCTGATCCCCGGCATCGACCGGGAGGTGGGCGAGGTGAACGAGGTCACCGGACGCGGCCGGCACACCTCGAGCAGCGCGATCGCCCTCCTGCTGCCCCAGGATGCCGGCTGGGTGATCGACACCCCCGGCGTCCGGTCCTTCGGGCTCAGCCACGTGACCGCCGACTCGATCATCTCCGCGTTCTCCGACCTCGCCGAGATCGTCCGGGACTGCCCGCGCGGCTGCCGGCACGACTCCGCCGCCCCGGAATGCGCCCTCGACGCTGCCGTGGCGGACGGGCGGCTCGCCCACGAGCGTCTGGAGTCTTTCCGCAGGATGGAGAAGGCGTTCCACTAGATTTGCGGGCATGCCCGACCAATCCCTGCTGGACGATCTCAGGCTGGCCCATGTGCTGGCCGACCAGGCCGACGCGATCACGATGGCAAGGTTCAAGGCCTCCGACCTGCGGGTTTCAGCCAAGCCGGACCTGACCCCGGTCACCGACGCGGACACAGCGGTCGAGGACGCACTGCGCAGCATGCTCTCCAGGACCAGGCCGCGGGACGCGGTCCACGGCGAGGAGCGCGCCGACTCGGGTTGGGGCCCGCGGCGCTGGGTGATCGACCCGATCGACGGCACCAAGAACTTCGTCCGCGGCGTGCCGGTCTGGGCGACCCTGATCGGCCTGATGGTCGGCGAAGAGGTGGTGGCCGGCGTGGTGTCGGCCCCGGCCCTCTCCCGGCGCTGGTGGGCTGCGAAGGGCGGCGGTGCCTACACCGGTCGCAGCCTGCTGCAGGGCGTGGGTTGTCGCACCTCCGCCGTCGAGGCCGTCGAGGACGCCTCGCTCTCCTACAGCTCGATCGGTGGCTGGGTCGACTCGGGTCGCGGGCAGCAGTTCGTCGACCTGATGCGCGACTGCTGGCGCACCCGGGCCTACG
>CAYQXH010000061.1:0-13264 GCA_964421325.1 uncultured Propionibacteriaceae bacterium
CGGTGATCAGGTCGTTGCCCTCACGGGTGCGCTCGCCGACGCCGGCGAACACCGAGGTGCCACCGAAGTTGTGGGCGATGCGGTAGATCATCTCCTGGATCAGCACGGTCTTGCCGACGCCGGCGCCGCCGAACAGGCCGATCTTGCCACCCTGGACGTACGGGGTGAGCAGGTCGAGCACCTTGATGCCGGTCTCCAGCATCTGGGTCTTGGGCTCGAGGGCGTCGAAGGCCGGCGGCTGGCGGTGGATCGGCCAACGCTCGCTGACCTCGAAGGACGCGTCGTCCTCGTTCAGGCACTCGCCGGTGACGTTCCAGACCCGGCCCTTGGTGACGTCGCCAACCGGCACCGTGATCTGGCCGCCGGTGTCGGTCACCTTGGCGCCGCGGCGCATGCCGTCGGTCGGCTTCAGCGAGATCGCCCGGACGATGTTGTCGCCCACCTGCAGGGCCACCTCGGCAGCGATCGTGTGCGGATCCCCGTCGCCGGTGTCGATCTCGATGAGCAGCTTGTTGTAGATGTCGGGCAGGGCCTCGGCGGGGAACTCGACGTCCACCACCGGGCCGATCACCCGGGCCACCCGTCCGGTCGCGGCACCGGCGCCTGCTTCGGTAGGAGTCTGCGTAGTCACGGTCATCGCTGTCTGCCTTCTGCTGCCTAGTCGGTTTCGGTCAGGTCGGCCAGCGCGCTAGCGCCCCCGACGATCTCGCTGATTTCCTGGGTGATCTCGGCCTGGCGGGCGGCGTTGGCCTCCCGGGTGAGCCGTTCGATGAGTTGCTGGGCGTTGTCGGTGGCCGACTTCATCGCCTTCTGCTGGCTGGCGAGCTGGGACGCCGCGGACTGGAGCAGGTAGAACCAGATCCGGCTGCGGATGTAGAGCGGCAGGAGCGCGTCCAGCACGGTCTCGGGGTCCGGCTCGAACTCATACAGCGGCACCAGGTCGTCGGAGTCGACTTCGCGCACACCCTCGACGATCTCCAGCGGGAGCACCCGGCGGACCCGCGGGGTCTGGGTGAGCATCGACTCCATCCGGGTGTAGACGGCCCAGATCTCGTCCACCCCGCCCTCGTCGTTCGGCCGCAGGAAGTCCTCCAGCAACCGGTCGGAGATCTCGACGGCCCGGTCGTAGGTCGGGGAGTCGGAGAACCCTTCCCACTGGGCCGCGATCGGCAGGCCGCGGTACTTCAGGAAGCCGATGCCCTTGCGGCCGATGACGTAGCGGACCAGTTCCTTGCCCTCGTCCTCCATCCGCTGCCGGAAGCTGGCCACAGCCTTGATCACGTTGCTGGAATAGGCGCCGTTCATGCCGCGGTCGGAGGTGATGAACACGACGGCGACCCGCTTCGGGTCCTCCGCCGGTCGGGTCAACGGGTGGTCGAGGTGCGAGTAGTTCGCCACAGCCGAGACCGCACGGTTCAACTCGCGGGTGAAGGGCAACGCCTTGGCCGCGGCCTGCTGCGCCCGGATGATCCGCGAGGACGCGATGAGCTCCATCGCCCTGGTGATCTTCTTGGTCGCAGTCACCGACTTCCGGCGCTGTCGCAGCTCCCGCAGGCTGGCTGGCATCGATCAGCTCCGCTTCTTCTGCACGACGATCTGCTCGTGGCTCAGGTCCTCGTCACCCATGGCCTTGGCCGCCGGGTCGCCCTCGGCGAGGGGTTTGCCGTCGGTGCTGACGAACTGCTCCCGGAACGCCTCGAGGGCAGCCACCACGGCCTGCTCGGTGTCGGAGGTGAACTGGCCGGTCTCCGCGATGGTGTCGAGCACCTTGGTGTTGCGGCGCAGGAAGTCCAGGAACTCGCGCTCGAAGGTGAGCACCTCACTGACCGGCACGTCGTCGAACTTGCCGGTGGTGCCACCCCAGACGCTGACCACCTGTTCGGCGACCGGGTAGGGGTTGTACTGCGGCTGCCGGAGCAGTTCGACCAGCCGGGCGCCCCGGTCGAGCTGCCGGCGCGAGGCCGCGTCCAGGTCGGAGGCGAACATCGCGAACGCCTCCATGTCGCGGTACTGGGCCAGGCCGATCTTCAGGGTGCCGGCGACGTTCTTCATCGCCTTGACCTGGGCGGCGCCGCCGACCCGGGAGACCGAGATGCCGACGTCGATCGCCGGGCGCTGGTTGGCGTTGAACAGGTCGGACTGCAGGAAGATCTGGCCGTCGGTGATCGAGATCACGTTGGTCGGGATGTACGCCGACACGTCGTTGGCCTTGGTCTCGATGATCGGCAGGCCGGTCATCGAGCCACCACCGAGCTCGTCGGAGAGCTTCGCGCAGCGCTCCAGCAGGCGGCTGTGCAGGTAGAAGACGTCGCCGGGGTAGGCCTCGCGGCCCGGCGGCCGCCGCAGCAGCAGCGACATCGACCGGTAGGCCTCTGCCTGCTTGGTGAGGTCGTCGAAGATGATCAGCACGTGCAGGCCCTGGTACATCCAGTGCTGGCCGATGGCCGAGCCGGTGTACGGGGCGATGTACTTGTAGCCGGCCGGGTCGGACGCCGGGGAGTGCACGATGGTCGTGTACTCGAGCGCTCCGGACTCCTCCAGCACGGTGCGCAGCGCCGCGATGGTCGAGCCCTTCTGGCCGATGGCGACATAGATGCAGCGGACCTGCTTCTTGGGGTCACCGCTGGCCCAGGCCGCCTTCTGGTTGATGATCGTGTCGACGGCGATGGCGGTCTTGCCGGTCTTGCGGTCGCCGATGATCAGCTGCCGCTGGCCGCGGCCGATCGGCGTCATCGCGTCGATCGCCTTGATACCGGTCTGGAGCGGTTCGTTGACGCTCTGGCGATCCATCACGCCGGCGGCCTGGAGCTCCAGCGCCCGGCGCTCGGGGACGTCCTTCAGCTCACCCAGCCCGTCGATCGGGTTGCCCATGGCGTCAACGACCCGGCCGAGGTAACCGTCGCCAACCGGGACGCTGAGCACCTCACCGGTGCGCTTGACGACAGCGCCCTCCTCGATGCCCTCGGACTCACCGAGCACCACGACGCCGATCTCGCGGACGTCGAGGTTGAGGGCGATACCGAGGGTGCCGTTCTCGAACTCGAGCAGCTCGTTGGCCATCGCCGAGGGCAGGCCCTCGACCCTGGCGATGCCGTCACCCGAAGTGACAACGGTGCCAACCTCGTCCCGGGTTGCGGTCTCCGGGTTGAAGTTGGACACGAACTTGTCCAGCGCGTCCCGGATCTCCTCGGGGCTGATGGTCAGTTCTGCCATTTGTGCACCTTCTGCTTTCGAATCGTTGCCATCAGAGAAGTTGTTGTTCGGCGGCGGCGAGTTTGCCGGCGACGGTGCCCTCGATCACCTCGTCGCCCACCTGTACCCGGGCGCCACCGATGACGGACGGATCCACCACCACCTGCAGGTTCACCTGCCTGCCGAGCTGGCGGACCAGCGCCTCCTGCAACCGGTCCCGCTGGGCTGCGGTGAGCTCCCTGGCCACGGTCACCTTCGCGATGGCCCGTGCCCGCGCGGCTGCTGCGAGCTTCAGGTAGTCGGCGAGGGTCGCCTCGTAGGTCCGGGCCCTTGCCCCGGTCGCGCGCGCGGCCAGCTCGACGGTGGTCGGCTCGACCCGGCCGTCGAGCAGGTCACTGACGAGTTGCCGGCGGGCGGCCCGTGGCGCCCTGCGGTCGTCCAGCGCCCGCCGCAGGGACTGGTCGCCGACCACGGCCCGGGAGAAGCGGAAGAGCTCCTCCTCGACGGTGTCCAGCTTCCCGGCGGCCTGCGCCTGGCCGAGCAGCGCCCGGACGCCCTGGCGTTCCAGTGCCGCCACCAGCCCGGACGGGCTGCCCCAACGCAGGGCCGCCGCCTCGGCGACCACAGCCGTCGCGGCCGTGGAGACCCGCGAGCCGAGGAAGCCGGTCGCCAGCTCGCGGCGCCGGTCGTCGGGCATCGTCGAGTCGGCGAGTGCGTTGCGCAGCTGCGGCTGGGCAGTCAGCAGGTCGGCGACGGCGAACAGCTCCACCGCCAGGGCCGAGCCGAGCTCCTGGACGTCGAGCGCCCGGTCGAGCTCCGACTGACGCGCCTCGGCGGTGGCGTTCATGACTTCTCCGCCGGCGCCTGGGCTTCGAGCTCGGCGATGAACCGGTCGACGCTGCGGCGGGCCCGCTCGTCATCCTCGAGCGACTCCCCCACGATCCGTCCCGCCAGCTGGGTGGCCAGACCGCCGACCTCGGCCCGGAGCTGCTGCACGACGTGCGCACGCTCGGCCTCGATCTGGGCCTTCGCCGTTGCCAGCATGCGCGCCGAATCGGCCTGCGCCTGATCGCGGATCTCCGCCGCAAGGGTGACTGCCTGGGCCTTGGCATCCTCGCGGATGCGCGCGGCCTCGCCGCGGGCCGTGGCCAGCTGGGCCTGGTACTCGGCCAGAGCCTCCGCGGCCTCCCTCTGGGCCGCCTCCGCCTTCTCGATGCCGCCGGTGATCTCGGCCGTGCGTTCGGCGTAGGTCGCCTCGAAGAGCGGAACGACCTTCTTCGCCACGACTATCCAGATGATCGCCAGCAGGATGATGCCGGCGAACAACTCCGAGATGTGCTCGGGCAGCAACGGACCCAGGTTCGGCTCTTCACCCGCAAGGGGGAACATCCCCGCCGTCCTCAGAGTGCGAAGGCTAGGGCGATACCGATGATGGCCAGCGCCTCGACCACCGCGAAACCGATGATGGCGGTGGACATCATGGCGCCCCGGGCTTCAGGCTGCCGGGCGGTGCCGTTGATCACCGATGCGAAGATCCAGGCCACGCCGAGCGCCGGGCCGAGAGTGGCCAGCGCATACCCGATCATGTTGAGGTTGCCGGTGATTTCCATGTCGTTTCCTTTCGGGGGATTCCGAGCTTGCTCAGTGCTCCTCGGCGATCGCCGAGGAGATGTATTGGGCGGACAGGACGGTGAAGATGTAGGCCTGCAGGACAGCGACCAGGATCTCGAGGGCGAAGATCGCGAAACTGAAGATGAAGGACACCGAGCCGGCCGCTACGTAGAACGGAATGCCGGACGTGAGCAGCATGCCGCCACCGACGACGAAGATCATGATGACCAGGTGACCGGCGAACATGTTGCCGAAGAGTCGCAGGGCGAGCGTGAACGGCCGGACGATGAAGTTGGAGAGGAACTCCAGCGGGATCAGCAGCGGCCAGAGGACCACCGGCACCCCTTCGGGCAGGGTCATCTTCCGCATGTAGGTGAAGAAGCCGTACTTGCTGATGCCGGCGTAGTTGTACATCGCGAAGCTCATCAGGGCCAGGCCGTAGGCGTAGCCGATCTTCGAGAAGGTCGGGAACATGAAGAGGAAGAACTGCCCGAACAGGTTGTTCACCAGGATGAAGCTGAACAGTGCGACCAGGAAGGGCAGGAACCTGCGGTAGTCGTGGCCGATCACGTCCCTGGCGATCAGGTTGCGGAGCAGGTTGTAGATCTGCTCGCCGAGGAACTGCCTGCGGCCCGGGACCACCTTCTGGCCGCGAGCCAGCCACAGCCAGAGGCCGATCACCAGGACGGCGCCGATCACTGCCTGCGCGAGGTGGTTGTTGAGCCAGTACCAGTCCGGGCCGAGTTCCGGAATCAGCGGTCGGGAGTTGAAGCTCTCCGGCCCGGGCGGCCACGCACTGTGTCCGGTCTCCCCCTCCAAGGGGATGAGCAGTCCGATCAGGCCGGGCATCACACACCTCCTGTCTGGTCGATCACTCGGACCGTCCGTATCTTGCGATCACCAGATAGATGCCGGCCGCCATGCCAGCGATGATGCCCAATGGCAGCAGCCAAGAAGTCTGCAGCCAGCGGTCAAGCACCCAGCCGAGGCCCCCGTAGAAGGCCACCCCAGAGATGAGGATGCTGAAGACCCGGAGCCCGGTGTCCGTTCCGCTCTGCTCACCCATGGTCTGAGGGACTCTATCAGCAGATTCACGCTCACTTCACCGAAGGCGGCCATCATTTGCGCCGTTCTCAGGCTCGTCGTAGATGAGGATACGCATCCTTGAGTAGACCCAGAATTCCGCCCCCAGCCAGCCGATCACGACAGCGATCGTGGTGACCACGACGACCATCGGGTTCATCAGCGCGATCCGGTCCGCGTTGTCCAGCGCCAGCACCAACAGGAACCCAAGGGCCGTGACCCGGACGGTGTAGGACGCCAGCGCCGCCACCAGGACGGTCGACGGCGGGGCGTCGGCCACCAGGATCTGCACCGCCTGCCCGATGGTGAAGAAGGCGATCGCGAGAATGCCGGACACGGCTGCAGACGCCGCCCCGGGAACCCCGAGCGCCAGCCCGAAGCCGACCACGGCCAGCAGCAGGACGCTGTGGCCGCCGACCGCTCCCCCGACCAGCAGGCTCCGGGCGCGCTGGACGTTGGCGCTGACTTCAGCCATCCGCGGCCTTCGGGCGGCGCCGCCCCCAGGTCAGGTATGCGGCCAGCACCAACCCGGCGAACAGCGCGACGCCGGTGGCCGGGGTCGGGAAGAGCCCGATCAGCACGACGCCGAAGGCGACCAGCGCCGACCACAGCCACAGCAGCGCGACCGCCCGGCCATGGCTGTGCCCGAGGTTCAGCATCCGGTGGTGGAGGTGCTGCTTGTCCGCCTGGTACCAGAGCTTTCCGGCCAGGGTCCGACGGACGTAGGCCAGCACCAGGTCGAGGAACGGCAACGCCATCACCGCCAGGGGCAGCAGCAGCGGCAGGTAGGCCGCCATCGCGTTGGCCCCCGGCCGGCTCAGGCGGGACGGGTCGAGCTGGCCGGTGAGGCTGATCATCGAGGTCGCCAGCAGGAAGCCGAGCAGCATCGCGCCGGAGTCGCCCATGAACATCCGGGCGCGGTGGATGTTGTAGGGCAGGAAGCCGAGGCAGACCCCGACGGTTGCCACGGTGATCAGGCTCGAGGTCGTCGCCCGGACCAGCTCCTGCTCGTAGGACAGGCCGTAGGCGTACGCGAAGAAGGCACCGGCGCCGATCGCCACCACGCCGGCGGCCAACCCGTCCAGGCCGTCGATCAGGTTGATCGCATTCACCACGACGAAGATCAGCACGACGGTGACCACGATCGAGCTGCCCTCGTCGAGGGAGACGATCGCGTCCGGCAGCGGGATCCAGTAGACCTTCACGCCGTTCAGCACGGCCACCCCTGCCGCCATCAGCTGGCCGGCGATCTTGGCCAATGCGTTCAGCTCGACCATGTCGTCGACCACCCCGACGGCGCAGATCAGCCCGCCGGCCAGCAGGACGGCCATGGAATCGTGGGTCACCAGCTGGAACCCACCCAGCCAGGGCAGTTGGGCGGCCACCAGCAGGGCCGCGGCCAGGCCGCACCACATCGAGACGCCCCCGAAGTAGGGGACCGGCTTGGTGTGCACGTCGCGGTCGCGGACCATCGCGACGGCGTTGAAGCGGAAGGCCAGGCGCCGCGCCAACCCGCTGAGCAGGTACGTCACCCCCGCGGCGACGAGCAACACCAGCAGGTATTCGCGCATGCTCAGCCCTCGCCGAAGGCCGGGACGACGGCGGTGAGCTCCTCGCGGCTGATCCGGCCCTCGCGCAGCACTCGCGGGCTCCCGGTCAGGTCGATGATCGTTGACGGGGCGCTCTCGGCGGCCTCACCTCCGTCGAGGTAGACGCGCACCCGCTTGCCGAGTTGCTGCTTCGCCGCAGCCACCGTCGTGGCAGCCGGTTGCCCGGACACGTTCGCCGAGCTCACCGCGAGCGGCCCGGTGGCGCGCAGCAGTTCCCTGGTGAAGTCATGGTCGGGGACGCGGACGGCGATCGTCCGGCCCCGGTCGCCCAGGTCCATCTTCAGGTGCTGGTGGGCCGGGACGACCATCGTAAGGGCCCCCGGCCAGAAGGCCTCGGCGAGGGCGAGCATCTCGTCGGTCACCTCCTCGGTCAGCGCCCGCAGCATGGCCACCTCTGCGATCAGCACCGGGGGCGGCATGTCCCGGCCGCGCTCCTTGGCGTCCAGCAGGCGCTGGACCGCATCCGGGGAGGAGGCGTCGGCGCCGATGCCGTAGATCGTGTCGGTCGGCAGGACGATGCACTCACCGTTGAGGATCGCTGTGACGGCAGCCTCGATGGCTGCCCCCGGATCGCTGGTGATGTCCCAAACCCTGGCCATGCCGCTCATCCTGCCAGCTTGCCGACCCGGACACCCGTCACGAAGCGTGGCCGGTCGTTGAGGTCTGCATTGTCGACGACCCGGGTGAACGCGCCGGTGGCGGCGAACACCCCGACGACGCTCGCCGACTGGACCTCGGCATGCTCGGCGCAGACCAGCCCGCCCGGGCGCAGCAGGCGGGCTGCGGTCCGCGCGACCACCTTCAGGGCGTCCAGGCCGTCCGGGCCGGAGAACAGGGCCAACGCCGGCTCGTGCGTGCGCACGTCCTCGGCAACCCCCTCCCAGGCCTCCAGCGGGATGTAGGGCGGGTTTGCGATCACCAGGTCCACGCTGCCGTCGAGCTCCGGGAACGCCGCGGCCATGTCGCCCTCCGCCAGGGTCACGCCGGAGCCGGCGAGGTTGGCTTCGGCTGCGCGGGCCGCCTCCGGGGAGAGCTCGACGGCGTACTGCCGGCAGCCGGGCCGCTCGGCGGCGATGGCTGCCGAGATCGCGCCGCTGCCGGCACACAGCTCCACCACCACCGGCGCGTCCCCGAGGCTCTCCAGCCGCTGGATCGCCCAGCCGGTCATCACCTCCGTCTCCGGGCGGGGAATGAAGACCCCGGGCGCAACGGCCAGCTCGACGGTGCGGAAGAAGGCCCGGCCGGTGAGGTACTGGACCGGTTCGCCGGCCTCCCTGCGGGCCAGCAGGTGCTCGTAGCCGGTCGCCACCGCTTCCGGCACCGAGCCCAGCAGCAACAACCCGGACGGCTCGACGCCGGCGGCATGGGCCAGCAGGGTCCGGGCCTCCGCGCTGGAGGAGAGGCGCCGGGCACCTTCGGCCAGCAGCCGGTAGAGCTCGGGCATCAGCCGGTGCTGCCGAGCCGCTCGGCCAGGTCGGCGGCCTGCAGGGCCGCGAGGACCGCGGAGAGGTCACCGGCGAGGACCTGGTCGAGGTTGTAGGCCTTGAAGCCGATCCGGTGGTCGGCGATCCGGTTCTCCGGATAGTTGTAGGTGCGGATCCGCTCGGACCGGTCGACGGTTCGCACCTGGGACCGGCGGGCGGCGGAGGCGGCCGTTGCCGCCTCCTCGTCCGCCCTGGCCACCAGTCGGGCACGGAGCATCCGCAGCGCCGACTCCTTGTTCTGCAGCTGGGAGCGCTCGTTCTGGCAGGAGACCACGATGCCACTGGGCAGGTGGGTGATCCGGACGGCGGAGTCGGTGGTGTTGACGCCCTGCCCGCCGGGGCCCGACGACCGGTAGACGTCGATCCGCAGGTCCTCGTCGTTGATCTCCACCTCTGTGGCCTCAACGTCCGGCATCACCAGGACGCCGGCCGCTGAGGTGTGGACGCGCCCCTGGGACTCGGTAACCGGCACCCGTTGCACCCGGTGCACGCCGCCCTCGAACTTGAGCACCCCGTAGGGCGAGTTGTCCGGGTCCGCGTTCGAGGCGGCCTTCACGGCGAGGGTGATCGACTTGAAGCCGCCGAGGTCGGTCTCCTGCGAGTCGAGCACCTCGACCTTCCAGTTCCGCGTCTCGGCGAACCGGGTGTACATGCGGAACAGGTCGCCGGCGAACAGCGCGGACTCCTCACCGCCCTCACCGGACTTGATCTCGATCAGGCAGTCGGCCGAGTCATTGGGATCCCGCGGGGCCAGCAGTTGGGCGAGCCGGTCCTCGACGGCCACGAGCTCTGCTGCGATGGCGTCGGCCTCGACAGCGAAGCTCGGGTCCTCCTCGGCCAGTTCCCTGGCCGCGGCCAGGTCGGAAGTCAGTTGCTCGTGGCTGGTCAGGGCGTGGACGATCGGGCTGATCTCCGCGTAGCGGCGGCCGACTCGCCGGGACGCGGCCAGGTCGGTAAGGATCGCCGGATCCGAGAGTTGGGCCTCGAGTTTCGCGAACTCCTCGCGCAGGCCGGTAGCCGCCTCGTACATGCCCTCTCCCTTCGGTCAGTTGCTTCGATCCCCTCGAAGTCCGGTCGCCGGCCGGCTCCGGAGACTGACCGCCTCCGGTGGCTGGGCCGGCGTTGCCCCGAACGCAAACGCCGGGCACCAGGACATCCCTGGTACCCGGCGTCGACGAAGCTACTTCTTGGCGTCGGTCTTCTTGGCGTAGCGCTTCTCGAAGCGGGCGACGCGGCCGCCGGTGTCGAGGATCTTCTGCTTGCCGGTGTAGAACGGGTGGCAGGCCGCACAGACCTCGGCGTGGATCACGCCGTTCTTGGCGGTGCTGCGGGTGGTGAAGGTGTTGCCGCAGGTGCAGGTGACCTGGGTTTCCACGTACTCGGGGTGGATGCCTTGCTTCATGGTTTCTCCTGTTCGAGGTCCGGGTCGCCTGCTCCTGCGGAGGTGGGTAGCTGAACCCGTGGCGTGAACCGGAACCGACTGACCATTGTGCCTCATCACCGCTCGGCAGCCAAACCGCCGGCCAGGCGTCCACGGCCGGCGACGGGCTGCGCCGGGATGCCCGATTGGCGCGGCGCGAGCGGGAAGCGGCAGCATATTCGTCATGGCAAGCATTCCCGACGGTTTCGACCAGATCAGCCTCACTCCCGACCGGCTGCGCGACGTACTGGAACTGGACATGTGGGCCTTCCCCACTTCCGACAGTCTCGAGGAGCTGCTCGCCCTGCCGAGCCCGCTCACCTGGGAACGGACGCGCGGGCTGGTGCGCTCCGAACGGCCCGAGGAGCTGGTCGCGCTGCACTCCTCCTATCCCTTCGGCAACTGCCCCGTACCCGGTGGCCGGCTCAAGGTCGCCGGCCTCACCTGGGTGGGGGTACATCCACAGTGGCGGCGGCGGGGCCTGCTGCGCACCATGATCGAGACCCATTTCGAGGACTGCCGCGACCGCGGGGAGCCGGTGTCGCTGCTGTTCGCCGCCGAACCGGCGATCTATGGCCGGTTCGGCTACGGGACCTGCGCCCGAGTCCTGAACCTGACCCTCGGCAGGGGGGCTGCGCTGCGTCCGGCACCCGGGGCAGCGGAAGTCACGGTGCGGGTCGAGAAGCTGTCTGCAGGGCTGCACGGCGAGCTGGTTGCGGCCCTGCACGGCGCCGTCGACCGGCCCGGCTGGGTGACCAGGGAGACTCCGGAGCTGAAGGCGGTGTGGTTCGACGACTCCCCGCTGCTACGCGACGGCCGCGAGGTGGCCCGGATCATGGTCGCCGAGCGGGACGGCGAGCCGGTCGGTTACGCGGTGTTCCGCAGGAAGGGCAAGTGGGGACCGGCGGGACCGGAGGGATCGGTGCGGCTCCGCGAGGTGGTGGCACCGGACGCAGCCGTGGCGCACGCTCTGTGGTCGCGGCTGCTCGACCTGGACCTCACCATCGAGGTGTCCAGCGGCATGCTGGCCGTCGACGACCCGCTGCTCAGCCTGCTCGTTGATGTTCGGGCTGCCCGTGGCACCTGGCAGGACAACACCTGGCTGCGGGTCATCGACGTGCCGGCCGCCCTGGCCGGACGCCGGTACCAGGCCGGCCTCGACGTCGTGCTCGAGCTCACCGACCAGCTGCTGCCGGACAACGCCGGGCGCTGGCGGCTGACCGCGGAGCCGTTCGGAGCCGTGACGGTCGAGCGCACCGGGCAGCCGGCCGATCTGGCCCTTGACGTCCGCGAGCTGGGCGCTGCCTACCTCGGCGGGACTTCGCTGACCGAACTGGCCGCCGCCGGGCTGGTCACCGAACTGACGCAAGGCAGCCTGCTCCGCAGTTCGGTCGCCTTCGGCTGGCCGGTGGCGCCGGTGGCGAACTGGATCTTCTGACCGGAGCCGTCCCCGGGCGCCCGGCCCTGGAGCAATCGGCACCTGGCGCCGTCCAGGGCTAGAACGCGGCCTCGAAGAGCTGCCGCAGGCCCTGGCTGTCCGCCTCGCCGCTGTAGCCACAGCCGATGACGGCGCCGTCCGCTGCAGCGATCAGGTAGCCCAGGCCGACCCTGGCGGAGCCACTGCCGACCAGCGACTCGCTGCGTCCGTCGTCCAGGTCCAGCTCGACCTCGCTCGCCGCCGGCCCCCGGTAGACCCGGGTGACCGTGAAGGTGACGGCCTGGCCCGACACAGCCTTGACCGTGCCGGCGAACGCGAAGTCGGCGCTGGCGGCCAGGGTCGCCGCCTCCGGCGCGCGGCACTTCGCCGAGGCAGTGCCGGCGGTGAGGCGGACCACCGGTCCGGCGCCCGGGGTGCGCGGCACGTCCGGCTGCCCGGCAAGGAGGTTCCCGGCGAACAGCCAGCCCACCCCGGCGACCGCGAGCACGAGCGCAGCCGCGAGCAGCACCCGCCGGCGGCCGGCGGCCGGGGCGGAAGTGGTGGGGGTGCTCATCGTCTCCGCCATCAGTCGCGAGGCCCGGTCCCCGGCCAGCAGCGGCAGGGACGCCGAGGGGTCCGCCAGCTTGAGGCGCTCGCGCAGGCCGTCGTCGGTCACCATCGGCTCCCTTCCGTCGACTCCTCATGTCCGGCGCGGACGTCCAGCTTTCGCAGCGCCTCGCGCAGCCGGTTCCGGGCCCGGTGCAGCCGGATGTTGGCGGCGTTCACCGAGATGCCGAGGACGACAGCGAGCTCCCCCGGCCCGAGATCCTCCCAGGCCCACAGCCGCAGGAGTTCGGCATCCTGCACCCGCAGTAGCGCCATCGCCTCGGCCAGCTCCGGGTCGGGCCCATCGGGCGGGGACACCGGACGGGGCGGATCGATGACGGCGACCCGCGCCGCCAGCCTCGCCCGCCTGCGGTCACCCCGCCGGGCGTTGGCCAGGCAGTTCCCGGCCACGCCGTACGCCCAGGGCAGCGGCTCGTCGGGCAGGTCATCGAGGCGTCGCCAGCACACCAGCAGGGTCTCGGCGAGGGCATCCTCTGCCGTGGCCGGGTCGGTGCGCCGGGCCAGATAGCGCCGGACGCCCTCGATGACTGCCGGCGCAAGGGCCTCGAACCGCTCCCGGCGCTCGTCGGTATCCACAGGGTCCACTCTGGGTCATGTCCGGATGCGCCCGCAGCCTTTCACCCTGCGAGCGGCGCTCCCCCGGAGGGGGCGTTCACCCCCGGAAATGACTCTTGCCCCCGGGAGTTCGGGGGCAAGAGCCGGTTTCGGGGGCAGGAAAGCTGCGTGAGCGGCTGCTACTCCGGATTCGGGGTGGTCTTGGAGATGACCATCAGGAACTCGCGGTTGCTCTGCGTCTTGCGCATGCGGTTCAGCAGCATCT
>CAYQXH010000062.1:0-13087 GCA_964421325.1 uncultured Propionibacteriaceae bacterium
TGTTCACTTTTGCGGCGGCGAAACTGACCAGTTTTCGAGCGGCATCGACAACTGGCCAGCTTGGTCAGCTCCTCACGCTCTTGCCGCGATGGCTGCCTCTCACACTCGGATGACCAACTGTTCCTCCGCCTTGCGCCAGAACCGTCCTGACGCCGGACTGATGACGGCGCTGGCCAGTGGTCGGGAGGTTCCACTTCTCCGGAGACAGCACATCTTGACTCTGCCTTTGTGAGACTTGTCTGGGGCGTCAGCAACACATCTGGAGGGTTGCGGACCGACCTGGCCGGGTCACGAGGGCGAGGTGATGGCGGGTGCCGATGTCGGCGGCGGCGTTGGTGGCTAGGCAGCGGGCGGACGGCTCGTTCGGCCGACAGGCAAGCGAAGGCGGGCGCATAGTTGCGACGATCTTCGCTGCGCGTTCGCTGCAGGAGGCCGGCCTGCACGAGGAACCTGCACTGGCGCGAGCGCTGGACTTCCTGGCCGGGACTGCGGTGGTCGATGGCGGTGGCTCCATCTATGGGACGCGTGATTCGGTGGTGCCCTGCTACACCGGGATGCTCGCGAGACTTCTGGTGCGCGCGGGGCGAGCCCAGGAAGCTGCTCCGTTGCTGGCCTGGATCATCCGGCATCAACCTGTTGCCTTCGGCGGTCTGGTCTACCACCAACCGCAAGGTTCACCGTGGGGCGAGTACCTGCGCCACCGCTACGGCGGCTGCATGGCCACGACCACCTGCCTGCTGGGCCTGGTACCGACGATCTCTGCCATCGTCTCAGCGAAGGCGGCCGGGCTGGGGGTTGAGGCCGAACCCCACTTGGAGGCAATGCGGAATCTGCTCATGGACCGGCGGGTGATGTTCGGCCGATCGGGAACCGTGATCCCCCTGGCAGGGCGGACCAAGGCTGACCCGGCGGGGACACGTTGGCTGCTTCCGGCTTTCCCACTCGACTACGTGATCGACCTGATCGAACTGGTCCAACTCGCGCTGGATCTAGGTGTCCCGGCGAGCGCCGTGAGCGAGGCCGTCGAGTTGATCGCCAGGGCGAACGTCCGGAGCTGCCGCTCCCGGGAAGTGAGCGACCCGCGTGAAGGGTTGTCCTGCGGATCCTCTGTGCACACGACACCTGGCCCCTCGTGTGAACGTCGATGGAGACCGTGACCATGGATGCCCTGGCGGATCAGGGCACGCCGTGCCTCACGCCGTTGGTTGTCGGTCGTGAACTCGGGATGCCCGATCTCGGCCATCTCTGGCAACAATCGTCGAGCCCGCTGCTCGGCGGTCATGCGTGCCGGGTCTTCCCGGCGATCATGTCGACGAGGGTGTCGGTGAGGTCCTCGGCGGAGACTCCTCCCCACTTCGGGTCGTTGAGCTGGCCGCTGGCCTCGAGCCCGGCGATCCCGTTCGCGCTGCTGATGAGCAGGGCTGCGTATCTGCGGGCGTCCTGCTCGCCGACCAGGTCGGCGACGACGGCCAGGAACTCGGTCTGGCTCCGCTGCGCGGCCCGGGCGAGTGCCGTGGGGTCGCCGGGCGGGTTGCTGAACATGAGCTTGTAGAGGTGTGGCTGAAGGCGGCCGATGTCGATGAGTGCAATGAGACCGCCACGCACCTTCTCGGCGGTAGCCAGACCCGGTTCCACGCGAAGTGCTTGCATGCGGTCTCCCAGCGCGTCCCAAGCCCGGGTCCCGACGGCGATCAGCAGGTCCTCCTTGTCGAGGAAGTGCCGGTAGGGCGCTCCGCGAGTCACTCCGGCACGCGCCCCGACCGCGCGCAGCGTCACGGCGTCGAGGCCACCGGAGTCGAGCAGTGCAGCGGCCGCGTCGAGCAGGGCGCGGCGCGTGGCTGCCGCGGATTCGGCACGGCTGATCACGGGAACGATCCTAGCTGCCTTGTGATGACTAAGTCACTCGAACCGGTTGACAGCGTCACCTGATCACCGGATACTCGAAAGATGACAACGTCATCTGAAACTCGCGGGCTCGTGGTTGTGACCGGGGCCTCGACCGGTATGGGCGCGGCCACCGCGCGGGAACTGGCCCGTCGCGGCTTCCACGTCCTGGCCGGCGTACGGCGCGACGGCGACGGGATGCCGCTGCGGACCGACGGCATCGAGCCGGTGATCCTCGACATCACCGACCCCGACCACCTCGCCGCGCTCGTCGCGCGCGTCGAGCGGGATCCGCGGCCGCTGCGGGCGCTGGTCAACAACGCCGGCGTTCCCGGCGCCGGGCCCGTAGAAGTGACGCCACTGGACCAATGGCGGCGCATCTTCGAGGTGAACGTGTTCGGCCACGTCGCCGTCATCCAAGCCCTGCTCCCTGCGCTGTTACGCGACAAGGGACGCGTCGTGAACATCACCTCCCTGAATGGCAAGATCTCGATGGCCGGCTACGGACCGTACTCCGCCAGCAAGTTCGCGATGGAGGCAATCAGCGACGCGCTACGCAACGAGCTGGCCCCCCACGGTGTCCAGGTGGTTGTGGTGGAGCCGGGCGGCGTCAGGACCGAGATGTCCCGCACCGGCCTCGCCGCCCTCACTCGCCTGCACGAGGGAATGACGCCCGGGCAGAACGCGCGCTACGGCGCCCTGATGCAGGCGATACCGTCCCACGTGGCCGCGTTCACCAATGCCGGTGTGACCTCCGACGTCGCCGCGAAGACCATCGCCAAGGCGGTGACCGACGGAAGGCCCCGCACCCGCTACACCATCGGCGCAACGGCCGCCTTCCTCATCCGGGCATCCCGCGTCCTTCCCGACCGAATGCTCGACCGGATGACGACCTCCGACCTCCACAAGCACTACCCGGCCAAGGACCGAGGCCAAACGGCAGCGACACCTACCGACTGACGAGGACTGCCGGAGAAGAGCTGGCGAGGACGACTATGCCCACGTCCTCGTTGGCTTGGCGACGGCCGAAGCCCAATGCAACGAACCCCAGCCGTCGCTGGACCACGTGCTCCTGACCGGAACCCCCGCTGGTGCACGTTCGATGCCGCGCGTTTTCACCCGAGGACTATCGTTGCCTCAAGACTTACGGCCTGGACCTCGCCGACCCTTCAACTATCGGCAGAAGGTCCCCGATGTCCCGCGCGCAATCACTACCAGCGATCTTCGACTCCCCACCCTTGTTCTCTTCACATTGGCTTGGACGCCATCCGCACGATCTCCTACCCCGGGTCATCGAGTGCCTCGGACCATCCCTTCGCGACGATCACGCCGCTGAACACGCGGCTGTCCTCGGGCTCAAGTCGGCCATCAGTGGCAGGCCGGAGACGCTCAGCAGGGTGTCAGCTGAGTTCGACAGCGGGCGCCTCGTGCTGTTCTCGAAGGGGCGCGAGTTGGCGCGCACCGGCCTGCTCCCCTCCGCGTTGTCGACGGTCATCCAGTGGCGGGCCGAGGTGCTGCTGGTATGGGTGGACGTCCCCCTCAAGGATCCGCGCACCGACATCTCCCGAGTGGGGCTGCAGCATGTCTGGACCGGTATCGCACCAGTCGACGGCGAGGAACTGTGCGACCACGCGCTGCTCCACGAGGTGCTTGCCGCCGGGTCGTGGGGACCGTCCCGCGAGGCCAGTGATGGTCTGGCGGCCGGGCCGCCAGCGATGAAGCCCCAGTACTCGCGACGGCAGTCCCAGCCCGCACATCGTCAGCCTTCGGCCCGGAGTGACAGCAGGTTCAGCTTGCCCTCGGTCCAGCTGTCCACCCGGTGGCGGGCAGCGATCACTCCGGTGTGACCTGCCGGCCGAGGCCGCAAACCCCTTGACATGAGGATTCTCCGCGCGCAATCCTGAGACATCACGACGTCGTGACGACAGGATGACCAATGGCATCGGAACCCCTATACCTTCGGGTGAAGAAGGACCTGGCCGCGCGCATCGAACAGGGCGCCTGGCCGCCAGGTACCTACATCCCCAGCGAGCCCGACCTGCAGCAGCGCTACCGGGTCTCCCGCACAACGATTCGCAAGGCTGTGGAAGACCTGGTGGGCGAAGGCCAGCTGGCGATCATCCACGGCATGGGCACGCGGGTGGTGTCGCAGCGGCTGAGCCTGAATCCCGCAGTGCTGATGAGCTTCACGCAGATGATGCTGTCCCAGGGCATCGAGCCCGGACGGCAGCGCGAATCACTGGACATCGAACCGGCGAACGCGGAGATCGCAGCAGCCCTGGCACTCCAGACCGGCGCCCAGGTCGTCCGGTTCCATCGGGTCCGCACCGCCGACGGCGCGCCCGTCTCCCTGAACGTCTCCTACCTGCCGCTGGACCTCTTCCGCGGCTACGACATCCAGCAACTCCTCGCCGGCCAGTCGCTGTACGCGCAGCTGGAGGACGTCTACAACGTCGTCGTGCACACCACCGAGGACACCTTCGGCATCGCCAAGGCCGACGCCGAGGCTGTGGTCGAGCTCGGGGTGAAGCCGGGCGAGCCCCTGCTGATCATCGCCCGCTGCGGGTTCGACAAGGCCGGCAAGCCGATCGAGTACAGCCGGATCTCGATCCGCGCCGACCGGTACCGCCACACGATCACCCTGCGGAGGAAGTGATGGCTGCCATCGTCGGCCTCGGCACCCTCGCCATGGACGTCCTGGTGCAGGTGGATCGGCTCCCCGGACCGGACGGCTTCGCCGTCGTGACCGGACGCACCTTCCTTCCCGGTGGATCCGGGACGAACGTCATCGCCCAGGCCGCACGGCTCGGTGCGGGCTGTGCCTTCATCGGCAAGGTCGGCGACGACGAGCTGGGCTCCCAGATCGTGGCCTCGCTGCGCGCAGAAGGCGTCGACACCTCCGGGATGCCGGTCCTGCCCGGCGGCACCTCCCTGAGCACCACAGTTGTGGTGGACGCGTCGGGCCAGCGGTTCATCCTGCTCGACATGGGCGACGCGTTCGCCTCCCTCACGCCCGGCGAGGTGGACACGGCATCGATCGCCGCCGCCGACGTCTTCTACACCGACCTGCTGCCGCGGGACGCAGCCCTGGCCGGCATCGAGGCGGCCCGGGCGGCCTCCGTCCCGGTCGTTCTCGGGCTCGAGGTGGGGGTGGCGACCATGAACGGCCTCGGCGTCAGCACCGAGGACATCCGGTCCGTGGCCGCGGCCGCCCAGGTCTTCCTGCCCTGCCGTGAGGGCCTGGCCGACCTGGCCGGGTCGGACGACCTCGAGACCGGCCTGGACTTCCTCGCCGGACTCTGCACGGGCACAGCCATCGTCACTCTCGGCGGAGCCGGCGCCGTGGCGCTCTCCCCCGACGGCTCCCGGCTCCAGGTGCCCGGCGTGCCGATCACAGCTGTGGACACCACCGGGGCCGGCGACGCGTTCGCCGGCGCCTTCCTCGCCTTCCGCTATGTCGACCAGCTTGCGGTCGCGGACGCAATCCGCCTCGCCAACACGGTCGCCGCCGCCTCCTGCACCCGCCTGGGTGCCCGCTCCGGCCCGGACCGTGCCGGCCTCCATGCCTTCCAAACCGAGTACACAAAGGAGTAGGGATGTCCATTTCCGATCGAGCCCCTGACCAGGCCAAGGCCTCTCCGGTCTCGGCCAGGAAGCTCGCCATCATGGCGATCTTCATCGCCTTGAGCGCCGTGGGATCACTCATCAAGATCCCCAGCCCGCTCGGCTCCATCGGCCTCGATTCGGCACCGGGCTTTTTTGCCGCGGTCGCCTTCGGGGGCTGGGTCGGCTTCGCTGTGATCGCCGTCGGCCACCTGCTGTCAGCCGCGATCGTCGGCTTCCCGCTGACCCTCCCGGTGCACCTCGCGGTCGCCGTCGGCATGGGCCTGTGCGCCCTCGCCTTCCGCTGGTTCGGCCGCAAGGGCCTGGTCTGGCTGGTCGTCGGCGTGATCGTCACTTCGCTGCTGAACAGCTTCGGCCTGGGCCTGATCGTGCTCCCGATCGGCGGCTGGGGCATGTACATAGCCTCGGTGCCGTCGCTTTTGATCGCAGCAGTGGTCAACCTGATCATCGCGGCAGTCGCCTACTACGCGGTCCGAAACAGCAAGCTGCTGAACTGACTGATGGAGCAATCACTGGACGTGGTCGGGGTCAGCTACCGGTACCCGAAGGCCGAAGCCGAGGTCCTGCACGACGTGGACCTCAGCTTCGGCAAGGGCAGCTTCACCGTCGTGATGGGACAGACCGGTGCCGGCAAGTCGACTCTGTTGATGGCGCTCAACGGAGTCATCCCGCACCTCAAGGAAGGCACCCTGCAGGGCCGGGTCGTCCTGGACGGCACCGACCTGCGGGACTTCCGGGTCCAGACCATCACCGAGTACGTGGGCCTCGTGCTGCAGGACCCCGAGAGCCAGATCCTCGGCCGAACCGTTGCCGAGGATGTGGCCTTCGGGCCCCGCAACTACCTGGTGCCGCGGGCCGAGATCCTCGACCGGGTCGCCGAATGCCTTGCCCACGTCCAGCTCACCGGGTTCGAGACCCGCGAGACCTCCCAACTCTCCGGCGGGCAGAAGCAGCGTCTGGCCATCGCCGGCATCCTTGCCCTTCGACCGACGGTGATCTGCCTCGACGAGCCCACCTCGGAACTCGACCCCCAGGGACGGGCCGAGATCTACAACACCGTGGACTCATTGCGGCACTCGAGCGAGACCACGATCATCGCGGTCGAGCACGCCAGCAGCGACGTGGTCCACCGCGCCGACCACCTGGTCATCCTCAAGGACGGGGAGGTGAGCTGGCAGGGCCCCCCGGCCACCTTCTTCCGGGACGCGGAACTCGTCCGCGCCAACCTGGTCAAGCCGATCCCCCTTGCGGTGATGGGTGCCGAACTGGTGGCGGCCGGCCTGGTCGGCCCGGAGGAGGTCCCCCTGGACGTCGCCGCCGCAGAGGAACTGATCCGCCGCCTTCTCGGCGGACGCGAGCTGCCCCCGCCCGCGATCACAGCAGAGCCGGCCCCGGCCATCGCTCCGGCAGGCGAGCCGATCATCGAGCTCCGCGACCTCGTGCACACCTATCCGGGCGGGTATCGAGGTCTCGCCGGGGTCGACCTGACGGTCGCCCGCGGCGAGTACGTCGCCATCGTCGGCCGCAACGGCGCCGGCAAGACCACCCTGGTCAAGCACCTCAACCGGATCCTCGACCCCACCTCCGGCAAGGTGGTCGTGAACGGGCTGGACGCCGCACGGCTCGAACCCTGGGAGCTGGCCCAGCATGTCGGCTACGTGTTCCAGAACCCCGACCACCAGATCTTCAGCACGACCGTCGCCGAAGAGGTTCGCTACGGGCTCAAGCTCGCCGGCCTCCAGGCCGGCGAGATCGAGGAACGCATCGATGAGGTGCTCACCGTCACCGGGCTCCAGGACGTCCGGGACGAGCACCCGTTCTCGCTCGGCAAGGGCGAACGGCAGCGCATCGCGGTCGCATCCATCCTCGCGCTGCGTCCGGCGATCCTGGTGGTCGACGAGCCGACGACCGGCCAGGACTGGGCCGGGGTGCAGGCCATGATGAGCCTGATCGACCAGCTCAACGCCAACGGCACCACCATCCTCATGGTCACCCACGACATCGACGTCGTCGCCCGGCACGCCCGGCGGGTGGTGGTCATGAACGACGGCAGGGTCACCGCCGACGGCCCGACCGCCGACGTCCTCTCCCGGCTGGAGACACTGGCCGCCGCAGCGGTCGAGACCACCCAGACCGTGGCGCTGTCCAGACGCCTGTGGCCCGAATCCCCGGCGCTGCTCGACGAGGTCGAACTCGGTCGTCACCTGGCCCGGGTCCTGTCGGCCGGAGGTGCCCGATGAGGCTCGAGCGCCTGGATGTGCGGATCAAGATCGCCACCTTCGTCGCCATCATGATCGCCCTGTTCATGATCACGCACCCGCTGGGGAACCTCATCCTCCTCGCCCTCCTGCTGGCGGCGCTCGTGGCGTCCCGAACCCCGCTCAAGGGACTGTGGACCATGCTGCAACCCCTGCTGCTGGTGTTCGTCCTGATCGTCGCCGTCACCATGGTGGCCAGCAACCAGTTCACCCTCGCGGAGAACGGACAGGTGCTGTTCAGCCTGTGGGGCATGCAGGCGACCCTCGGCGGGCTGCTGGTCGGCCTCAACTTCGTGGTCCGGATCCTGCTCATGGTCGTGGCGACCTACGCCTTCACCATCAGCACCCCGATCGACGACCTGCTGATCGTGATGTCACAGGTGCATGCCCCCTACTGGCTGTCGATCCTGGTCACCACCGCCATCTCGTTCATCCCAACCATGGCGCACAAGAAGGACCTCATCGTGGAAGCCCAGCGTGCCCGCGGCGCCAGGGTGCGGGACAAGGGCCCGGTCGGCCAGATCGTGTCCTTCGTGCCGATCATGGTCCCGCTGATCACCAACTCGATCCTCCTTGCCGAGAACCTCGCCATCGCCATGACGAACCGCGGCTACGGAGCCACCAACTCGATGACCGCCATGCGTGACCTCAGGTTCCGCGGCTACGACGTGCTGGTGCTCACCGTCGTGACGGCGGTACTGCTGACTGTGATCTGGCTGCGCTACGGCCTCGGATATGGAGTTGTGTGACATGACGGGAAGCAATGACAAGGCGGCCGGCGCCCTCGCGGGCCTGGCCCTCGGCGACGCGATGGGCATGCCCGGGGAGTTGTGGGTCCCCGAGCGGATCCGGGCGACCTGGGGCTGGCTCTCCGGCTTCCACCCCGCACCGGCCGGGCACCAGATCGTGGACGGCTTCGTGGCCGGGCAGGTCACCGACGACACGCAGCAGGCCTACATGCTGGCCGAGACCATCCGTGACGCCGGCGGCGAGGTGCGGGCCGAGGATGTCGCCCGCGAGCTGGTCGCCTGGGCCGACCGCGTCGGCGCAAGTGACGGCAACTTCCTCGGGCCGAGCTCGGCCCGGGCCATCGACCTGCTGCGAAGGGGTGCCGACCCGCGCAGCACCGGGGCGGGCGGGGACACCAACGGCGCAGCCATGCGGATAGCGCCGGTCGGCCTGGTTCGTCGACCCGACGACCTGGCGGCCCTGGTGGACGCCGTGGTGGAAGCCACGATCATGTCCCACGACACCGGGGTGGCCATCAGCGGAGCAAGCCTGGTGGCCGGTGTGGTCTCGGCCGCCATCGAGGGGGCCGACCTCGACGAGGCCATCGAGTCCGGGCTGCTCGCTGCGACTCTCGGGCGACGACGCGGCGAGCAGACAGTGGCCGCGTCCGTCCCGGCCCGGTCCCGGCTGGCGATCAGCCTTGCCCGACGGGCCAACAGCGACCAGGAGTTCCTGGTCGAGTTGTACGACCTGGTCGGCGCCTGGGTGGCCACCACCGAGAGCGTTCCGGCCGCGGTCGGGCTGCTGGTGCGGGCCGGCGGAGACCCGGTTCGCGCCACCGAGCTCGCAGCCAACCTCGGCGGCGACACCGACACCATCGGCGCCATGGCCGGGGCGATGGCCGGCGCGGTCAGCGGGCTCTCGGCCATCCCCGGCGACCAGCTCGCCGCGCTGCGCGAGGTCAACCACATCGATCCGGAGCTGCTCGCGGCACAGCTGCTCGCCTTCCGGCGCTAGGGGGCCGGATGACCGACCAGCACCGCTCCACCGGCACCCCGGTTCAGCGCATCCGCGACCTCCTGATCCTCGACCAGGACCTTGTCGTCGCGACCGACTCGATCGGCGGGATCGGCCCGAAGCCGGCCGACACGTTCCCAGCCGACGCCGCAACGGTGGCGCACTTCGCGCTGCGCGTCCCGCTGCTCGAGGTGATCTGCTCCGGCGCCCGGCCGATCGCCGTCATCGACGACCTCTGCGTTGAACTGGAACCGACCGGGCGCCAGATGATCACGGAGATCCACCGACTCGCGGCCGAAGCCGGCATCCCGGCCGAAGCCGTCACCGGCAGCACCGAGGACAACGTGGCCACCCAGGCCACCGGCATCGGCGTGACCGTCCTGGGCCGGGTCCGGCCCGGCGGCCTGCTCAGCTGCCAATCCCGAGCCGGTGACCTCGTGCTCTGCGCCGGCCTGCCACTGTCCGCGCCCAACGACGACATCCACATCGGGCACCCGGGCCAGGTCACGATCGAAGCGGTCACAGCAGCAGTAGCCTCCGGGCTGGTGCACGACGCCCTGCCCGTCGGTTCGAAGGGGCTCGCCTGGGAGGTCCCCCAACTCGCCGGTTCGGCCGGACTCGGGTTCACCTGGCTCGACACCGGCGGCATCGCGCTATCCGCTTCGGGCGGGCCGGCCAGCTGCGTGCTGTTCAGTTGCAGCCAGGAAGCGGCCGGTCAGCTGAAGACCCTGCTCGGGCCGGACACGCCGGTGACGACCGTAGCCCTCCTCGATGACGGCAGCGCAGCGGCAGCCGGGGGCCCGTCGGATTGAGGTCGCCGACCTCCGTGCCCTGAGTCGGGTCGGCGACCCCGCCCCCGCGGACCGGTGGCTGCCCTGCCCCCAGCCGGCCCCGACCCGGGCCGGCGCCCCACACGTCACCCGTGACGTCCGGCGACCTGTGTTGCCCCCGGCAGGCTTCACGCAAGCCTCATATTCGCGCACCCAGAAGCATCACGAAGCACGGCTCTACTTGGAACCAAGGAAGAACCCACAGACCAAGGAGTAGCCATGTTCCTCACCAAGAAGATCGCCCTCGGGATCGCCGGCGGCGCCATCGTCCTCGGCTCCGGTTTCACCGCCGCCAGCATCGCCAGCGCCGAGTCCCCCACCCCTACCCCCACCCCGACACCCGGCCAGTCCTGGCAGCGTGGCGGTGGCTACGGCCGCATGGGCGGCGGCGCCACGGCCACCAACCCGAACGCGGGCCTCCGCAACGGCACCGGTTACGGTGCGGTCGCCAACGCCGAGTACCTGGCGGGCAGACTCGGCGTCAGCCAGGACGCGGTCACGGCCGCCATGCAGAAGTACCACGCCACCAACCCGATGCAGTCCCGCGGGCGCGACCTGACCGATGCCCAGCAGGCTGCCCAGCACGCGAGCCTCGCCGCCGCCCTGGCCAAGGAGCTGAACGTGCCGGAGGCCACCGTCCTCGAAGCACTGAACGGCCAGGCCGAAGCCCGCCAGGCAGACCGCACCGCCGACCTCAAGGCCGGCCTCGACCAGGCGGTCAAGGACGGGCGTCTCACCCAGGCGCAGGCTGACGCCATCCTCAAGGCTCACGAAGCCGGCGTCCGGATGGGCGGCATGGGCATGGGCGGGGGTCCCCGGCGCTAGGACGTCGGCGATCCGGGCGCGCCCCCTCGCCGCGCGATCTGCTGACGTCCGACGGGAGGCGGCAATGACCGATCGGTCATTGCCGCCTCGTCGTGCCCGCCCGCCACCGCTGGCCGCGATCCGCTGTGGGCGAACCTGATCCCTTCCCATACCCCCGGGGGTATTGCTATGCTCTCTCCATCAGATACCCCCTGGGGTATCTGATCCACTACCGTCCAGGAGGAAGCATGCTTCTAGAGCGCATCTATGACGAGGACCTGGCTCAGGCGAGTTACTTCGTCGGCTGCCAGGCCAAGGGCGAAGCGATCGTCATCGATCCCCGCCGCGACCTGAGTCCCTACCTCGATCTGGCCGCCCGCAACGGCATGCGGATCGTCGCAGTTACCGAGACCCACATCCACGCCGACTACCTCTCCGGCACCCGTGAGCTGGCTGCCGCGACCGGGGCCACCGCCTACGTCTCGGCAGAGGGCGGCGACGACTGGCAGTACGGCTTCGAAGCCGAGCGGCTGCACCACGGCGACGCCATCACCCTCGGCAACATCGTCGTCGAGGCGCGACACACCCCCGGGCACACCCCCGAGCACCTGTCCTTCCTGGTCACCGACGGCGCGTTCGCCGACAAGCCGGGCTACTACTTCACCGGCGACTTCGTCTTCGTCGGCGATCTCGGCCGCCCGGACCTGCTGGACGAGGCCGCCGGCGGCGTCAACACCCGCTTCGCCGGAGCACGGCAGCTGTTCGAGAGCCTGCGCCGCGACTTCCTGACCCTGCCCGACTACGTGCAGGTCTTCCCCGCCCACGGAGCCGGCAGCGCCTGCGGACGGGCACTGGGCGCGATCGCTGCCACCACCGTCGGCTACGAGCGGGAGAACGCCTGGTGGGCCCCGTTCCTGCGCGACGGCGACGAAGCCGGCTTCGTCGCCGCGCTGCTCGACGGGCAGCCGGACGCACACGCCTACTTCGCCCGCATGAAGCGGCAGAACAATCTGGGCCCGGCTGTGCTGGGCGAGCCGGCGAGGCTGGTCGAGTTCGACAACGTGACCCTCGCCCGGCGCCTGGCCGCCGACGAGGTGGTCTTCGTCGACACCCGGCACAACACCCAGGTGCATCTCGGGACGGTTGCCCGGTCACTGAACGTTCCCGGGGTCGGCAAGGCGGCCAGCTACGGCGCCTGGGTCTACGACCCCGAGCGCGAGGACCGTCCGCTGGTGCTGCTCGCCCGCGACGAGTCCCAGGCCCGGGAGTACCGCGACCATCTGGTTCGCGTCGGCATCGACAACGTCATCGGCTACACCACCAGCCTGACCGGCCTGCCACTCGTCGTGCCAACCGTGATCAGCCAGGACGACCTGGACACCACAGCGCGCTCGATGCTGCTGGACGTGCGGAACAGGACCGAGTTCGCCGCCGGCCACCTTCCCGGAGCCGAACAGCTCAGCGGCGGCCGCGTCCTGTGGCACCTGGACCAGTTGCCTACCGCCGGCACCATCATCGCCTACTGCCAGAGCGGCGTGCGGGTCAGCGTCGCCGCCAGCGCCCTGCGGCGGGCGGGCTACGACGTGGCCGAACTCGAGGGCAGCTACCTCGGTTGGGTCTCCCACCAGGACCAGAAGGAGGTGCTCAGCGTTGGCTGACATCACGATCCACCAGACCAGGGACCGCCTGCAGCAGGCCCAGCTGGTCGACGTCCGGGAGGACAACGAGGTCGCCCAGGGACGCATCCCCGGCGCCCGCCACATCCCCCTCGGCCAGCTCGGTCTCCGGTTGGCCGAACTGGACCGGCAGCAGCCGGTGATCGCGATCTGCCGCAGCGGCAATCGCAGCGCCCGCGCCACCGAGCTGCTGTCCGCGGCGGGCTTCAACTGCGACAACATGGTCGGCGGAATGCTGGCGTGGCAGGCCGCGGGCCTGCCGACG
>CAYQXH010000063.1:0-13033 GCA_964421325.1 uncultured Propionibacteriaceae bacterium
TCCTGCACCGGCTGCTGCTCGGGGTCGGGGGGATCCTGCTGGGTCTTGCGATCCTGCTGCCGATCATCTGGATGGTCCTGACAGCGTTCAAGCCCGAGGTCGACATCGTCGCGTACCCGCCGAGCCTGTTCCCGCGGGCGCTCACCCTCGAGCACTTCGTGGACATCTGGGACTCGATCCCGTTCGCCCGCCTCTACCTGAACACGATCATCTTCGCCGGCGGCGTCACGATCTTCTCGCTGCTGTTCGACTCCATGACCGGCTACGCGCTGGCCAGGCTCGAGTTCCGCGGCAAGAACGTGGTCTTCGTGCTCATCATGATCCTGCTGATGGTCCCGTTCCAGGTGACGCTGATCCCGCTGTACGACCTGCTGGACAGCGTCGGGCTGGCCGGAACGATGCCCGGCATGATCGTCCCCCGGATGACCAACGCCTTCGGCATCTTCTTCATGCGCCAGTTCTACCTGTCGCTCCCAAGGGACCTCGAGGAGGCCGCCCGGGTGGACGGGGCCTCGGAGTGGCGGATCTTCAGCCGCATCATCACCCCGCTGGCGAAGCCGGCGCTGCTGACCCTCGGCCTCTTCCACTTCCAGTACAACTGGAACGACCTGCTGTGGCCACTGATCATGTCCAAGGACATCGAGAGCGCCACCCTGCCGGCGGGGCTGTCCATGTTCGTCGGCCAGCACGTCGTCGAGTACGGCCTGCTGATGGCCGGCTCGGTGCTCGCCCTGGCGCCGGTGGTGGTCTTCTTCCTGATCATCCAGAAGTCGTTCGTCGCGGGAATCGCGACGACCGGAATGAAGTGAAAGGCAAGCGCGTGCAGCCTGCTATTGGCCCCGCCTGGTTCCAGGACGGCCGCTTCCACTACGGAGTGGGTATCGAGGACACGTTCATCCCGCAAGAGCGCCCCGGGCACCGGAAGCTCGACCTCTACGAACTGACCCAGCACTACGAGAACTGGCGCACCGACCTCGCGCTGGCTGCGGACTCCGGCGCCGAGCTGATTCGCTGGGGGATCCCCTGGTACCTGACCGAGGCCGCCGACGGGCGCTTCGATTTCCGCTGGGTGGACCAGGTCGCCGCTGAGCTGGAGCGCCTCGGCCTGCGTTGCGTCGTCGACCTGATGCACTACGGCACGCCGCTGTGGCTGGAGAACTCCTTCCTCGATCCGAGGTACCCGGAGCTGGTGGCCCGGTACGCCGGCGAGGTGGCCGGACGCTACCGCGGCGTCTTCGGCGACTACACCCCGCTCAACGAGCCGATGGTCAACGCCGAATGGTGCGGGTACCGGGGGGCCTGGCCGCCCTACCTGACCGGGGACAGCGGCTTCGTGCGGCTCGCCATGATCCTGGTCGACGGGATGCGCCGCACCACGGCGGCGATCAGGGCTGCGGACCCGGACGCAACGATCGTGCACGTCGACGCCGGCTTCCAGTGGGCCGGCGACCTCGGTCCCGACCGGCCCAAGGCCTTCCTGGACGAGTGGCGGTTCGTCATGACCGAACTCCTGCTGGGCAGGGTGGGGCCGGACCACGTGATGCGGCCCTACCTGACCGCCAACGGCGCCCGCGAGGACCAGCTGGCCGAGTTCGCAGCGCAGCCCGTGCGGCTCGACGTGCTCGGGATCAACTACTACCCGGGCTTCACCCGGCAGGGTTTCGACCCCGCCACCGGGAAGACCCACCCGGTCGAGGCCGGCCGGCAGGGCCTGCTGGAGCATGTCCGCGGCTACCACGCCAGGTACGGGCTGCCGCTGGCGATCACCGAGACGTCCCGCCCTTCGGCCGATCCGGCCGACAAGATCGCCTGGCTGGACGATCTCGCCGCAGCCGTGGCCCAGCTCCGGAACGAGGGCGTCGACCTGGTCGCCGGCTTCTGGTTCCCGATGCTTGACATGTTCGAGTGGGAGTACCGCTTCGACACCCGGCCGCTGGACGACTTCCACATCCGGTTCGGCCTCGTCGACCTGGTCCGGGGGCCGGACAACCGGCTCGAACGCATCCCGAACCCTGCCTACGCGCACTTCCGGGAGCTGGCCGAACGCGCGGGTGAGGCCTGACCGCGGCCGCCAGGGCCCACAGCGTTGGGGGTTGCGGTATCGAGCCGCAACCTTCGGCGCCGTGCGTCACCGGGCGGGGGTGCGGCGCGCCACCGTGACGCAGCGGCCTCGCTAGGCTCTAGCCATGCCCGGCGATCGCAGGACTGTCGGCGAGACATCTCCGGAGGGAGTGGCCAGTGCAGCCGCGGTCGGGCCCGTCCAACCCAAGCACCGCGCTGGCGGACAACCGGCGGCTCGTGCTGAACGTGCTGCGTGCCGCGGGCGAACTGACCCGTACCGAGATCGGCGAGGCCAGCGGGCTCTCCCCGGCCGCGACGGCCAGGATCACCGACCGGCTGGAGGCGGAGCAGCTGATCGCCCGCACCGGGAAGAGCCCTTCGGCGGGCGGACGCCCCGCCTGGCGCTACCGGTTCACAGCCACCGGACGCCTGCTCGGCGGCCTGCGGGTGCAACGCGACGGCTGCCGCGGCGCGTTGCTCAGCTGGGACGGTGAGATCGTCGCCAGGAGCCAGGTGTTGCTCGACCCCGCCAAGGCCACCGGCGATGAGATCCTCGACGCCGTCCGGGCCTGCGCCCGGCTCATCGGCGCAGAAGCCACGACCCTCGGCGCTCGGTTGGGAGCGCTCGGGGTTGCCGTGCCCGCGGTGACCGACGGCGACGGGCATGCCCGCGCCGGCACCGAGGTCGGCTGGCGCGACGTGCCGCTGCGGGATGTCCTGGCCGAGCTGACCTCCGTGCCGCTGCTCGTGGAGAACGACGCCAACGCGCTGGCCTACTCCGAACTCGTCCCCGGTGGCCGCACCGCTTCCCTTGCCGCGCTGATCCTCGGCCACGGCCTCGGCGCCGGCCTCATCTCCGACGGTCACCTGCTGCGGGGCACCCACTTCGCTGCGGGGGAGATCGGTTACCTGATCACGTCCCGCGAAGTGCTCAGTGCCGCACCAGGCGACATCGGTGACCTCGAACTCCGGATCCAGCGCGTTGCCAGCTCGAGGTCGCAGGCCACGGCCGCACCTGCGCAGTTGTGGACGCTGATGGGGCAGGACTCGGCTGCTGCCATGGAGGCAACGGCCGAGATGCTCGACTACCTGGCGATGGCGATCGCCTCGGTGGTGGTGGTCGTGGACCCGGAACGGGTCGTCATCGGCGACGTTCCCCCGGACCAGGCCGAACGGGTGCTGGCCGAACTGGCGGCCCGGTTGCGTGGCCACCTGCTGCACGAACCGACCCTTGCTGTGGCCCGGCGCGGGCCGGACGCCGTCCTGATCGGCGCTGCCCTGCTGGCCGGGGAACTGATCGACCTGCAGTCGATCTAGATATCGATTCGGCAACATCTGGTGCTTTCCCGAGCTCCCGAGGTTAGGGTGATCCAAGTTCCTATCACCGGGAGAAAAAGTGGGAGCCGGGCACGCCATCGGTATCGATGTGGGTGGGACGAAGACCCATCTGCGGATCGAGCGCGGCTCGCAACGCCTCGTTGACGAGGTCATTCCGACAGCCAGCTGGTGGCTTCCCGGCACCCCGATCGAGGCGGCCCGCAATGCCGCCGCCCTGGTCCGGGCGTGTGGGGACACCACGGCGGCGGCCCTGGTCGTCGGTGCCCATGGCATCGACTCCGAACGCGCGGCCGAGGCGATGGCCGCCGAACTGCGCCGCCTCGTCGATGGCCCGGTGCAGGTACTGAACGACGCTGCCCTGGTCGGCCCGGCCGCCGGATACCTGGGTCAGGTGATCACCGTCATCTCCGGCACCGGTTCGATCGTCCTGGCCCGGAACGCCGGCGGCGAAGAGGTGCGGCTGGGCGGCCACGGCTACCTGTTGGGCGACGAGGGCGCAGCGCCTGCGCTCGTCCGCGACCTGGCCAGGGAACTGCTGCGCGCCCTTGATCGTGGTGACCACGACCACGTTGCGCTGGCTGCCCTGATGGCCGCGGCCGACCTCCCCGACTCGGCCGAGCCGGAGGAGGACCTGGCAGCGGCGCTGCACCAGCGCAGCTCCATCACGGACTGGGGCCGGCTCGCGCCGGCGGTGTTCGCGGCAGCAGATGCCGGCTCCCACCTCGCTCGAGCCGTGGTCGAGGCCCACGCCGCCGAACTGGTCGCCCTGGTCGAGCTGCACCTGGCCCGCGGTGTGCGTCCGGAGGCGGTCGTCCTCGCCGGTGGCGTCGTCACAGCGCAGCCGCGGATGGCGGACGCGATCCGCGCCGGCCTTCACGCCGCTCACCCCGAACTGCCGGTGGTCCTGCTGACCCGCCCGCCGGTTGAAGGTGCGGTGCTGCTCGCCCGCCAGTCCCTCCGCCACCCCAGAGTCCCAACCTCCGCGCTCTCACGGCCGGAGCCGCAACAACCACCAGCGCAGGTGCCTGCGCCAAATGAAGGGAGCCGATCATGAATCTGACCAGGCGGACACTGTTGCTCACCGGCGGCGCATTGGCCGCGGTTGCCGCGACCGGCTGCTCCGTTACCGGGGCCACCGCCCCGTCGACGGGGGCCACCACGGCAGGAAGCGGGGGAGCGCTCAGCGGCGACGTCAACGTCCTGCTGATGAAGCAGGCGGGCTGGACCGAGGAGGACTGGGCCGGGGTGATCAGCAAGTTCACCGCCGCCAACCCCGGCGTCAAGGTGAACCCGACGTTCGTGGCCTACGAGGCGCTGCACGACAAGATCGTCACCGCAGCGGCGGCCGGCACCTACGACGTGATCCACATGGATGTCATCTGGCCACCGGAGTTCGCCGAGAAGAAGATGATCGTCGACGTCACCGACCGCGTCCCGGCAGCGTGGAAGACCGAGATGCAGGGTGGCGCGCTGCAGGCAGCGCTGTACAAGGACCGCTTCTACGGCTCGCCGTCGTTCCCGTCGACCAAGCTCTTCTACTACAACCGGGACCTGATGGAGAAGGCTGGTGTCACCGAGGCCGACATCGCCACCTGGGACGGCGTGATGAAGGCGGCCAAGGCGATGGTCGCCAAGGGCGTCAGCAAGCACCCGATCGCCTGGAGCTGGGCCCAGGCCGAAGCCGTGATCTGTGACTTCGCTCAGCTGCTCGGCGCGTTCGGCGGCACCTTCACCGACGCCTCCGGCAAGCTGAACTTCAACGACGCCCCCGGCCAGCAGACCCTGCAGTTCATGGTCGACTCGCTCAAGGACGGCACCACGGCACCCGGCTCGCCAACGTTCCTCGAGGACGACGTGATCAAGGCACTGCAGAGCGGCGAGGTCGCCTTCGGCCTGAACTGGGAATCCACCTTCCGCGACCTGAACGACGAGGCCGCTTCCAAGGTTGCCGGCAAGTGCGGCGTCAGCCCCACCCCGGCGGGCCCGTCCGGCAAGCGCCCCGGCGTGAACGGCGCGATGGCGTTCGCGATCACCGCCGGCTCGAAGAACCCGGACGCGGCGTGGAAGCTGATCGAGTTCGCCAGCAGCCAGGAGGTGCAGGACCCGCTGGCCAAGTCGGCCATGCCGAACTGGACCTCCAGCTTCTCCAACCCCGAGGTCGTCAAGATCAACCCGGAGGTGTTCGCTGCCTGCAAGGTGGCCTACGCCGACTCGATCCTGCGTCCTCAGGTGGTCAACTACAACAAGGTGTCCAGCATTCTGCAGGTCGAGATCCAGAACGCGCTGCTGGGCAGCAAGTCCGTGAAGGCCGCGCTCGACGATGCGGTCAAGCAGGGCAACGACAGCCTGGCCGGCTGAGCCGTGACCGCCCCGAAGACCGAACGGATGCCGCGCCGCAGGCGCAGCGCGACGAGCCAGGTGCAGACCCGGTTCGCGTGGCTCCTGCTCGCGCCGGCGATCCTCACGGTCTTCGGGGTGGTGCTCTACCCGCTGTACCGGACCGTGCTGGTGTCGATGTTCGACGTCCGCTCGGCCCTCGACCCGGCCCCGGCCTTCGTCGGGGTCGAGAACTACGTCGAGATGCTCGCGTCACCGGCGGTCTGGGCATCGCTTGGTCGTACGTTGTACTTCACCCTGGCCTCGCTGGTGATCGAGGTGGGGCTCGGTCTCTGCCTTGCCCTGCTGCTCAACGCACCACTGCGCTGGCGCTGGCTGTTCCGCACGGCGATCGTCATCCCGTGGGCCATTCCCACCATCGTGAACGCGGCGATGTGGAAGGGGATCTTCAACGCCCAGTACGGAGCCCTGAACGCGCTGCTCACCCAGTTGGGCGTGATCCACGACTACGTGCCGTGGCTCAGCGACCCGTGGCGTGCCATGAACCTGGTGATCCTCGCCGACGCCTGGAAGACCACGCCGCTGGTGGCGTTCTTCCTGCTGGCCGGTCTCACCAGCATTCCGAACGAGCTCTACGAGGCTGCCGCGGTCGACGGCCTCGGCTGGTGGAAACGCTTCCGCGCGATCACGCTGCCGCTGCTGGTGCCGGCGATCAGCATCGTCGTCGTGTTGCGGACCGTCGAGGCGTTCAAGGTGTTCGACATCATCTACGCCATGACCCGCGGCGGCCCGGCCAACGGGACGGCCGTGATCTCCTACTACACGTACGTGACCGCCTTCTCCGACCAGAACTTCGGCGTCGGCTCGGCCATGGCGATGCTGATCGTGCTGATCATCTGCGTGCTCTGCCTGACCTACCTCCGCCTGATCCGCAAGTCCGAGATGAGCCTGCTGTGAGGCCCACCAAACGGCAGCTGTTGCTGCTCAACGTTCTGGCCGCAGTGGTGGCGGTGCTGTACCTGCTGCCGATCGCCTGGACGGCCGTCGCCTCCGTCACCCCGGCCAGGGCCATGCTGGAGCGTCCCCTGCGCTGGCTGCCGACCGAACTGGACCCAGGCCGCTACGTCGCCATCCTCACCCCCGGCGGGGTGAACGGCATCGGCGCCGGCTTCCTCGAGGCCATGGGCAACTCGCTGCTGGTCGCGACGGTCACGGTTGCGGTCGCGCTGGTGGTGAGCATCTTCGGCGCCTACGCCTTCGCCCGGCTGCGGTTCCGGGGCCGGAAGCTCACCCTGCTGCTGTTCCTGTCCACCTACATGCTTCCCCAGATCGCGCTGCTGATCCCGCTCTACTTCATCCTCAACCAGCTGCAGCTGCTCGACAGCCGGTTCGGCCTCGTGCTGGTCGACCTCGCGCTCGTGGTGCCGTTCACCCTCTGGATCCTGTCCAACTACTTCCTCACCGTGCCCGAGGACCTCGAGGACGCTGCCCGCGTGGACGGGTGCAGCCGGATGGGGGCGCTGTGGCGGGTGGTCCTGCCCACCGCCCGGCCGGGGATCATCACGGCTGTGATGTTCGCCTTCTTCCTCGCCTGGGACGAGTTCCTGTACGCCCTGATCTTCACCTCCACCTATGCAGCCAAGACCCTGCCCGTCGCGATCGCGGAGTTCTCCGGCCGCTACACCACCGACTTCGGCCTTGTCGCCGCGGGCGGGCTGGTGACGGCGCTGCCGCCGGTGCTGATCGCACTCGTCTTCCAACGCAACATCGTCAGCGGCATGTCCGCAGGAGCAATCAAGGGGTGAGCATGGATCGGGCCGAATACTGGGCGACAGTCCGGCGACAGGACGAGAGCCTGGCAGAGACCATCGAAGCGGCCCGGGCCGCACTGGACGCAGCTGAGCTGCCGGCCTGGCGGCCGGGAGAGCCGCTGGCCGTGGTGGCGATGGGCGCTTCGACGATGGCTGCCGAGTTTCTCGTCGCCGCGGCCAGGGGACGCGACCGGGTGGTGCTCAACTGGGCGGCCGCCGACTGGCGGGAAGCCCCGGGGCTGCTCTCGGCACTCGCCATCGGAATCAGTGAATCGGGGCGGAGTCCGGAGACGATCGAGGCCCTCGGTCGCTGCCGGGGCCACCGGATCGTCGTCACCAATGTGGCCGGTTCGCCGGTGACCGAGGTCGCGGACACCGTGGTGCCACTCGGCGGTGTCGCCGACGCCGGCGTCTACGTCTCCGGCTACACCTCGACCCTTGCCGCACTCGCCCTGATCGGTGAACGGCTCGGCCTGACCGGGTTGGCCGAGGGGCTGGACGACGCCCCCGCACTGGTGCGCTCGTGGCTGCCGGTGGCGACAGCAGCGGTCGAGGAGTTCCTTGCGACGTGTCGCCCCGAGGGGTCGGTGTCGATGCTCGACTGTGTCGGCGCCGGTGCCTCCCTCGCAGCTGCCGCGGAGACGGCGCTCCTGCTGCGCGAGGCCGGCCGGACGCCGTCCGCGCACTTCCAGACCGACCAGTACCTGCACGGCCCGGCCGAGTCGATGCCGGGGGACGCCTGTGCTGTCGTGTTCGGTGGCGGCCGCGCCGATGAGCTGGCGGCTCGCATGGTCGAGGTCGGCCTCCCGGTGCTGCACGTCAGCCCCCGACCGGTCCCCGGCAGCGTCGGCGTGACGCTGCCGGTCGTGACGCCGGTGGTCGCCGGCATCCTCGAGGTGGTCGTCGGCCAGATTCTGGCCGGGCGGCTGGGCGACCGGAGCGGACACGACATCGGCACCTTCCGCCACGATTTCGCGGACACGAAGCTGCCGATCGGTTGAGCCGGGGGCACGAATGCCCACAGACCGGCGCCGGACAAGGACTTACGCTCCTGACATCGGATCACCGTGCGCGAACGGGCAGCGATGGGCAATCAGAACCGAAACGACTACGTGCCGCAGATCGTGATCGGGATCGTGGTCACGGTGGTGGGTGGGCTGGTGCTCTCCTTCGTTCAGGGCTGGCTCACCTGGCCGCCGGTGGGCACATCCCCCTCCCGGTCCTCGGAAGCCACGTCGATGCCGGAGCCGCCGGGGGAGACCAGGGTCTTCCTGGACAAGCTCTCCGGGCCAGCCGGCACGACGGTCCACGTCAGCGGAGAAGGCTTCGCAGCGGGGGAGACCGTCACCATCCGGTTCCACACCGACGTGTGTGCCGAGACGACAGCGGATGACTCCGGTGCCTTCTCCGAAGTGAGTTGCACGGTTCCGGAGGACTGGCAGTTCAAGATGCAGGCGAGCATCACCGCCTCCGGCGCCAGTTCCATCCGCTCGGGGCAGGCCGCGTTCCGGGTGACCTGAGGGCGGGCGGGATCCCGCGGGCTGCCCTCAGGCCGGGCCGCTCACCAGCCGCTGCGGGTCGGCGAGTGACCCTTGCGGGCATCATCGGGCATCGCCAGCTCCGCCCGGACGCCGAGGAGCCGGATCGGTCGGTCGGACTCGATCCTCCCGGCCAGCTCCAGCACCTGCGCGCTCACCTCGTCGCGGTCGGAAGTGGCCGCGATCCTCCTCGTGAAGGTCCTGGTGACGAACGGGGCGTAGCGCACCTTCAGCCCGAGGCCGACCACCGGTCGCCCGTCCGCGGCCACGTCGTCCAGCACCTGGTTGAGCAGCTCGCGGACGGCTTCGGTCACCCGGGCGGGTTCGACGAGGTTCTGCTGATAGGTGGTCTCCCGGCTGTGTCCCCGCGGCACCCAGGGGGTGTCGTCCACGACCGTCGCGCCCTCGCCGCGTCCGAGCTGGACGTACCAGGGGCCCATCGTCGGGCCGAACTCGGCCACCAGGCCGCCCGGTTCGGCTGCGGCCAGCTCCGCTACCGTGCGGATGCCGAGGCCCGCCAGGCGCCGGGAGGTCTTCGTGCCGACCCCCCACAGGTCGATCGTCGGGCGGGTGCCCATCACCTCGAGCCAGTTGGCAGCCGTCAGCCGGAAGACCCCGCGGGGCTTGCCGAACCCGGTCGCCACCTTCGCGCGGACCAGGGTGTCGCCGATGCCGACGCTGCAGTGCAGCGCGGTCCGGTCGAGCACGGCACGCTGGACGCGCCGCGCGTAAGCCTCCGGGTCGTCGGTGGCGACCCCGATGAACGCCTCATCCCAGCCGAGCACCTGCACGACCGCGCCCGGCTGCTCGCGCAGGGTCGCCATCACCTCGCTGGATGCCGCCGTGTACGCCGGTGCGTCCACGGGAAGGATGACCGCCTCGGGCGCCTTCCGGGCCGCGACCCGCAGTGGCATGCCCGAGCCGACCCCGAACTCACGGGCCTCGTAGGACGCCGTCGAGACCACAGCCCGCTCCGTCGGGTCCCCGCGTCCCCCGACGATCACCGGCCGGCCGGCGAGCTCCGGTCGACGCAGCACTTCGACGGCAGCGATGAACTGGTCGAGATCGACGTGCAGCACCCACCGGTCACCGGCCACGGTCGGACCCGCCGAGCACGTGGGCGACGAACGCCGGATCCGGGGACCTCAGTTCGCCCACCACTTCGCCACCGTCGCAGGTGACCAGGTCGACGACCAGGGCCCCGCCGCTGCGCCCGCGCTGGACCCAGGTTCCGCCCGCCGCCTCCCAGCGGAGCAGGGCAGCCAGGGCGTCGCGACCCTGCTGAGCGCTCATCGGGTGCCTCCCACGGGTGATGGTTGGCCCCGGACCGGGTGGTTGCCCACCAGTCCAGGACCGGCTCTGCCGTCCGGACACCAAGGCTACGGAGCGCGCTCCCCGGCCACACCTGGCAATACCTCACCCGTGGCGGGGCGCCGGCCGCCGGGTACTGGCCGGAGAGGAGGGCCGCCCGACCCGACCACTGCTGAACGCCGACACCAGCGGAGCGCTGCCGGTCCTGCGGGGACTGGTGTCCAATCCGGTGCTCGGGGCTTCAGCATGCTGACCGCAGGCGGCTCGGCCAGCAACGCGGCAACGCGGGCGCGAGTCGGACCGAACGGGGCCCGCACACGGCGGTGTGCCGGCTGCTGCTTCAACCGGCACACCTGGCCCGGTGCATGCCCGGGCATCCACCTGACGTACTGAACCCTTACCCGCCGTCCGCAACGGCAAGCCCCTTCTCCGGACCCGGTCGTCCGAGGTGGTCAAACCGCATCGCCGGAGCCGCGCTTCCGCCGGGTTCGGGCGGGCAGCCCCCCGGTGGTGGTGACCTCCGAGGCGACATCCCGAAGCCGGCGATTGAGGTGCTGGCTCGCCTGAACGAGCTGCTCGAAGGCCTGCGCCTGGGTGTAGCGCCCCTGGGCCATCAGGATGCCCATCGCGACCCCGATCTCCCGGTTGCTCTCCAGGGCGCGCTCCAGGTTGATCACCTCGTCCTCGAGGAGGTGGTTGATCAGGAGCAGGGAAGCGTAGGAGCCGAAGATCGCAGCCAGCGGGAGCTGATCGGGACGGAACGCGCCCGGCCCGTCGGAGTACAGGTTGAGGGCCGCGCGGTTGTGCTCCGACAGCACCAGGCGGGTGCTGAGCATCGCGCGCACGCCGAGTTCGACGGCGGCCGGGGCGAACCTGGGGAACTGCCGGTCCGAGGCGAGGTCGTTCACCCAGACGAAGTCGTTCTGCACCAGCGCGGACACGCAGGGCCCCTCGTTCAGGCTGTACTGGACCGAGTCGACCCGGATCGGGAGCTCGCCGGTGGCGAAGACGGTTTCCGGGTCGTGGCCGTGGCGCACGAGCGAGATGGCGGCGTGGTCGGCACCGGAGATGGCGGCGGTGGCCTGCCTGATCACCGACTCCATCTGCAGGTTGCCGGACTCGTCCATCATGCTGCGCAGCAGTTCCTGGAACTGGTTGGCCATCGCCTCGAGGTGTGAAGCTTCTTGCTCGTCGGACTCCATGCGATTCATTACCCGGTTTGGGTCTCAACCCCCACCCCGACGGGTAATGATGGGCCATGAGCGAGAACCTGCGGGACCTGGCCGCCGAGCTGGGACGGGTCGACACCGCGATCGGCAAGGCATCCCTCTACGCCGATCCTGCCAACCCGAGCGCGGGCTTCAGCGATGAGCTCGTCGAACTGATCGCCAGGGAGGATCGGGTCCTCGAGCAGGTGATCCAGACCGCCCTCAAGGAGGTCTCCGCCGACGAGACCTCCGCTGACCCGGTGCCTTCGTAGGTCTGACGTCCCTGCCGGGACGCGGCGAACCCTAGACCATCGGCCAGGGGATCCGGCGTCCACTCCGGTCGACCGGGAAGTGGCCCGACCGCAGCACGCGCCCGACCCGGGCCTGAAGCGCCTCTACCTCGACCGGTTCGAGCAGGGCAGCCACCTCCGCCGGCACGTCGGCGAGCAGGGGCGCCAGCGCGCTGAGCAGGGCTACCGGAATCGGCTCGCCGGCGAAGTCCCAGATCACCGTCCGCAATTTGTCGTCCGCTGCGAAGCACAGGCCGTGATCGATGCCGCGGATGCGGCCGTCGGTGCCGCGCAGCACATGCCCGCTCTTCCGGTCGGCGTTGTTCGCCACCAGGTCGAAGACGGCGAGCGCCCGCAGTTCCTCGAAGGTCTCCGGCGCCCGCCGGTAGAGGGTGAAGTAGTGCTCGTCGGGGTCCGAGTCGATGAACAGTTGCACCGAGCCCACCCCAACCGGCGCGTCCTCGCGAACCACCGTTGGCGGCACCAGGTGCCAGCCGAGCCATTCGCTGAGCAGGTAGGCCGCCACCTCCCGGCGGTGCAGCCCGCGCTCGAAGTCCCACAACGGACGCTCGCCGGTCTGCGGCTTGTACACCGCAGTCACCGTCCGGCCGGTCGAGCTGACCTCCGCCAGCAGCGCGAGGTTGCTGCTCGGGGCGATCCGGGCGATCAGCTCGAAGGAACCCTCCTCGAGCAGGGTCACCACACTGTCGTCCCAGGCCGGCGCCGGTTCGCCCGCGGTCACCGGATCAGCTCCCGACGGTCGGGCCGGTGACCGGGCCGGTCGTGGAGTTCACGACCAGTACCAGCGGCGGGCCGCCCACCGGGTAGCTGATCGCCGAGATCGACCCGGTGCCGACCACGACCCGGCCGAAGGAGTCCAGCGGGGCACCCATGGCGAAGGTGATGGCCATCGCGATCGGGTCGGCGTGGGTGAAGCAGGCGACCGTCCGGCCCGGGTGGGCAGCGCGCAGCCGGTCCAGCACCGCCACGACCCGCGCCTGGAGCTCGGCGAAGCTCTCCCCGCCGGGGAACCGGAAGGTGGCCGGGGAGCGTTGCAGCTCCCGCCACTCCTTTTGCCTGGTTGCTGCGGCCAGCGCCTCCCCGGTCCAGTCGCCCACATCGGCTTCCAGCAGCCCCGG
>CAYQXH010000064.1:0-12999 GCA_964421325.1 uncultured Propionibacteriaceae bacterium
TCACCTGCGGGTGCTCGATCAGGGAGACGAACACCTGGCCGAGCCGGAAGTACCCACCCCACTCCGACTTCAACCGGGCCGGGTAGCCGGCCAGCGCGCGCTCAGCACTGGGCGTCCCGAAGCCCCGGAAGTGCGCGTCCGCGATCGCGTCCGCGGCCATCTCCGCCGCCTCCATCGCGTAGGAGATGCCCTCGCCGTTGAACGGCGAGATCATGCCGCCGGAGTCCCCCACCAGCAGCAGGCCCCTGGTGTAGGCGGGCTGCCGGTTGAAGCTCATCGGCAGGGCTGCACCGAGGGTCGGCCCGACCTGGTTCTCCGGGGTGAAACCCCACTCCGGCGGGGTGTTGGCCAGCCAGCGGGAGAACATGTCGCGGTAGTTCAGCTTGGCCGGCTCCGAACTGGAGGCGACGGTGCCGAGGCCAACGTTGACGGTGCCGTCGCCCATCCCGAAGACCCAGCCGTAGCCGGGCAGCAGGGCGGACTCTCCGGGCTTGCCGTCCCAGAGTTCGAGCCAGGACTCCATGTAGTCGTCGTTGGTTCGCGGTGAGTTGAAGTAGGCCCGGACGGCGACGCCCATCGGACGGTCCGTGCGCTTGGCCAGCCCCATGCCGATGGCGAGTCTGGCGGAGTTGCCGTCCGCGGCGATCACCAGCGGCGCGCGGAACTGCCGGCCGTCCTTCGTGGTCACCCCGACGATCCGGTCGGTGCTGGCGGAGATGACCGGAGCGGTCACGTTGGTCTGCTCGTAGAGCCGGGCGCCGCCGGCGACGGCTCGGTCGGCCAGGATCTTGTCGAACTGCGCCCGGGCCCGCACCAGGCCGTAGGGCGGGAACTCGGCGAGCTCCGGCCAGGGCAGCTCGAACGGCTCGCTGCGACCGCCGTAGACCCGCAGGCCCTTGTTGCGCACCCAGCCGGCTTCCTCGCTGGTGTCGATGCCCAGCCGGATCAGCTGCTTGACGGCGCGCGGGGTGAGCCCGTCACCGCAGACCTTCTCGCGCGGGAAGGTGCTCTTCTCCAGCAGCACCACGTCGAGGCCGCGGTCGGCGAGGTGGGCTGCTGCAGTCGATCCACCCGGCCCGGCGCCGACGACGATCACGTCGGCCTCAATGGCTGAGCCGGTGGCCGGCTCTGCCGGCTGCGGCTCGGACATGGGCGCTCCTGCACTTGGCTCGGGGGACTGCCGTCAGTCTAGGCAATCTGGCCTGACGGAGCCATTTGGCGCCACAGCGCGTCCGGCGACACCGGGGCGCAGCGGCTATCCTGCGGTTGTGATCCATCACCCGCCCGGCCCCCAGTGGCGAGCGATGACGATCGGGATCGAAGATCCCGGTGACCTGACCGCCTACCTGCCGCCTGTCGGTGGCCATGCCTGGCTGCGGCGCGGGGACGGGATGGTCGGCATCGGCGAGGTGGCCCGGTTCGAGGGCGGCACAGCCGACGAGGCGGACGACTGGTGGCAGGAGACCTGCGGGCGGATCGAGCACGAGTCCGAGCACCTGGAGTGCTCGGGCACCGGGCCGATCGCGTTCGCGTCCTTCGTTTTCGACCCCGACCACAGCGAGCAGCGCTCCGTCGTGATCGTCCCGAGGATCGTGATCGGTCGCCGCAACGGGCAGTCCTGGCTCACGGTCGTCGGGGGCACCGACGTCCCGTTGCCCGGCATGCCCGACCTGACCGAGCGACCGGCAGCGCCGGTGGCGGTGAAGGAGGCGGCCGCGAGCCTTGGCCGGGCCCAGTGGCAGGACATCGTCGGCGAGGCGGTGTCGCGGATCAGCCGCGGGGAGCTGGACAAGGTCGTCCTGGCCAGGGGCCTGACGCTGGTCTCGGAGACCCCGCTCGACCCGAACTGGCTGGTGGCGGCCCTGGCCGACGCCTACCGCAGTTGCTGGACCTACCACGTCGCCGGGTTGGTCGGTGCCTCCCCGGAGATGCTGATCCGCCTCGAGGGTGGCCTGGCCACGTCCCGGGTGCTCGCAGGGACCATCCGGCGCAACGGCGGCGAGGAACTCGACCTGAAGCTCGCCCACGCGCTGGCCCGGTCCAGCAAGAACCTCGTCGAGCACGAGCTGGCCGTGGAGTCGGTGGCCCGCTCCCTCGCCCCGTTCTGCTCCGGCATGAACGTGCCGGACGCGCCCTACGTGCTGGAACTCCCCAACGTCCTGCACCTGGCCTCGGACGTGACCGCGGTGGTGCACCCCGGGGTGACCGCGCTGCGACTGGCCGGCGAGCTGCACCCTTCGGCCGCGGTCTGCGGAACTCCGACCCCGGCCGCCCGGGCTGCCATCGCCGAACTCGAGCACCTCGACCGAGGCCGCTACTCCGGCCCGGTCGGCTGGCTGGACGCCACCGGGGACGGTGAGTTCGCGATCGCCCTTCGCTGCGGGCTGGTCGACCCGGCCGACCCGCACCGGATCACGCTGTACGCGGGCTGCGGAATCGTCGCCGAGTCCGACCCCGGCGAGGAGTTCGCCGAGACCGAGGCCAAGCTGCTGCCGATGCTCGAGGCCCTCGGCGTCATCAGCGGACGGCTGATCGAGCCGGCGCACAACGTCGACTGAGCAGCTCCAGCCGGCCACCGGTACCGGCACCGGCAACCGAGAAAGGTCGGATCGGGCCTTCCGGCCCGTGACCGAGGTGGCGCTGGGCGATAATCCAATCGTGTCCAGATTGGCTGCCGGTGTCCTCGCGTTGGTGGTCCTTTCGGGTTGCGCCCTCGTCCCCCCGCCGGGGGTCGTCGTCCCGGTTGCCCGCCATGCCATGCTCAACGAGCAACCGGTGCCGGCAGGCCTGTGTCCGGTGTTCGACGACACCTCCACCCCGGCCGCGTTCCTGGAGTCGCTGCGGGACTACGTCGACTGCGCCCGCGAGTCCTGGGCGCCGCTGCTCGAGGCGGTCGGCAGGAAGGCGCCGGAGCCCGCGGTGTACCTGGAGGCAGCGGACTGGGCCAGCTACTGCACCGGCGGCCTCGGGGACGAGGATGCCGGCATGTTCTGCATCGCCGACGGCAGCCTGGTGTTCGCCGATGCACTGCAGACCGTCGCCGGTGATTCGGATCTGGCCGCGCCCAGCATCGTGTTCCACGAGTACGCCCATGCCGTCCAGCAGGAGCTCGGCCTGGCGCTGGACACCCCGCCGGGTGACCCGACCCGGCGGATCGAGCTTCAGGCCAGCTGCTGGTCGGCCATGCTGATGCGCACCCTCGCTGGACTTGAAGTGAGCGAAGAGGTGCGTACGGCCCTGGTCGAGGATGCGGCCGCCGGCTCCGATTCCGATCACGGCACCTCCGAATCGCTCCGCAGGTGGACCCTGGTCGGGTTCGATGCGACCACCATCGGCGAGTGCGACACCTCCCGGGCGCCGGAGTCCGCGGTCGCCTAGGAGCGGTCGGGCAGTTGCTGCAGGGCCCAGCCGTTCCCGTCCGGGTCGGTGAAGAAGACGAACCGACCCCACGGCTGGTCGTCGACGTCGCTGGCCTCGACACCGTTCGCCACCAGCTGCGCGCGGGCGGCTTCGGCATCGGCGACGACGATCTGGATTCCCTGCTGGGAGCCGGGAACCATCTCGGTGATCCCCTCGCCGATCACGATCGAGCAGGCCGAGCCGGGCGGGGTCAGCTGCACGAACCGCAGGTTCTCGTTGACCCGATGGTCGTGATCGGCGTTGAAGCCGACCTGATCAACGTAGAAGGCCTTTGCCCGGTCGACGTCGGTCACCGGCACCGCCAGCAGTTCGATCTTCCAGTCCATGACTGCTCCCTTCCTCGATGTAGCTCGAAGGCTAGCCACCATCCAGGTCAGTTCCTGTCCGCGATTCGCTCGAAGCTCGCGGAGCGCGTTCAGGTCGGCGCCGGCCCGGTGATCCGGTCGATCGCAGCCTGGACGATCTGTGGATCCTGCGGCTCGGTGTCGAGGGCGCGGTGGATGGTCAGCCCCTCGATGAGGGCGTCCAGGATGCGGGTCGTTGTCGGGTCGAAATGGCGTTCGAGTGCTGTCCGGCTGCTGCGCATCCAGGCGTTGGTGAGATCGCGGAAGGCCGGGTTGCGGGCTGCCAGGGTGTAGAGCTCATGGGTCAGGACGAGGTCGCGGTTGCTGGCGAAGACGTCGGCCGTGATCAGCGCCAGCACCGCCTGCCTGGCGGCCGCGAGGTCGGTGGCTGCCGCCATCCGGCGCTCGAACCGGTCGATCACCGTTCGGGTGAAGCTGGCGAAGGCCTCGTGGAGCAGGTCGTCCATGCCGGCGAAGTGGTAGGTCATCGAGCCGAGCGGGACCCCGGCTGCTGCAGCCACGGTCCGGTGGGAAGTGCCGGCGACACCGCGCTCGGCGATCACGTCCAGACAGGTCTCGATGATCCGCCGCCGTCGGTCCGGATCGTGCCGTCTGGTGCTTGCCGCCCTGGGGGTCGTCCCGTTCGCAGGCACGGTTCAGATGCTCCGGATGACGCGCGCCGGATTCCCGACGGCGAGGCTGTTGGCCGGGATGTCACGGGTGACGACCGCTCCGGCTCCGATCACTGCGTTGTCACCGATGGTCACCCCGGGGCAGACGATCACGCCACCGCCGAGCCAGACGTTGTCGCCGATGGTGATCGGTTCCGCGGCTTCGAGCTTGTCGCGGCGCGGCTGTGGCTCGATCGGGTGGGTCGGCGTCAGGAGCTGCACATTGGGTCCGAGCTGGCAGTCGGCACCGATCGTGATGGGCGCGACATCCAGGGCGGTGAGGTTGTAGTTGACGAAGGTGCGCGCCCCGATGCTGATGTGGTCGCCGTAGTCCACGAACAGCGGCGGTTTGACCACCGCGTCCTCGCCGAGGTCGCCGATCAGGTCGTCCAGTACCGCGCCGGCGTCCTCCGCACCGTTGATGAACGCCCGGTGGTAACGGTCGGCCAGCTGGACCGCGCGCCGGCTGCGTTCGGCGTTCAGCGGATCGTCGGCGATGTAGAGGTCGCCGGCCAGCATCCGCTCCCGGTTGGTGCGCGGATCGCCGGCGAAGTAGTCGATCGAACTCATGTGTACGATCGTACATTAACCGTGTACGCTCGTACACATGATTCCGGGTACCGAGGCCATCTCCCGCGCACCTGCGCCGCAGGCCATCCGTCGGGCGCAGCACGGCGACCTGTTGGTCTTCGCAGTGAACGGCCTCGCCTTCGCCACGTGGATGTCGCGGGTTCCGGACATGAAGGAACTCCTGCACCTCACTCCGGGGCAGCTCGGGCTCCTCCTGCTCGCCGTCTCCGCGGGCGCCCTGTGCGGCCTGCCGTTGGCCGGGTTCTTCACGCACCGCCTCGGCGCAACCCGCGCCGTCCGGCTGGCCATGGCGCTCGCTCTGCCCGGCCTGGTGATCGCCGCTGCCTGCGTCCAGGCGCAGCTGCCGATGCTGGCCGTGGCGCCGGGACTCTTCCTGCTGGGGCTGGGCACCGGCGTCTGGGACGTCGCTCAGAACCTCGAGGGGACCATCATCGAGCAGTCGCTCGGCCGGTCGATCATGCCGTGGTTCCACGCCGGGTTCAGCGGCGGCACCGTGGTCGGCGCCCTGATCGGAGCCCTGATGGTCTGGCTCCGGGTGCCCCTGATCGAGCACATCGGCCTCGTCGCAGTGGCGTCAGCTGTCCTGGTGCTCTGGGGCACAGCCCAGTTCCTGCCGGCCTTCAAGGAAGCCGGGAACGATCCGGGCGCCCCGGCGACCACCCGGCCCCGTTCGGCCTGGGCCGAGCCGCGCACGCTGCTCATCGGCGTCATGGTGCTGGCAGCAGCGTTCACCGAGGGCACAGCGAACGACTGGCTGGCCGTCGCCTTCGTCGACGGCCACCGGATCGACAAGGCGCTCGGGGTGGTGGCCCTTGCCGTCTTCCTCGCCTTCATGACCGCCGGACGGATCCTGGGCACCGGCCTGCTCGATCGCTACGGACGGGTGGCGGTGCTCCGCATCCTGTTCGGCGCGGCGATCGTCGGTTGCCTCCTGGTGGTCTTCGGCACGACCTGGATGGCGTTCGCCGGTGCCGCGATCTGGGGGGTCGGCGCCAGCCTGGGCTTCCCGGTCGGGATGTCGGCAGCCGCGGACGACCCGGCGCGGGCGCACGCCCGCCTCAGCGTGGTCTCCACCGTCGGGTACACAGCCTTCCTCGCCGGCCCGCCCCTGCTCGGCTTCCTCGGCGACCACTTCGGGATCCTCCGCGCACTCACCGTCGTCGGTGCCGTTTCCCTCCTCGCCCTGCTGGTCGTGCCCTCGGCCCGCCCGCTCGCCCGGACCGGGACAACCGGGGACTGAGCCTCAGCCGCGATACCGGTGGTGCTGACGCCAGCGGCGCTCGCCCGGCGGCGGCAGGCGCCCGCATGAGCAGAAGTGGCTGGCCAGCTCGACCAGTGCGTCCGCCTGGGCCTGCGTCCAGGCACAGCCCGACTCAGAGCCGGCGGTTCGGCCAGTCGTCGGGCTCGGGCGGAGCGTCCTCGATCGGGGCCCGGCCGTGCAGGTAGGCGGCCACCCCAGTGAACACTGCCGACGGCAGGTAGACCAGCCCGACCGACAAGGCGGTGGCGATGATGAACACCAGCAGTGCCCCGGCAACGATCCAGGCCACCAGGGCCTTCTTCCACGGCAGCAGGGCCGGCAGCGCCGTCACCACCACCGGGACGGCCACCGGCACCAGCATTCCCGGGCCGAGTACCTGGATCAGGGGGTACTGCTCGCCCTGCACGGTCATGCTGGGGAAGTAGGCGAGGAAGAGGACGGCACAGATGCCGTAGGCCACCGCGGCCCACTGCCACAACCGGGCCTGCCTCGCCACGGTCACGGCTTCCGCCCCTGGCCGTCGGGAGCCGGGGTCGTGGGTTCGAGCAGGCTGCGGATGTCGTCGGCGCTGAGGGGTGCGGCCAGCTCGCCGCCCTCGCCGACCACCTTGGCGAACAGGTCGCGCTTCCGCTCCTGGAGTGCCACCACCTTCTCCTCGATCGTGTCCTCGCTGACCAGACGGTAGACCATGACGTGCTTCTCCTGGCCGATCCGGTGGGTCCGGTCGATCGCCTGGAGCTCTGCGGCCGGGTTCCACCACGGATCGAGGATGAAGACGTAGTCGGCCTCGGTGAGGGTCAGGCCGAACCCGCCGGCCTTGAGGCTGATCAGGAACACCGGGTCGGTGCCGCTGCGGAAGCCCTCGATCTTCGCAGCCCGGTCGCGGGTGCGGCCGTCGAGGTAGCTGGCGCCGATCCCCTCCGCACGCAGGCGTTCCCTGGCCAGGCCCAGGTAGCTGGTGAACTGGCTGAAGACCAGGGCCCGGTGGCCCTCTGCCGCCAGCTCTGCCACCAGTTCCACCAGGGTGTCCAGCTTCGCCGAGACGGCCGGGTGCCCGGGCAGCACCAGGGCCGGCGACAGCGCCAGCTGCCGCAGCAGCGTGAGCGAACTTAGGATGGTGATGCGGTTGCGCCGCAGGTCGTCGACCAGGCCGAGGACCTTCTTGCGCTCGGCGGCCAGCTGCTTGTCGTAGAGCCGGCGGTGGCCGGGTGACAGCGGCACCCTCAGCACCTGCTCCTGCTTCGGTGGCAGTTCGGCCGCCACCCCCTCCTTGGTCCGGCGCAGCATCAGCGGACGCACGCGCCGGTGCAGCCGGCCGAGCGCGGTCGGGTCGGTGCCCGACTCGATCGGACGCCGGTAGGTGTCGGTGAACACTGCCGGGTCGGTGAACAGCCCGGGCGCGACGATCGAGAGCAGCGACCACAGGTCCATCAGGTTGTTCTCCAGCGGCGTTCCGGTGACTGCGAACTTCGCCGGCGCCCGCAGCCTGCGGACGGCCTGGTAGGCCCGCGACTGCCGGTTCTTCACGAACTGCGCCTCGTCGAGGAACACCGCAGCCCAGGGCTGGGCCGCGTACTCGTCCGCATCCAGGCGCAGCAGCGTGTAGGAGGTGACCACGACGTCGGCTCCCCCGGCCAGGTCGGCCAGCTGCTGCGTCCGTTTCTTCCCGGACTGCTCGACCACCCGCACCCGGAGCCCGGGAGCGAACCGGGCAGCTTCGGCAGCCCAGGTGCCGAGCACGGAGGTGGGCGCGACCACCAGCACCGGCTCGTCGAGGCGACCCTCCGCGACGAGCGCGCAGGCGAGCGCGATCACCTGCAGCGTCTTGCCGAGGCCCATGTCATCGGCGAGGATCCCACCCAGCCGGGCGCCGTGCAGGAAGTGCAGCCAGCGGAACCCGAGCTCCTGGTAGGGACGCAGGGTCGCGTTCAGGCCGGCCGGCAGCGGGACCTGCGGCAGCTCCTCGGTCTCCAGAAGGGCTGATACCGCCGCCACCCAGGCCGCCGACTGCTCCGCCACCACGCCGAGGCTGCGCAGGTCGTCCCAGAGCCCGGCGTGCACGGCCCGCAGCCGCAGCCCGCCGCCGTCGCTGTCGCTGAGCTGGCCCGCCTCCTCGATCAACGTCCGCAGCTGTTCCAGCTCGGGGCGCTCGAGGCTGAACCAGGTGCCCGACGGCAGGATCAGGTGCGTCTGCCCCGTCGCGAGGGCCGTGAACAGCTCGCGGTACTCGACGGGCTCACCCTCGATGGTGACGGTGACGGCGAGGTTGAACCAGTCGCTGCCGGGTGCGCCGTCGGTGACGGCGAGGTCGAGTTGCGGCGCCTCGAGCGCCAGCCGGTAGGCCTGCGGCTTCCCGGTCACCTCGACGATCACGCCGAGCCGGTCGAGACGCTCGAGCCAGTGGCTGACGAAGTCGGCAGTCGCGGCACCGGTGAGGGTCGCGACCGAGGTGGGGTGCTGGCCGGCCCGGTCCCCACGCACCGGCCACGGCCCGGCCGGTAGCGCTTCGAGCAGGGCCTGCTCGGCCGGCCGGTCGCGGTGGACGGGCTGCTGGCCAGCGCCGTAGAGCTCGACGTCCTGCGCCTGGGCGCCGATCCGGTAGCGGAAGGCCCAGGCCAGGTGGGTGACGTGGTCGGGGGCGAAGGCCGCCCGCAGCAGCAGCCTGGGTGGCGTGGTCTCCGGCAGCTGGACGTCCTCGTCCGTGGCGAGGTCGACCAGGCGGCGGAGGGTCGGGTGGAACTGCGCGACGAAGGCGGCGACGTCGGCTGCCGGGATCTCCAGGCGCGGGTGCTGCACCAGCAGGGCCTGCTGGCCCTGGGAGAGCGGCTCGGCGAACGGCACCAGCAGCAGCTCGCCGGCCTCGATGACAGCGAACCCGTGGGCCGGGGAGCCGAGCAGGTTCGAGTAGAGCACCGGCCACTCCCGGCTGCCAGAGGTCGCCATGGTCCGCAGCAACAGGCCGTCGCGGTCGCGGCTGAGCCTTGAGGCGACCCGCGCCGGCTCCCTGACCAGCCGCACCTCAGGCGTGCCCTTGCCTGCCACGAGTTCCACCCCGGCCTCGACAGCCCGGGTGAGCCAGGACCAGGCGGACGCGTCCAGCGCCCCGAGCTCGAGCACCTCTGCGCGCTGGGCGTAGAAGGAGTAGCCGGTGCGCTGTTCGCGGGTGCGGGCCAGCCCGGCCAGCAGTCTCCGGTGCTCCTCGAGGTGACCACCGCCCCAGGGGTGGGCGAGGCTCTCCCAGGTGGTGCCGCCGCGCACCCAGCGCCCGGACCTGCCCCAGGCGAGCGGCCGGAGCTGGATGGCTCCGGAGTCGGCCTGGGTCACCTGCACGGCAAGCGGCTCGTCCCCGCTGGTCGGCACCTCGCCGGTCACCTGGGCCAGCGCCCGCTGCCAGGCCGGGGTGAGCGCGAGCAGGTTGGCCGTCCGCATGTGCCACAACAGGGCTGCGCCGTGCTTGCAGTCGTAACCGATCGGGCACGAACAGGACGTGGTGATCGCTCCGGTGGCCGCCTGGTAGCGGGCGACCGTCTGGTAGGCCCGGGTCGCGCTGCCCCGCACCTGGGCCTGGATCAGGCTGCCGCCGGTGCCGGAGCCCATCGCGACGTGCCCGACTCGGCCCTGCCGGACGTACTCCTGGCCGCGCGCAAGGGTGACCTCGCCGAACATCTCCACGAGCCGGCGTTCACTCAGCTGGTGCACCCAGTCGGGGTACGTGGGTCCGCTCATCGAGCGCGACCGGCCCCCAGATCGGGGACAACCCGCCGGGTGAGCAGCCAGAACAGGGCTGCGACAACGGCGAACACCCCTGCCCCGATCAGGCCGACGGGCGCGGCGACCAAGGGGTTGGAGTCGACGACGATCACGAGGAAGACGCCGGCGAAGCCGTTGAAGGCGCCGTGCAGCACGGCCGGGGCCAGCAGTGAACCGGTGACCTCCCTCGCCCGCCAGAGCAGGAAGGAGAACGGGATGCACAGGGCGACCATGAAGGCCGGGCCGAGCCTGCCGTAGTCGCCGTAGTTGAAGCCGAGCAGGATCAGCGGGGTGTGCCACAGGCCCCACAGGACACCGGTGAGCACGTTGGCCCAGAAGGCGCCGAGGGGACGCAGTTCGTCCGCGAGCCAGCCCCGCCACCCGTACTCCTCGCCGTAGGCGAAGACCCCGTTGATGGTGAAGCCGGCTATCAGCGCGCCGACGAAGGCCAGCCCAACCAGTCCCCAGAGGGACGGGGTGGCAGCTGCCAGCCTCGCCACCTGGTCGGCGTCCTGGGCCGGGAGCAGGGTGAGGGTGTTGGCCACCAGGTCGGCCTGGTTCGTCAGCAGGCTTCCCGGTCCGGGCAGCCCGAGCAGGTTGCCGGCCACCCAGGTGAGCCCGATCATGCCGAGCACTGTCACTGCGACCACGAGGACGGTGACCCCGACCAGCTTCGGCAGCTTGCCCAAGAAGCCGTCGAAGGTACTCCGGATCAGCGCCGGCCGCTTGTCGAGGCGGCCGACGATCAGGGCTGCCACGAGGGGGGCGGGCATGTAGAGCAGCGCGAGCACCACCGTGACGACGGTCGGCCCGGCTGCGCCGGAGAGGTCGCGCTGGCCGGTGACGACCAGGCCGAGGGTGAGCAGGCAGACCCAGCCGAGAGCCAGCCCGTAGAACAGGGCCACCCGACCCCAACGGACCTTCGGTTTCGGCGGTTGCGTCTGGGTCACGCCCCAACCGTAGTCGCCGGGCGGCCCGTCGTCGCACTGGCACCCCGGCGGTCGTGCCCGGCCGTGCCGGACGCCGTCACTGCCAGACGCCGCGCTGCATCACCCGGGTGACCTGGAGGTCGTCGTCGAGCACGACCAGGTCGGCCCGCTTGCCCGGGGCCAGCCGGCCGACGTCGGCAAGGCCAAGGTAGTCGGCCGGCAACGCCGTGGCGGAACGGACGGCCCTTGCCAGCGGGACACCGGCTGCCACGCAGTTCCGGACGGCCCGGTCGAGGGTAAGGGTCGACCCGGCGATGGTCTCGGTGCCGGCGATCCGGGCCACGCCGTCGCGAACCTCGACCGGCAGCTCTCCGAGCACGTAGTCGCCGTCGGCACCGCCGGCAGCAGCCATCGCGTCGGTGACGAGGACCACCCGATCGGGTTCGGTGGACATCACGAAGGCGACCAGTTCCGGCCGGACGTGCACCCCGTCCATGATCAGCTCGAGGTAGACCCCCGGATCCTCCCACAGCGCCAGCACCGGCCCGGGGTCACGGTGCCGCAGCGGAGCCATCGCATTGAACAGGTGGGTGGCACCCCTGGCACCCGCGGCGATGGCTGCCCGGCAGGTGTCGTAGTCGGCGTCGGTGTGGCCCAGGGCTGCGACGACGCCCTCGGCGGTCATCAGCCGGATCGATTCGAGGGCGCCGGCGCGCTCCGGGGCTATCGTCACCATCCGCACCGTCCCGCGGCCTGCGGCCAGCAGGTGTTCGACTGCTTCCGGTCGGGGGTCCGACAGCAGCAGTGGCGGGTGGGCGCCCTTGTACTTCAGCGCCAGCCAGGGCCCCTCCAGGTGGATGCCGGCCAGCTCGCCGGCCTCGACCAGCCCGGCGAGGCAGGCGACCTGGCGCTCGAGGTCGGCCGTGGCGCCGGTGACCAACGAGGCCACCATGGTGGTGACCCCGTGCCGCCGGTGGGCGGCCAGCACCTGGCGGGCGGTCTGCGGATCCTCGGTGACGAAGGATGCCCCGCCGCCGCCGTGGCTGTGCACGTCGACGTACCCGGGGACGACGATCCCGGCAAGGTGCGCATCGGCCGGGCGGGGGCCGGGCCCGGGACCGGCGGCGAGGATGTCCTCGCCCTCGATCTCCAGGTGGCCGGCCACCGGTTCGTCCGCGTCCGGGAAGAGGATCCGCTCAGCCGTGATCAGCATGGTCAGACGTCCAGCCGCTGCCAGTCGGGCAGGTTCGCGTAGGTCTGCTTGTAGTAGTCGACCAGGGTCAGTTCGGACGCGGCCTCGGCGTCGACCACGATCGTGGCGTGCTGGTGCAGCTGCAGGACCGAGCCCGGGTACATCGACGTGATCGGGCCCTCCACGATCTGGGCGATCGCGTGGGCCTTCCCGGTGCCGGTGGCCACGAGGATCACGTTGCGGGCGTCCATGATCGTGCCGAGCCCCTGCGTGAGGCAGTGTCGCGGCACGTCGTCGATGGAGTCGAAGAACCGGGCGTTGTCAGCCAGCGTCCGGGCTGCGAGGGTCTTGATCCGGGTCCGCGACGCCAGCGAGGAGGTGGGCTCGTTGAAGCCGATGTGGCCGTTGGAGCCGACGCCGAGGAACTGGATGTCGACGCCGCCGGCAGCCAGGATCGCGTCCTCGTAGGCCTGGCAGGCTGCGGCGAGGTCGTCGGCGAAGCCGTCGGGGACGTGCACCCGAGCCGGGTCGAGACCCATCGGCTCGGTCACCGTCTGCCGGATGATCTCGTGGTAGCTCTGCGGGTGGCCCTCGGGAATGCCCACGTACTCGTCGAGGGCGAACGCCGAGGCCTCGGAGAGGTCGAGGTCACCGGAGGCGACCAGCCGGGCCAGCTCGGCGAAGGTCTGCACCGGCGAGGACCCGGTGGCGACACCGAGGACGACCTTCGGGCCGATCGGGGCGGCGATCCGGGCTGCCTTCGCCGCAGCCACCTCGCCGACTCGGTGGGCGTTGGGACAGATGATTACTTCCATTGCACTTCTTCCTTGCTGTGGTTCCG